>NZ_JBEZCZ010000059.1:0-33377 GCF_040647875.1 Micromonospora sp. NPDC049230
AACTCTCGGGGGTAGGGCTTGGGCACAGCGACATCCTTCCAGCCCGCCCACAGGGCAAGCCATCTCAGGTGTCACCTATCGGTGCAGCAGACCCAATCAGTAAAGCCATCGTCGCCGGCCCGGCGCGGTTGAGCCAGGTCACCCGGATGGCTAGCGAGAACTTAGCCGGTTCCCCGCCGCTGTTGCTGAGCGTGAATCAGGAAGGCGGCCGGTTGAACGCGCTGGACTGGCCAGGCGTGGCCCAGTTGCCGGGAAATCTGGCGATTGGGGCAGCGGAGGACGAGGACCTGGCCGAGCTGGCAGGAACGGCGATCGGTGAGCAGCTCCGGGCGGTGGGGTTGACCTGGAATTTGGCACCGGTGTGCGACACCACGGGATGGCCGGCGGCTGCCGCGGTTGGCGCTCGCTCCTTCGGCTCCGATCCTCAACGGGTTGGGCTGTTGGCAGCAGCGTTCGTACGCGGATCGCAGAGGGCTGGCGTCGCGGCGACCGCCAAGCATTTTCCCGGTCTGGGCGGGATTGGTGGGGACCCGCACCACGTCGCGCCGGTGGTCGACCAACTCAACCCGGGCGCGTTGCTGCCGTTCCGGGCGGCGATTGACGCGCAGGTGGCGTGCGTGATGGTCGGCAGTCACACCGTGCTCGCCCTGGACAACAAGCCGGCGTTGGCATCGCCGCGCGTGCTTGGCCTGTTGCGTGACGAGCTGGGCTTCGGCGGTGTGGTGGTGAGCGAGAACTTGTCGATTCCTGCGGTGCACGAGCCGCTGGGTGGCCTGGCCCGGGCGGCGGTCGCCGCGGTGGCCGCCGGGGTGGACATCGTGATGCTGGACTCGGAGATTTCCCGGGGGCGCAGCTCGTCGGCGGCACAGACGGCGGCGGTTCGGCGGCGCGCGGAGGTGGTGCAGGCGCTGACTGCGGCGGTCGAGCAGGGCGTGATCGATCGCCAACGGATCGGTGAGGCCGTGGACCGTGTGCAGACGCTGCATCGGCGGTACGGCCTGAGCCCCGGCTCGGTCCGACCGGACTGGCCGTCGGCGAACGCGGCGGCCTGGCGTGCGGCGGAACGGGTAGCTGACCGTTCGGTGGCGGTGGTGCGCGGAGACCGGCTCCTTCCGCTGGACGTGCCGTCCGGCAAGGTGCTGGCCTTGGTGCGGGTGCCTGACGAGGGGCAGCGGCGCGCCGACAGTGCCCGCTATACGCCGGACTATCTGCCCGCGCTGCTCGCCGCGTACCACCGCGTGGTGCAGGTGCCCATCGGCGCTCCAGTGCCAACCGCCGGCCCGGTCGTCGTCTACGGCTATGACACCCGCACCACGACGGCGGGTCCGAGTAGAACTGTCCAGGAAGCTGCCCGGCTGGTCGAGTGCGGGCGGATGGTTGTTCAGGTCGCGTTCGGTGACGTGGACGACCTGCCCGGTTCGCCCGCGCCGGTGTTGGTGGCCGCGTTCAGCCCGCACTGGGCCTCTGTCGCGGCGGTGGCCCGAATCCTGCTCGGCGACGGCCGCGCCCACGGTGTCGTACCCGTCTCCGGTGCGTCATGGTGACCCGGGTTCCGGCCGGCCAACTCGCCAATTTCCTGCAGTGCCTTTATCAGACAGCGGGGATGACCCGAGTCGGGGCGCGAGCGATGGCCGATACCCACCTGGAGGCCGACCTTCGCGGCATCCCCGGCCACGGCAGCCGATTGGCCCCGGGCTATCTGGACAAGCTGCGCACCGGGCACCTGAACCCGCGTCCCCTGATTCGGACTGTGCGGGACGAGGAGGCGGTCCTGGTCGTGGACGCCGACCTGGCCCCGGGACCGGTGGCTGCCCGCCTGGCGGTCACCGCAGCCATACTTCGCACCCGACGCTATGGCATCGCCGCCGTGACCGTTCGCCGGGCCGGTCACGTCGGCGCGCTCGGCATTCCCGCCGCGCAGTTGGCCCGGCGCGGCCTGGTGGGCGTGGCCGCCGCGCAGGCGTCCGCACGCAGCGTGGCCCTGCACGGAGGCACTAGCACGCCGATCCTGGGCAGCAGCGCGCTGGCGGTCGCAGTTCCAAGTCCGGACCCGCAGCGCCCGGTGCTGGTGGACCTGGCCGCCGCCGCGATGTCCTGGGGCCGCCTGCACCACCTGGCCCGCACCGGACAGGTGTTACCCACCGGGTCCGCCCTCGACGCGAGCGGGCATCGGGTCCACGATCCGAACCTCGCCAAGGTGCTGTTGCCCGCGGGCGAGCGCGGCCAAGCCCTGGCGATCGTCCTGGAACTGCTGGTCGGCGCGCTGACCGGGAGCACCCCCTTGCCGGCAGGAGACGACGGCCGCGGGTTGCTCGTCGTGGCGGTCGACCCGCGCCGCCTCGCCGTCGCCGAGTCGCTGGCCACCGGCGTAGCCGCTGTCGCGCAAACGGTGCGCGAGCAGGGCGCCCGGATGCCCGGAGACCGCGCCTGGTCCCAGCGCGACCGGGCACACCAGGACGGCATCGCCCTCGACGCCGACGATCTCGCCGCGCTCATTGAGGCCGGTCGCCGCGTGAACGTCCGTGCTCCCCACGGATGGATCCAACCCGAACCCCTGGAAGCCAGCACCGGATCACAGAAGGAGCAGATGTGAGCAGTCCGACCAGCACACCGACCCTCGACGGCCCACCGGCCGGCGACCGACCGGCCCTCTACCGCGGTGCGGCCCGGGCCGAGGTCGCCCGCCGCCTGCAAGCCGTCCTCGACCTATCCGACCCCTACCCGGTCGTGAACGCGGCGCGCGAACTCGCCGCTGGGGCGCTGGAGCGTGCCCTGGCTGACGTCGTTGCGGGCCGGCTGCTGCACGAGCCCACCGGCCGCCGCATCCCGCTGCAGGAACTACCCGCCCGCACGATCGCTGCGCTCACCCGCGCCCACCACCTCGATGCGGACCAGAGCGACGCCCTGGGATTCGCGCTGCGCTGCGCCTTCGCGTGGCCCGGCGTCGTCGGCACCCCGGACGCGCCGCACGCGCTCAAGTCGGTGCTGCCGGCCGGCTTCGCGCCGATCGCCACGGTCGAGCAGATCGCCGAGAGTCAGGCCACAGCCGGCCCTGACGGGTTGAACACCAGCTACATGATCTCGCAGATGAAGGGCGGCATGTCCGCCGACTTCGGTATCGGCTGCCCCCTGATGTGCGCCTACTGCTACCGGCGCGAAGGCAACACCGTCGACGGCTACCTCGGCTCCTGGGCGCCGACCGGGTTCCTCGAACCGGAGGATGTCGTCGCGCGGCTGCTGTCGCACCCGTGGTTCACCCCGCACCACACGCCCATCGGCCTGCACATGTCCACCTCCGAGGCGTTCCTGCCGAAGCTGTGGCCGCGAACGTGGCGCGCGTTGCAGCTGCTCGACGAGCTCGGTCTGACCAACCGCGTTTCGTGCATCACGAAGTACACCCTCTCCGATGAGCAGATCGACTGCCTGGAATCCCTCGTCCACGTCGACCTCGACATCAACGTCTGCTACGCCGCCATGCCCGAGTCGATCGAGCCGCCCAACCGTGGGCGTCGCCTGCGGTTCCTACGCCGCATCCTGCACTCCGAGAAGATCAACGTCCTCGCGTACTACCGGCCGATCGCCGAAGGGCTCAATACCACCGACGCCCACCTGCGTCACGTCTGGCAGACCTTCAAGGACGCCAACGCCCGCACCGTGGTCCTCGGCGGGCTGAAGTTCGCCGACGACCACGTCCAGTCCTTCCTGTCCTACGGGCTGCCGCTGCCGGCAGGCTCCTTCACCCCCGGCAAGAAGCTGCTCACCGCCGGCACCGAAGCGCGGATCATGGCCGCCTTCGACGAGGTGTACGCCGACGTGGCCCCAGACTGGCGCCCTGCGGTCCTGAAACGGTCCTCGTGCGGTCGAGCGGTGGAACGCGGCAGCCACATCCCCGACTACAACGGCCACTACGACCAGCCCACCACGAACTGCCGCCTGCGCTGCCCCGCCGCCCAGCATGAGGTGTGCGCGGCAGTGCAGCCGCCGGACGAGGAAACAGTCCGGAACCTTCTGGCCCGCATCGGCAGGCCCGACGCGCGGGTGGACATCACCAAGAGCACCACCGTCGTGCACGCCGAGCTGAGTCCGTTCGAACGAACGTTTCTGCGCCAGAACCTGCTCTTCCCGGTGCACACCGCCCGGCAGGCCGCCGAACTCGTCGCCGGAAGGATCACCCGATGACCGCCCCAGCACGCCCCGCACCTACCCGGGTCTTCCTGCCCCTGGCCCAGTCCCCGCTGCTCGACCACCGCCACGACGACGAGGACGTCGACCTCGCCGTACTCCTTGCCACGGCCGCCGAACCCGACCCGGCCACCGTACGGGCGCTGCTGTCGATCACCGCCGTGCCGGCCGCCGACCGGATCGCCCGCGCGCTCGACGAGCGAACGGACCTGCCCCTCACCTCACTCGCGCTGCTCGTCGCGCGTCGGCCCGATGCCAAGCAGGCGATCGGTGCCCTGCGGGGCAGACTCTTCCCCGACGGCACCTCACCCGGCGCGTGTCACCGATTCGCCCGCACCATGGCGACCCTCGTCCACCAGCCCGCATTCGTCGACGACGCCTACCTCGACAGTGAACGATTCCGCGCATCCGCAGCCGCAGCGGACCCGGTGGTCCTGGAACAGCTACTGGCTCCGATCCTGGACAAGGGCACCCTGACCGGTCCCGCCCAGACCGGACTGCTCGCGCTGCTCGACGCCCGCGCCGGCCGCGTCCCGACGGCCCTCATCGACCTGGCGGGCGCTACCGCTCTCGACCGCGCCCGCCATCAGCAGGTGCGCGCCGCGCTTCTCGCACGGCGCGAGCAGACGATCCGTGGCCTCGCCGGCCACACCGGGGGACTGACGCTGGCCGCCGAGCTGTGGTTTGACTCGCTCACGACCGCCGCCGACACCCCCGTCCAAGCCAGCCAGGCCCTCGCCCTGGCCGAGAACGCCGCCGACAGCCTCGCCTCGGGGGAAGACCAGTCCTGCGCCTGGCCCGCCGTCCGTCGCCGTTGGCAGCACGTCACCGCCGCCGCAAGCGCCGCCGAAGCCCAGCCGGGCGGCTGGGAGCAGGCGTGGCAGGCAGCCGAGTTCACCGACGAGGGCGCACGGTGGGACGACACCCAACGCGCCCTCGTGGCCGGCTACGACCTGCTCGCCGACCACGTCCGCAGCACCTGGGGATCAGCCGACACCCCGCCCACCCCCAACCAGTGCTGGGCCGCCGACCCCACCGGCCGCGCGCTGCTGCACCTGGTCGCCGACCACCTCACCGGTCACCAGACACACAGCCCCCTCCCGCACTACAACGACCAACTCCTCATCGCCTTCGTGTACGGCCTCGCCAAGAACCGCCACGACAACATCCCCGCCGGCCTACAGCTGCATGGCCTGATCGCCGCCATCAAGGCCGCCCGGTCCAAAGCCGCTCTCCTGACCCGTCCCGTCCCCGCCGACCTCGGCGTCGTCGTGCCGATGCGCGCCGAGACGCATCACCTCACCCCCAAACACGGCGACGACGCGCTCACCGTTAAGGTCGCCCAACTGGGCTGGCTCCTGCAAGCCTGTCCTGACGCCTACGCCGACCTCCTCTTGGTCGACGAGAGCACCGACGGCGCCTCGGCCCGCGCCGCCCGCGCGATCGACGTCGAGCACCCGCAGATCCGCGTGACCGTCGCGCAACGCCCCGACGACACCAGCGCCAAAGGCGGCGCCGTGCTCTGGGGCCTCACCGAGCTCGCCGGCGCCGGCCGCACCATCCTCGCCTACACCGACCTCGACCTCACCTATCCACTGGAGCAACTCGGACTCCACGTCGCCGCCCTCGACCAACCCGGCGTCGGCGCCGTCATCGGCTCCCGCCGCCGCCCCGACTCCCACGGCTACTACCCGTCCACCGGTCCGACCCCCACCACCTGGCTCTACCAACGAGCCGTCCGGGACCTCCTGCACCTCGACGCCACCGACCCGCAGGCCGGCTTCAAAGCCTTCCCGGCCACCGCCCTGCGCACCGCACTGCCCCTCAGCGCCGATCACAGCTTGGCGTTCGACACCGACCTGCTCGCCGCCATCGCGCGCTGCGGACACACCGTCGCGGAGGTCGGCGTCGCCGCCCTCCACCAGTACGTCGAAGGCCACCGGAGCATCCCGCACGACTACGACACCATGCTCAACGGCGTCCACCGGCAGGCCCTGCGCCACGGCCTCGACTCCGACGCACGCCGGACCCCGACGTGGGACCGCATCCGTCAGGCCGGCTCCCTGGCCGCAGCCGCCGCCGAACCCACGATCACCACCATGCTCAAGGCACCCACCTCACGCTGACGAATCATCGCGGGCCGCCGGCATTGACGCGCTGGCGGCCCGCACCCGTGCGCGCCTTCGCCATGTGCCCCGAATCGGACCAGTGCGATGCGTAAGCTGCACAGATCCGCCCGGCTCACTGTCGCCACACCCTGACGGCCGGTGCAACCCAACCGAAAGGTAAGCGCGTGAGGGCCGTCATCGCTGTCGCCGGCATGGGCAGCCGCTTCTTCCCCATCGGCAAAACCATTAACAAGTGCATGCTGCCGATCCTCAACCAACCAGTCGTCGCCTACGCAGTCGCTGACTGCGTCGCCGCAGGCGCCCACGAGATCGCGATCGTCACCGCCCCCGGCGAGATCGGCCGCCAGGTGCGTCATTACTTCACCGAAGACCACGACCTGAAGGACTACTTCACCGCACGCGGCTGGCAGGACAAGTACGCGCCCCTCGCCGACCTGCACAGCCAAGCCGACTTCACGTTCATCGAACAACCGCGCGACGACCGGTACGGCACCGCGCTGCCCGCGATCGTCGCCGCTGACTTCATCGCCGGCGACGACTTCCTCCTAGTGGCCGGCGACGACCTCCTCCTCCGCAACGACGGCGGGTCAGACCTGGCCGACCTCGTCGCTGCCCGGGCCGCCGCCGGAGTACCGGCCGCGCTCGCCGCCGCCACGGTGCCCGGCGCCGAGGCCCATCGCTACGGCATCCTGCACCCGCGAGCAGCCGAGGGCCACCAGCTACTCGATCAGCTGCTCGAAAAGCCGGACGACTACGGCGAGCCAACCGCGTACATCAACATCAGCCGCACCCTGCTACCCGCCGACGCCATGGCCTACTTCCAGAAACTGACTCCGGCACCGAACGGCGAGTACCAGGCCACCGACGCCGTCATCGCCTTCGCCCGCGACAACGACGTACTGATCCGCCCCGTCACCGGCGAGTACCACGACTGCGGCAACCCTGCCGGCTGGCTCGCTGCCAACAACGCTGCGGCTCTGGCCTGAGGGCCTGGCCTTTCGGGGATGTCGCAGGCGCCCCCTGTACGGAGCCAGCCGACGGATATGCACATCGGGTCCGTCAATGCCCCTGCGTTGCCTGCCGGAGTGATTGGACCGACGGCTGAGCCTAGGTTTCCTGGTGCATGACGAAGTTGTACGAGACGATCATCAGGCCCAGTGCACCACCGAATGCGGCCCCTGCGGCGATGATGGCGTGGCCCGCGCGCCGCTCGTTCGCCCAGGAGATCCAGCCGACGCTCATGGCGATCAGGCTGGCCGTCAACACGGCGACGATCAGTAACAGAACCCGGGTGGTGACGTCGTTCCCTATCAGGGGAAGCTCCCTTCGGACAGTCTCCTCCCTTATGGAGGAGTTGCTGCCCAGCGACTCATCGAGCGGGGGCGGCCAGCGCCATGGCAGTGCCATCGGTGGTGCGCCGCAATGTTTGCATGATGTCCTTTGGGG
Source organism: Micromonospora sp. NPDC049230 (assembly GCF_040647875.1). Classification (NCBI taxonomy): domain Bacteria; kingdom Bacillati; phylum Actinomycetota; class Actinomycetes; order Micromonosporales; family Micromonosporaceae; genus Micromonospora; species Micromonospora sp. NPDC049230. The sequence continues at coordinate 7,758 of NZ_JBEZCZ010000059.1, forward strand.
ACACAAGCTTTGATCCAACTTGGACCTACGGCATGCGACGTTACGGTGAAGTAGAAGCCCGGTGCGCTCGCTATAGTGGTCGCCGGTGGTTGATGGCGACCACCGATCCCCTCCCGAGGGGCTGCGGTGTCCGGCGTGCAAGTCGGTGCCGAGGGTCGCAACACCGTGACGTCGTCAGCGGTAGGCGCTGACGTGGTCGTACGCTGCGGGCCGGGTAGTCCCCGGCCCGCATCGCCCAGACAACTATCGGACAGATCGCAAGCACGGCGTTGACTCCTTCGAGGGCGGATGGCTCTATGGGTCGTCCGTGTTGGGTATCGAGTCCGGGACTGTGTGTGAGAGCTGAAGATCCGTTGTGGGCGCATAGCCCTGCTCCTGGTACCGAGGTGTGGCACTCTCTCGAGGCTCATCTGCGCGGTACGGCCACCCTTGCTCGGCGGTTCGCGCCCTTCGGGGGCGGTGATCTGGCGTACTGGTTGGGTTTGCTGCATGACTGCGGCAAAGCCGGTTGTGCCTGGCAGGACCGGTTGTCGAAGGTTGCCGCTGGCGGCGGGAGAGTCGGCATCGACCACAAGGCGCTCGGCACGCGAGTCGCGTGGGAACGTGGTCTGGGTCGGTTCGCTGTCGGCATTTTCGGGCATCATGGTGGGCTCCTGGACCAGGGCGACTTCAAGAAGAAGTTGATGGCTGCCTTGAGGGATAACCCGCGGAACGTGGCGTCGGCGGAGGCCGCCCTGTCCCGTCTGCTGCCGGAACTGCCCGCCGACCTGAGTGCCGCGCTGCCTGAGCGTTGGCAACAGGATCCGCTGGTGGGGGAGATGGCGTTGCGGTTGTGCTACAGCGCTCTGGTTGACGCCGATGGGTTGGACACTCACGCGCACCACCATCAGCTCGCCGCTCCGAGGGTGCGCCCGGACGCCGACTTCGCCCACCTGTTCGCCCTGTTCGAGCGACGTCGGGCAGAGGCGCTCGCGCAGCGTCCGCCGTCGCCGATCGATGGGCTACGGGAGCAGGTCTACGCGGAGTCTCTCGCCGCTGCCGAACGACCTACCGGGATGTTCCGGTTGCACGCGCCGACTGGGGTCGGGAAGACGCTCGCCGCGGCTGGCTTCGCGCTGCGTCACGCGCAGCGCCACGATCTGCGTCGGGTGATCGTCGCGGTGCCGTTCTTGACCATCACCGAGCAGAACGCCGATGTCTACCGGCGGATGCTCAATGAGGACGGCGCCGAGCCGGTGGTGTTGGAGCATCACAGCCAGGTGGATTTCGATGCTCCCGAGGCTGGGCCTTGGGCGCGTCAGGCCGCGGAGAACTGGGACGCGCCGTTCGTGGTGACGACGTTCGTGCGTCTGTTCGAGTCCCTCTACGCCCGCAAGCCGTCGGCGATGCGGCGGGTGCATCGGCTAGCGGGGTCGGTGATCGTGCTGGACGAGATTCAGGCGCTGCCGCACGACATGCTCGTACCGATCCTGAACGGCCTGCGTCTGCTAGTGGAGCACTTCCGGACGACAGTCCTGCTGTCGTCGGCTACCCAGCCCGAATTCTGGGCGTTGCAGACCTTCGAGGACCTGGACCGGTTCGAGTTGGTCTCGGAAGTGTCGGTGCTGAACGAGAAGATGCGGCGTGTGTCGTACGAGTGGCGGCTGGACGCAGGTCTGACCCTGGGTCACATCGCTGATGACGCCAGCGGGTCGGCTGGCAGCGGTGTCGGTGGCGGGTCGGCGATGGTGGTGGTGAACACGACAGCGGATGCGCGGACGGTGTATGAGCGGTGGCAGGAGGAAGGCTTCGGTGATGTCGCCTGGCATCTGTCGACGCGGATGTGTCCGGCGCATCGGCGGCGGGTGCTGGAGGTGGTGATCCGGCGGTTAGGTGCCGGTGAGCGAGTGCTCTTGGCGGCGACGCAGCTGGTGGAAGCGGGCGTGGACCTGGACTTTCCGCTTGTGTATCGGGCGATGGCACCGGCTGATTCGTTGTTGCAGGCCGCCGGGCGGGCTAATCGGGAAGGGCGCTTGGAGTGTGGACGGGTCGTCATCTTCGCTCCGTCAGACGGTGGGCAGCCTGCGGCGTACAAGAAGTTGGTCGGTGTGGCGAAGACCTGCTTCGGGCCTGACGTGGCCGATCCGGACAACGAGTCGGCGTTGTCGGACTACTACTGCCAGGTCTACGACGCGCTCAACCTGAAGGACCCGGACCACGTTGGTCAGCGCATCCAGCAGGCTCGTAAGGAGTGGGCGTTCCAGACCGTTGCTGATGGCCCGCTGATCGATGTGAACAGCCGCCGTCGTGATCACGAGCGGGCGTTCCGGCTCATCCGTGACGAGGGCATCTCGGTGGTGACCCCGCAAGGTGCGTTGACGGACGAGGAGTCCGCTGCTCTCGTCGACCTGATTGAAAAAATCCGCCACGCGTCGGTGCCGGACCTCCATGATCTGCGTCAGCTTCAGCCCTACACCACCACTGTGCACAGCGGTGTTCTCCGTAACCCGGAGGTGACGGCGTACATGCGGCCGATCCTCGGCGATGAGGTGCGGGTGGGCGCGTTGGTGGAGTGGATCGGTGGATACGACGAGGCAACTGGCATCACCTTCGACCCGAGATTCGAGGAGTTCGTGCAGTGACGACGGATGTGATCGACGGGGTGACCCTGCGGCGGAGCCGCGAGGGTGATCTGCCCGTGGTAGTTCAGGTAGTCGGTGAGGCCGCCCTGTTCTCCCGCCCGGAGCTGAAGGTGGAGCGGGTGAGCTACTCGGTCATGACGCCTCCCGCCGCGGTGGGTGTGCTGGAGTCGATCTACTGGAAGCCGGAATTTCGCTACGAGATCGTCGCGATCGAGGTGCTCCGCCCGATTCGGCAGTTCACGATCCGTCGCAACGAGACCACGGACGTGGCACCGCTGGCGGAGGCGATCAAGGGCGCCCGCCGGGTGGACACGGTGGCGCATCGCGATCAACGCAACGCCGTGTGCCTGCGGGACGTGGCCTACCGCATCCACGCGCACATGGTGCCGGCTCCGCACGCGGACAAGCCCGCTTCGGCGTACCGGGATCAGTTGCGCCGCCGGGTCCGCCGGGGTGCCTGCTTCCAGCGCCCCTACCTGGGTACGCGGGAGTTCAGCGCGGAGTTCGGTTGGCCGGACGACACGGTCAAGCGCCAGCACGATCTGCATGAGGACATCGGCATCATGCTGCACTCGATTCACCGCGACGGTGGCGGCATTCCTCGGATGGAGTGGTTCTCTGCCCGGGTGCAGGCCGGGGTTCTGTACGTGCCGCAGCGGGGGATGGAACTCGCCCTTCCAGGTGGGGGCGTCTGATGTTGTTGCAGCGGCTCGTCGAGTACGCGGAGTCCAGTGGCGAGGTGACTCCACCGTTCTATGGCAGGAAGCCGGTGCGGTTCCTGCTCTACATCACCGCTGACGGCACGCCCGCCAACGTCGAGTTAGTCGATTTCGCGGATCCGGGAAAACCCGGGCAGCGCTTCGGAATCGAGCGGTGGATGCCGAACGTCACCCGCACCGTAGGGGTCGCGCCGACGCTGGCCGCCGACACCGTCGAATACGTGCTGGGCTGGGTCGCCGAGGATGGCAAAGCCGACCGGGTGGCCAAGCAGCACACCGCGTTCCAGGAGCTGATCCGGGACTGGGCTGCCGCGGAGCCGGATGGCCCAGCTCCCGCTATCGCCGCCTTCTACGCTGGGGGTCACGCACCGAAGGTTGTCACCGATGGGACGTGGAGCCGCGCCGACATGGTGGCCTTCGTCGTCGAGGGGCAGATCGCCACCGAACACGAATCAGCGAAGCGGTACTGGGCGGGCGTCGCCGCCGGGCGTAAGGGGCTCGGCCGGGCCGGTTACTGCCTGGTCTGCGGCCAGGTCCGCGACCTGCTCAAGACGATCCCGCAGCAGATTCCGCGGCGGTGGCTGCCCGGCGCCACCCAGAGCGCCTCGCTGGTGAGTGTCAACGAGGCGTCCCACGGCTATGAGCTGACGAAGCTTCTGGCCCACACGCCGATCTGTGTCACGTGCGGTCTGACGTTCATGTCGTCGTTGACGGCGGTGCTGTCCGATGAACGGCACAGCACCGGGCTACCCGGGCAGAACGCCCGTCTGGCCTGGTGGTTGGTCGGCGGCTCCCGCTTCGACCCCATGGCCCCGCTGGACGCCCCGGACCTCGATGACGCCCGCGCCCTGCTCACCACCCCGCACGACGGCATTGAGCCCGGCGATGATGACCTGTCTACCTTCTGCTCGGTGACCGTTGGCGGCAACGTCGCCCGGGTCGTGATCCGCGACTGGGTGGAGATGCCGCTGCCCCAGGTCAAGGGCTACATCCGTTCGTGGATCGACGATCACGAGATCGCGGACTGGTCTGGTGAGGTTACCCAGGTCCGGCTGACCCAACTGGTCCGCGCGGCGGGCCGGTGGCAGGTTGGGCGGGGTGGCGCCCCCGGTAGTTGGGTCAAGCTCGGTGCCAGGGGCGAGGACCGGCCGACCGGCCTGCAGCACGCGCTGCTACGGGCCGCGTTGCTAGACAGCCCGCTGCCGCCGCGGCTGCTCACCCATGTGCTCAACCGGATCCGCACCGACGGCCGGGTCGATCCGGCACGCGTGGCCCTGGTCCGGCTCGGCCTGCGCCGCTGGTCACGTCGACTTGACGATCCTGATAGCCGAACCGCCGAGTTTGAAAGGCTGACCCCCACGTTGAACTTGGACAACAACGACCCCGCTTACTTGTCCGGCAGGGCTTTCGCCGTTCTCGATGACCTTCAGCAGACGGTTTTCCGGGCGGCGAACCAGCCGTTGAACACCACCTTCGCCGAGCGGTACATGGGTCGCGCCATCACCAACCCGAGAGTTGTCCTGGTCAACGGGCAGCGGACCTCGACTGCCTGGTTGCGCCGCCTACGTGGACCGCTGCGCAAACCGGGCTGGGCCAGGGCGTACGCCAACCGACTCGACGACATCTTCGCCCAGATCGACACGAGCCGGGACTCGATCCCGAGCACCGCCGTCTTGGCGCAGAAGGCCCAGTTCGTCCTCGGGTTCCACCAGCAACGCGCCGCCATGCGCGCCGAGCGCATCGAGGCCGCTGCCAAGAAGAAGAACACTGACCTGCCACCCGCCTCGGACGACCAGCCCACCACCGAAGGAGACGCCGAATGAGCGACAACCACCTCGACCCGGCCCGCCGCCACGACGCCGTTCTCCTGTTCGACGTCACCGACGGCAACCCCAACGGCGACCCCGACGGCGGTAACCAGCCGCGCACCGACGACGAGACCGGCCAGGGACTGGTCACCGACGTCGCCATCAAACGCAAGATCCGCGACACCGTCGCCCTGATGCGTGGCGACGACCCTAGGTTTGGGATTTTCGTCGAGGCCGGCCACGCGCTGAACACCCGCATCGAGGAGGGCCTCAAGGCCAACCCCGGTCGCGCCGACGAGGCACAGCGGTGGCTCTGCGAGCACTACTTCGACATCCGCATGTTCGGCGCCGTCCTCAGCACCGGCACCACCAAGGGCGGTGCCGGACAGGTACGCGGTCCGGTGCAGCTCACCTTCGCCCGCAGCGTCGACGCGGTCCTTCCCACCGATCACGCCATCACCCGGGTCACCCAAACCCGCCAGGATGACATCGACAAGGGCGAGCGGACCGAGATGGGCTCGAAATGGACCGTGCCCTACGGCCTCTACCAAGCCCGCATCTTCTACTCCGCCCCCCGCGCCGGGAAGACGGGCGTCACCTCTGACGACCTCGCCGTCTTCTGGCGGGCGATCACCCTGATGTTCGACCACGACCGCTCCGCCACCCGCGGCGAGATGAAACTCTGCGGCCTGTACGTCTTCAGCCACCCCGACGCCCTCGGCGTCGCACCGGCGGCCAGCCTCACCGAACGCGTATCCCTCAGCCGCGCGAACACGGAAAAGCCCGCCCGGCACCACCTGGACTACCAGCTGACCCTCGCCACCGACAACCTTCCCGAGGGTATCGAGTTCACCCCACTGGTGAATCTCTGGCCGTGACCCCGACGACCGATGGCGACGGCACCCTTGCCGAGATCCCGCTCTCCGCACTCGAGCACTACGCCTACTGCCACCGACAGACCGCGCTCATCCACGTCGAGGGCATCTGGGGTGACAGCGCGCAGACCGTACGCGGCGATCTGAGCCATCGACTGGTGGACCTGCCCGGCCTGACCCGGCGGGCAGGTCTCACCACCATCCGCTCCCTACCCGTGGGCAGCGCTGTGTACGGCCTCAGAGGCATCTGCGATGTGGTGGAATTCGTCGGCACCACCGCCACCCCAGTGGAATACAAAGTCGGCCGCTACCAGCCAGACGGGCCCGCTGACCTGCAACTCGCCGGTCAGGCCCTGTGCCTCCTCGAAGCCGGGTTCGACGTACCCCTCGGATACATCTACTCCGTCGCCGAACGCCGCCGCCACCCGGTCACCATCAGCCCCGACCTCCTGCACCGGGTAGTGCAAGCGACCGAAGCCATCCGGCGTCTCCTCGCGTCCCCACACCTACCAGCGGCACGCAACGACACCCGGTGCCGTAAGTGCTCACTGCGCGACGACTGCCTACCCGACATGACCGACGGCCGGCAGACCCGACCGGCAGCCGACCTCTTCACCCCAAGGCCGTTGGGACAGTGGCGTGACTGAACTACTCAACACCCTCTACGTACAAACACCGGGGACCAGCCTGCACCTCGACGGCGACACCGTCCGCGTCTACCACCCAGAACAGACCGGACGACGCCTGCTGCCCCTGAGCCGAGTCGACCACCTGGTGCTCTTCGCCGGCGTGACCATCACCGACGACCTGCTGCTGCACTGCGCCGACGACGGTCGATCCGTCAGCTGGCTCACCGGCATGGGCCGATTCAGAGCCCGCGTCGCCGGCCCCACCAGCGGCAACCCCCTCCTGCGACAAGCCCAGCACCGCGCCGTCGACAACCACGACCACCGGATCAAGATCGCCAAAGCCATGGTCGCCGGCAAGATACACAACTCCCGCCAAGTTCTGCTCCGTGCCGGCCGCGACACATCCGGTCACCGGCAGACCGCGCTGCGCGCATCAGCGGAACTCATCGCCCAACGACTGGAACTGCTCAAGAGCGCCGAGAGCATCGACAGCGTGCTCGGCACCGAAGGCATCGCCGCACACGACTACTTCGCAGCCCTGCCATACCTGGTCACCGACAAGCAATGGCGCGGCACCGGCCGAACCAAGAGACCACCCACCGACCCCGTCAACTGCCTCCTGTCGTTCCTCTACGGCATGCTCCGAGTCGCCGTGCACGGCGCACTCGAACACGTCGGCCTCGACCCTTATATCGGGTTCCTTCACGCCACCCGCCCAGCCAAGCCGGCACTCGCCCTCGATCTGATGGAAGAGTTCCGCCCCCTCCTCGCCGACCGGCTCGCCTTCACCCTGCTCAACCGACGAGAACTCTCCGCCGACGACTTCGAACTACTCCCCAATGGCGCATACCGGCTCACCGAAACCGGCCGAAAAAACACCCTCAACGCCTGGCAGACCGCACGACGACGAGCTTGGCCACATGCCCAACTCAACCGCGAGATAGAAGGCGCCGTTCTCCCACTCGTGCAAGCACGCCTACTCGCCCGGCACCTCCGCGGAGACCTCGCCACCTACCGCCCCTGGACAGTCAACTGACGTGGACATCCTCATCACCTACGACGTCGAAACCATCACCCCAGCAGGCCAGAGGCGGCTGAGGAAAGTCGCCAAAATCTGCGAAGCGTACGGACACCGCGTCCAGAAATCCGTCTTCGAGGTCGTCTGCCGCGACACCGACAAGGTAAAACTCGTGGCAGCCCTGCAAGATGCCATCGATCCCGCCCGCGACAGCATCCGCATCTATCGCCTCCCGGCCAACGCACTCGACAACGTCGAACACCTGGGGCTGCCACGACACGTCGACCCCCGCGGCCCATTCGTGATCTAGGAACCCCCAGTGACCACCCAGAGAGCCTGACGTTCCCAAGCAGTAAAGCGCATCAATTCGGACTTATCTAGCGCTGCCGCGAGTGCCAAGATAGTGATGAACCAGAATATTGGCTGTTCACAAGCCGCTGCGCCCGGTCGACGGACCGGGCGAGGATCGCAACCGGTGCACCGGCTGCGGCACTGAGGAGCTGGACAGCTGCTGCGCCCGGTCGACGGACCGGGCGAGGATCGCAACGTGCCGTCGTCGAGCCGGACGGGGCGGACCAGCACGCGCTGCGCCCGGTCGACGGACCGGGCGAGGATCGCAACCGGTCGGCGACGGTCTGCCCGTACATGAGCAGGTCGTGCTGCGCCCGGTCGACGGACCGGGCGAGGATCGCAACCAACACGTACGCGTCTTCGGCGAGGATCATCGCCGCGGCTGCGCCCGGTCGACGGACCGGGCGAGGATCGCAACCCGGGCTAGCATGGTCGCTACCAGCCGTCAAGGGGCTGCGCCCGGTCGACGGACCGGGCGAGGATCGCAACTACTTCCTGCGGTCCCTGGTCCGCCTCGGGATGCGCCGCTGCGCCCGGTCGACGGACCGGGCGAGGATCGCAACATCTACGAAACCAAGGCAGACGCACAGGCTGATCTGCGCTGCGCCCGGTCGACGGACCGGGCGAGGATCGCAACAGGGCATCCCAGTGCTTCTCCCCGTCCGAAACCACCCCGCTGCGCCCGGTCGACGGACCGGGCGAGGATCGCAACACGCAAGGCCGCTTCGCTGCGGGTGGTCGCCGCCGGGCTGCGCCCGGTCGACGGACCGGGCGAGGATCGCAACGGCTGCAAGGATGTCCAGCCTAGTGGGGAGTGGATCGCTGCGCCCGGTCGACGGACCGGGCGAGGATCGCAACCTGAAGGGCGTGGCCATCATCGAGCCGACCGCAGAGGCTGCGCCCGGTCGACGGACCGGGCGAGGATCGCAACAACAACACGAACGGCGAAGAGGGCATTGAGATCCTCGCTGCGCCCGGTCGACGGACCGGGCGAGGATCGCAACTCGATCATCCAGTCCTTCGCCAGCTCGATCGAGTCGTCGCTGCGCCCGGTCGACGGACCGGGCGAGGATCGCAACTCGAAGGCGGCGGTGGCGACCTGCGGGGTGAGGTGCGCTGCGCCCGGTCGACGGACCGGGCGAGGATCGCAACACTGTCGGCCCGGGAGTTGCCGCCGGGGTGAGCGGGGGCTGCGCCCGGTCGACGGACCGGGCGAGGATCGCAACGCCGCCGCCGTCGACGCACTCGCTTGATGACCTGCCGCTGCGCCCGGTCGACGGACCGGGCGAGGATCGCAACCACCCAGTGATTGTTCCGGTCCGCCGGGATTCGTCTGGCCGCTGCGCCCGGTCGACGGACCGGGCGAGGATCGCAACCTCGGCGGCCCGGATGCGCTCGCGGTGCAGCACCATGCTGCGCCCGGTCGACGGACCGGGCGAGGATCGCAACGACGCCGTGTGTGTCGAGGTCATCGACATGCCCGACGAGCTGCGCCCGGTCGACGGACCGGGCGAGGATCGCAACTTGATCAGACCAAGGAAGACCGAACCGGCCGACCGGCTGCGCCCGGTCGACGGACCGGGCGAGGATCGCAACTGGCGCATCGTCGAGGCGCACGACGTGTGGGCCGGACGCTGCGCCCGGTCGACGGACCGGGCGAGGATCGCAACGGCGAAACGCCCCACGAGTTGATCGACAGGATCGGCTTGGCTGCGCCCGGTCGACGGACCGGGCGAGGATCGCAACTCCTCGGCCTCGGGCGGCCCGATCACCCAGACGTCGCTGCGCCCGGTCGACGGACCGGGCGAGGATCGCAACATTGATGCCAACTCCGAGGCCATCGGTGGCGTAATGGGCTGCGCCCGGTCGACGGACCGGGGCGAGGATCGCAACCATGCCCGAGAGGACTTGGCGGCCAGCGGATCGAGCTGCGCCCGGTCGACGGACCGGGCGAGGATCGCAACACCGTCGCGTACGGCGAGCTGTACGCGCGCTGCCAGGCTGCGCCCGGTCGACGGACCGGGCGAGGATCGCAACCTGTTGCGCGGCGCCGAGCACAACCTGCGCGTACGGATGCTGCGCCCGGTCGACGGACCGGGCGAGGATCGCAACCTGCGGCGCTCGCGCGCCTCGGCCGAGCCGCTGACGGCTGCGCCCGGTCGACGGACCGGGCGAGGATCGCAACTGGTACGCGCTCGCCGGCGGGGCGTTCGTGGTGCGTGCTGCGCCCGGTCGACGGACCGGGCGAGGATCGCAACTCGCTGCTGTCGAGCCGCAGTTGCAGGTCGGCGTCGGTGCTGCGCCCGGTCGACGGACCGGGCGAGGATCGCAACGGGAACCAGATCACCCACGCCACGGACTCCTGGCTGGCTGCGCCCGGTCGACGGACCGGGCGAGGATCGCAACTGGGATCCGGACAACGATCCACAGGAGTCCCGCCGCTAGCTGCGCCCGGTCGACGGACCGGGCGAGGATCGCAACCTCCAGGAAATCCTGCACGATCCGCGGCTGAAGGTGGCTGCGCCCGGTCGACGGACCGGGCGAGGATCGCAACCTCCACGGCGCTGGTGCCGATCCACTCCGGCAATGACTGCTGCGCCCGGTCGACGGACCGGGCGAGGATCGCAACACCTGCGCCAGCGCGCGCCGGGTCTTCGGGACCGGGCTGCGCCCGGTCGACGGACCGGGCGAGGATCGCAACGCGTAGTGCGACCTGGTAGGCGGTCTGCCCTGCGTCGTGCTGCGCCCGGTCGACGGACCGGGCGAGGATCGCAACGAATCTCACGGATGCGCCGGGGTTGTCCTCCATTAAGGCTGCGCCCGGTCGACGGACCGGGCGAGGATCGCAACCTTGATCACCCGGAACATGAACGACGAGCCGTACGCCGCTGCGCCCGGTCGACGGACCGGGCGAGGATCGCAACCCGGACACGTCCCACCGTTGCGGCCAGGTCGACACCGCTGCGCCCGGTCGACGGACCGGGCGAGGATCGCAACACCAGCAGCCCCACGGCTGCCCGGAAGTCAGCGTCGGCGCTGCGCCCGGTCGACGGACCGGGCGAGGATCGCAACATGGCGGTCCTTGACGAGGCCAAGGCGGCGCACGGCTGCGCCCGGTCGACGGACCGGGCGAGGATCGCAACCTGCGCCTGGTCCTGGTCCTCGTCGGGCACCGGAGCCTGCTGCGCCCGGTCGACGGACCGGGCGAGGATCGCAACCTGGTCCGGGCACTCGACGGACAGCAGCTGACCACGAGCTGCGCCCGGTCGACGGACCGGGCGAGGATCGCAACCAATGGGACGCGTTGCGGTGGATCTTCGGGTCGCCCGCTGCGCCCGGTCGACGGACCGGGCGAGGATCGCAACAGGGCCTCTGCGATCGAGACGTACTCAGGCTTTTTCGCTGCGCCCGGTCGACGGACCGGGCGAGGATCGCAACGAGTCGCCCGGCGTCGCGGTGGTGGAGTTGGTCGGCGCTGCGCCCGGTCGACGGACCGGGCGAGGATCGCAACTGCGGAACCGCCGGCGCTGGCACCGGATCCGGTCGCGCTGCGCCCGGTCGACGGACCGGGCGAGGATCGCAACCCGGCCACCTCGAGGGACTGCCCGGTGGGCAGGTAGCTGCGCCCGGTCGACGGACCGGGCGAGGATCGCAACGCGCCGCCTCCGCCAGTTCGGCGCCCTTCTCCCGGGGCTGCGCCCGGTCGACGGACCGGGCGAGGATCGCAACCTCACCGCCGAGCACGCAGTGGACGCCGACAAGGTGGCTGCGCCCGGTCGACGGACCGGGCGAGGATCGCAACATCGCCTACGTGCGCGCCAACGGGCCGCGGGTGCTGGCTGCGCCCGGTCGACGGACCGGGCGAGGATCGCAACAGGATGTCGTACCCGGCGACGTCGTACGAGGGCGGTGCTGCGCCCGGTCGACGGACCGGGCGAGGATCGCAACATGGGGCTTTCGAGGCGGCTGATGACCGACACGCTGGCTGCGCCCGGTCGACGGACCGGGCGAGGATCGCAACCTCGATCTGGTGGTGCGCAAGGGTGAGTCGTTCGTGCTGCGCCCGGTCGACGGACCGGGCGAGGATCGCAACAAGACGGGCGTGTCGTCAATCGGCAAAGCGTGGGAGCTGCGCCCGGTCGACGGACCGGGCGAGGATCGCAACATGGCCATCGGCGCCGGCGCCGCATCCCCCCGGAAGCTGCGCCCGGTCGACGGACCGGGCGAGGATCGCAACCATATGTCGGAGCTGGCGAGCGCGGACACGGCCGCCGCTGCGCCCGGTCGACGGACCGGGCGAGGATCGCAACCCCGGGTTGGCCCGCCACTCATGGATCATGTGCTCGCTGCGCCCGGTCGACGGACCGGGCGAGGATCGCAACGGCTCGGACGGCGACGCGACCGACCTCGATCTGTGGGCTGCGCCCGGTCGACGGACCGGGCGAGGATCGCAACGTGATCGCGCTCGACGTCGACCAAGGGCCCGACGCGCTGCGCCCGGTCGACGGACCGGGCGAGGATCGCAACACGGTGACGAGCCAGACCGTTACCCCGACCGCTGTGTCGCTGCGCCCGGTCGACGGACCGGGCGAGCATCGCAACGACTCCACGCGGCCCGCCGCGAGCTTGTGCTGCTCGGGCTGCGCCCGGTCGACGGACCGGGCGAGGATCGCAACACCACCTCCTGACCGGCGGGCGATCTTGGAAGCGGCGGCTGCGCCCGGTCGACGGACCGGGCGAGGATCGCAACGGGGAGTCCCTGCGCGAAGGCCGCAAGCCCGTCGGCAGGCTGCGCCCAGTCGACGGACCGGGCGAGGATCGCAACGGGGATCACCTGGTGTGGTTTCCTCCCCTGCCTCTCTGCTGCGCCCGGTCGACGGACCGGGCGAGGATCGCAACTCGGACTGGTGCGTTGACGAGTGCGTACGGCGCGCGCTGCGCCCGGTCGACGGACCGGGCGAGGATCGCAACTGGTTCAGCAGCGCGCGAGTACGCCGCCACTCATGCTGCGCCCGGTCGACGGACCGGGCGAGGATCGCAACGAGGTGCAGCGGGACCAGGCTTACGAGCGCGTCGACGAGCTGCGCCCGGTCGACGGACCGGGCGAGGATCGCAACCTGGAGATCATGGACCACGGCATCGCCGACGAGCGGCGCTGCGCCCGGTCGACGGACCGGGCGAGGATCGCAACCATCAAAGACCCCAATCCTTGATGACCGAGGCGGCCAGCCATGGGCGGTGCTGCGCCCGGTCGACGGACCGGGCGAGGATCGCAACCTGATCTATGTGGTGGCGCTGTAGGTGTGCGGTGGAGCTGCGCCCGGTCGACGGACCGGGCGAGGATCGCAACCCTGGTCAGGGGCGCCCGGATCGAAGAGGCCGCCCTGGTCGCCACGGAGTCGACGGACCGGGCGAGGATCGCAACATGCGCGCCGATCCGCGTACCTGCTGGGACGTGTACAAGCTGCGCCCGATTCCCGGACCGGGCGAGGATCGCAACACGATCACGCGGAAGGCACGGTCGGAGAGGTGGGTCGCTGCGCCCGGTTCTCGGACCGGCGAGGGTCGCAACGTGCAATGACCCGTCTTCGAGCCGCTCGATCGTGGCGGCTGCGCCCGGTCCTCGGACCGGGCGAGGATCGCAACGAGGTCGTCGACACGCCGCCGGAGCTGCGGCGGGAGCTGCGCCCGATTCCCGGACCGGGCAAGGATCGCAACTCGTACTCGATGTCGCACAGGAGGTTGGTCTGTGCGCTGCGCCGATTCCGGGACCGGGCGAGGATCGCAACTCGGCGGCGGCCATCGCACCGATGCGGGCGCGGTCGGTGCTGCGCCCGGTCGACGGACCGGGCGAGGATCGCAACGCGGTCGAACTCGGCGAGCGCGGCCATGAACCGGAAGGCTGCGCCCGGTCGATGCACCGGGCGAGGATCGCAACGGGGCCTTCGCGACCAGAACGGCGGCGGCCTCGGATCGGCTGCGCCCGGTCGACGGACCGGGCGAGGATCGCAACTTCGACGACCTCATTCCGCTCCCGGCCTGGCTTGCCGAGCTGCGCCCGGTCGATGGACCGGGCGAGGATCGCAACACGCTGTCCGCCGACGCCGCACCGGCCGCCACCGTCCAGCTGCGCCCGGTCGACGGGATCGCAACGGGTCGTGGGCGGCGAAGAACGGCGGGACTCGGGTGAGCTGCGCCCGGTCCCCGGACCGGGCGAGGATCCGCAACTCGAAAGCTTCATCATCCACGGTCTGAGCGCCGACGCGGCTGCGCCTGGTCCCCGGACCGGGCGAGGATCGCAACACGCTGATCAACCAGATCTTCGAGGCCGCCGTCCGAGCTGCGCCTGGTCCCCGGACTGGGCGCGAGGATCGCAACCGCCCGGCGGTGGCATGGGCCCCGGGTCGCTGGGGCTGCGACCGGTTCCCGGGTCGGGCGAGGATCGCAACGTGGTGACGCGTGACCTGAGCGGCGAGGAACGTCCCGGCTGCGCCCGATCCCCGGACCGGGCGAGGATCGCAACGACTCGGGTGCGCGTCTCGGCGCGGACGACGTCGGACGCTGCGCCCGGTCCCCGGAGTGGGCGAGGATCGCAACCGATACCGCTGGGTGGTGGCCAGTGCGCACAGAGCACAGGAGCTGCGCCCGGTTCCCGGACCGGTCGAGGACCGCAACCGGGTGGCCGCAGCCATCGAGCCACGGTTGCAGGCGCTGGCTGCGCCCGGTTCTCGGACCGGTCGAGGATCGCAACACCGAAACCCAGTGGGGCCAGATCAGCGCCCTCGTGGCTGCGCCTGGTCCGAGGACCGGGCGAGGATCGCAACAAGGGCACCGAGGGTGACACCGTCTACATCCGGGTGGCTGCGCCCGGTCCCCGGACCAGGCGAGGATCACAACACCGTGGTGGTCACCGCCACCGTCGCCGACGGGAAGCAGCTGGCCCGGTCCCCGGACCCGGGCCAGGATCGCAACGGGTCCGGGTCGGGTGGTCGCAGCCAGAAACGGGCTGCACCAGTCCCCGGACCGGGCGAGGATCGCAACGACGGCAGCTATGTCGATGACTGGTCGGTGATCCGGCGCTGCGCCCAGTGCCCGGACCAGGCGAGGATCGCAACTGCACGTCGGTGAGCGGGCGGGCCAGGGCGGGTTGGCTGCGCCCAGTCCCCGGGCCGGGCGAGGATCGCAACAGCGGCGCCGAATCCGGGGTCGCGGCCCATGCTGCGCCGGTCCGTCCCGGACCGGCGAGGATCGCAACGGATCCGTGAGGAGCGGCGCGCATGGGAGTACCTCGGCTGCGCCCGGTTTTTGGACCGGGCGAGGATCGCAACCTGTGGTTCGCCCCTGAATCCGACTTCGGCAAGCACGCTGCGCCCGGTCCTCGGACCGGACGCAGCATCCCTGTCCGGCGTCTGACGAACGTGCGATGCGTCCTTACATTCGTGCTCCGAAGGTCGTTACGCTAGGTAATGGCCCGTGCGGCTCGGTAGCCCCTTCAGTCAGCGCAGTTCTGCGGGGGACTTCACCTACTTTCAGTCGCTGTTGCACCTTGCTGGTCGTTGATTAGGCGCTAGGTGGCGCACAGTGAGCAATTTTCTGCACGCCGGACCTGTGTGGGCTCTGGGGAAATCCTGGGGAACGCGGCGGACGGTAGCGTTTTCCCAGCTCAGAAGCCGTGCCCTCGTTGTTCACCCAGATCTACGAAGGCACCAACCAGGTGCAGCGAATCGTCATGGCGCGGCAGCTCCTGAAGGACTGATTCGGGGCTGTTTTGGCAGCTCAGGGCAAGTGCGGGAGGGTCGATCGGCGTGGCCACGCAGTGTGGCTGAGTGATCACCTTGTGGGATATTTGTGGTCACCCCGGAACGCTTTCGGTTGGCGTTCTGGGGAAGCCCATCATTTATCTGCATGCATTTAATCCATTGTGGACGGTGATGTGCGCCGCCGAGAAATAGGTGAACGTCTCAGAAGGTGCGCCTCGCTCGGTCGGGGAACGTAGCTGGCTGCCGGCCGGTCGGTATGTTACGTCGAGTAATGAGTGTGGTGTCTGTTGGCTGAGCGGGGTCTCGCGGCCGGCCATTGGCGGATGGTGGTAGACGGCGTTGGCGTGGGGGTTGTCGCTCGGCTGCGAGATGCCAGGCGCGAAACCAGGGCTGTCACTCTCGGGTGGTGGGCGGCAGGCGAGGCCTGTGCCGCCCAGTCGACGACAGTCCGTTTGGGCCGCGCGGTGCCCGTCAGTCGGAAGCTGAATCGAGAAGGTGGTGCAGCGTGCGGCCGAGCGTGTACACGGTGGTGTGCTCGTCGATGGCCACGCCGTAGACGAATCCTTCCGGTGTCATGTAGCGCCGTGATCCGGGAAGCCGGCAGGCGTCGAGGGTGAAGGGCTCCAGTCGGTACTTGTCAGATCGATCAGATGCAATTGTTGGTTAGCGAAGCCGTACAGAAGGCAGCCGCCCTAGAGGTCGACCGCGACGAACCCGGCGGTGGTGACGACCAGGTGGGTGTCGAGGATCGCGCTTGCGGTCGCCTCGGCGGCCGGGATTAACAACTGCTGGAACCAGGTCAAGATCGTGTGGTCCGTACTGCCCGACCACATGTTGGCCCTATGGCCTGTTCGTGATCTAGGAACCCCCAGTAGTCATCCGGACAGCCTGACGTTCCTAGCCGTTAAATAGTACTAATTGGGATTCTTCAGGCGTGTTCACTTGTGTCTTTCTACTGGTTAACTTGAATGTTGGCTGTTCACGAGCCGCTGCGCCCGGTCTTCGGACCGGGCGAGGATCGCGACACCCTGGAGCCGTTCGAGGCTCCGCCGCTGCGGCCTGGCTGCGCCCGGTCTTCGGACCGGGCGAGGATCGCGACCAGGACGCGTACACCGCGCCATCTGCCAGGCACCATGCTGCGCCCGGTTCTCGGGCCGGGCGAGGATCGCACCTTTGTTGCGACGCGCTATAGTGCAACTTGCACTATGAAGGAAGGTGAAGATGGCGCGAAAGCATGACCTGGTCGGGCTCACGGTGCTTGCCGTGCTCTCCGTGCGCGAGAGCCATCCATACGAGTTGCATCAGTTCATCGTGCGCACCCACAAGGACTACGTGACCGGGCTGCCGCGCAGCCTGTACCACGCCGTGGACCGGCTCAGCACGGCTGGCCTGATCGAGCCGAGCGAGACAGTACGCGACGGCCGCCGGCCGGAACGGACCGTCTATCGCATCACCGACGGCGGACGCCGGGAGCTCATGACACAGCTCGGCGGCCTGATCGAGCGACCGCAACTGGACCGGCCGACGTTCAGCGCGGCGGTCTCGCTGTTGGGCTCACTGCCCGTGCCGGCGGCACGCGAGGCACTGCGCGCCCGGGCTTCGGCCATCAGCGAAACGATCACCACCGGCACCGCGCAGCTCGGTGCTCTCCGCGACAACGACCTGCCGGACGTCGTGCTGCTCAAACTCGAGTACGAGCTGGCGACGCGCCAGGCCGAACTCGATTGGATCGGCACCGTCCTCGCCCGCTTCGACAGCGGTGCGCTCGACTGGCCCGATCCACTCCGGACCAACCTGCTGGAAAAGGCGCTCCACGAAGCGACGAACGAAACGGAGAAGCGACCATGACCATGACCGAGACCACGACCGCATCCATCCGGCAACTGCTGCAGGAACTCACTGACGCCTGGAACGACAGCGACGCCACAAGATACGCGGCGGCCTTCACCGAAGACGCCGACTACATCACCTACTTCGGCCTGCGGATGCACGGCCGCAAAGAGATCGAAGACGGGCACCGGCAGCTCTTCCGCCTACCCATCAAGCTCCAGTCCGGCGGTACCGAGCACGTGGAGGTCAAGCCGCTCACCGACAGCGCCGCCCTGGTCATCGCCGCAGGCGGCTCGGCCGTGAACGGCCAGACCGACCCTGCCCGCAACTCGGTCATCACCTTGACCGCGGTGGACACCCGCGACGGCTGGCGGTTCGCCTCGTTCCAGAACACTCGCGTCAGCGACCCCGGGGCCGACCGATGAGCAAAGGCCAGGCACCGAAACTCCTTGTCGACATTACGGGCGTTATCCAGGCTCCCGTCGACAAGGTCTGGCCGCTGCTCCGGGAGGCGATCCCTTTCACCGAGGAGAACGGCACAACGGCCGCGTACCAAGGCGGATGGTGGTACCGCGGCGAATGGTCCGCACATCCGGACGGGAACCGCACCCTGGTGACTCACCGGGTCTATAACGTTGCCCCCGCGATGCGTTGGACCGTGCCGCTGGCCAATCGATTTTTCATCGGCTACGGACCGAAAACCCGCAGCGGGTTCCAGCAGGCCATCACCGAAGTAGCCCGCCAGCTTGATACCAGCGGCCACCTCATCCTCGACCGTCCCCGAAACACCGGCGACGCTGCCGCATCACCCGCGGAGCCGGACTGACTCCGTCCGACAGGCAGGCGCTACGCGACTGGGCCGTGGCCGACGCGCATCCTCATCTCGACAGAAGCGGATGCCGCGTGGAGATGTCGGCTGAACGCCCGTCACGCGACGTCATAGACCAGGCATGCCGGTCAGTCGCACAACCGTCAAGGCAGCCGACCATCGAAAGTCGCCTGCCCCGGTGCTGCTTGCTGGGACGCTGCTTGAGATGGCCATTCGGTCTCTTCCCATTCGTCGACGCGGGTGGTGCTGTGACGGTCGAGGACGGGAGCGCCGCAGACAAGCCTGCCGTGCGTAACGTGATGGGTTGCGGACCAAACGACGATGTCTGTCAGCTCCTGCGGCGGTGCGAGTCTGCGACTCTGCAGCCAGGGCGACACAATGCGTACATGACGTATCACGATGAGCGGGTGCCTGATCATCTGCTGGTCAGGATCGAGCAGCGGGACGACCCGGTGTCGGAGCTCTCCGAGGAGGACGCCCGGGAGCGATCAATTGCTTACCCGACGCTGATGTGGGGTCTGCCGGTCTTCGGTTTCGCCGAGCAGGTCGACGGTCGGTGGCGGCTCCTCCAACTCGGTGACGATGAGCCCCAGCATGCCCGCGACGGCCTTGCGTCGCACTTTCGGAAGCTGCACAGCGAGCTGCCGGAGACCGACGAGCACGCGACCGAGAGCGCGGAGTACGAGACGGCGTACGAGCTGCTCGACTGGGAGCCGCTCGACGAGCTCACCGTCAACGGCCGCCGCTACCGGATCATCCGTGCCCAGCCGTTCATCCGGATGGGCCCGGACGGGCCGGAGCCGCCTCGGCCCACGGATCCGGACCCCTATCCGCCGGGCCAGGCGGAGCGGGGTGGTTCGCCGATGGAGGGGTTCGTCATCGACCCGACCGCGGGTACCGGGCTCACCGACGGACTGGTCCGGATGGAGATGATTTCGGGCTACCTGCAGACCGACGTCGTCGGCGAGGATGTGCGCGCCGACTCCCGCCTCGCGGTGAGCACCCATCCCAACGTGGTTCTCCTCCCGGTCGAGTACACGATCGGGGCGTATGTCGGCGGCGGTTGGCGACCCCGAACGGCGGCTACCTATCCGACGCCGCAGGCGGCACGGGACGCGGGTTCCTTCTCCCTGGGTTCCTTCGTCCCGGGCGAGAATGCCCCGATCGAGGAGGTCATGGCGGCGTACGAGCGCGCGCGGGCCGCGCACCGGCCGCCGTCCACAGACGACTTCGAGGTGCAGGGCGTGCCGTGCCGGGTGACCCGGGTCGAGACCTTCGTCCGGGTCGGACCGGACGGGCCGGAAGGGCCGCGCCCCTCGGACCTCGATTCGTATCCACCGCCCGCCCGGCAGGTCCACGATCTCCGCGAGCAGGGTCTGATGCCCGACCCGGACTGACCCGACCCGGTGGAAATTGGCGGCCCGCGCAGTGCCCGCGCCGGGACGGGCAGCCGCCCCTGCTCTGCGCCCGGTTCTCGGACCGGGCGAGGATCGCAACGTGAGGAGGCTCAGCTCAGTTGATGCGGGCGACGCCGCCGAACAGGTAGACCTCCGGCTCGTTGGACTCGGGGTGGGGGCGCCAGCGGGAGCAGGTAACGATGCCGGGTTCGAGCAGGTCCAGCCGGTCGAAGAAGCGTTCGAGCTCGGTCTTTGTCCTGGCGCGGATTGGGGTGCCGCCGCGCTTGGTGGTTTCCCGCATGACGCGCAGCATCGGCTCGCCGTGGATCTCCGCGGTGGAGTGGGTGAGTACCAGGTGGCTACCGGTGGGCATTGCCTGCACCAGTTGCGCGACAGAGTCGTAGGCGACGTCGTCGTCCATGAGGTGGTTGACGACGCCGAGGAGCATGAGCCCGATCGGCTGCGAGAAGTCGAGTGTCTGCCGCGCGGACGCGAGGATCGTGTCTGGCTGCCGCAGGTCGGCTTCGATGTAGTCGCAGCTGCCTTCGGGCGCGCTGGTCAGGAGCGCTCGCGCGTGCGCCATGACGAGGGGGTCGTTGTCGGTGTAGACCACCCGGCAGTGTGGGTCGAGGGACTGCGCGACCTCGTGGGTGTTGTCTGCCGAGGGCAGGCCGGTGCCGACGTCGAGGAACTGACGGATGTCGGCGTCCTCGACGAGGAACCGGACCACGCGCTTGAGGAAGGCGCGCTCGGCCTTTGCCCCGATGGGGATATCCGGGATGTGTGCGATCACCTCGTCGCCCGCGGCCCGGTCGACCGCGAAGTTGTCCTTGCCGCCGAGCCAGTAGTTCCAGATCCGCGCCGAGTGCGGAACCGTGGTGTCCAGTTTGGAGCCCGACGGGAACTCCCGGTCCTCGGTCATGAGGGCATTCTTCCGCACAGAAGGCTCGGTGACGCAAGTGGGGCGGCGCTCCGGCGCTCCGGCGGACTCCAATTGGGTGCCCAGGTACGGCAACTGCGTGAGGGCCACCGAAGGGTCCGGGACGGTGCTGGTTGAAGGCGACCACTGATCCTCTACCGAGGGGCTGCGGCGTCGGAGTGCAGGCCGGTGCCGAGGGTGGCGACCCGTGATGGCTCGCCGGCAGCCGTTTCGGATCTGCGACCGGATCACGAGCGGGCCGAACTCGTCGAAGGGCGAGCACCCGCTGCGAAACTGGCTTTAGCGGCTTGCCGCGCGGCAATGTCGATTCTCACTGTGCGCCAAAGCCTCCGCCCCCGTTCATTAATGCCTTCGGTTGTGGCGCCCTCTGGTGGTTCTGTTGTTGTCGGTTGAGCTGATCAACTGTGTGGTGCCGCGGCACCGCTTGCCAGCCGCCACATTTCATCGTTGCCGCATTCTGCGGTGATCTCGGCCGTCGCGTGTGCGGCGGCGAGGAAATCGTTGACCACCGATGAGGTGCGCGATGCCGCCACCGCGAGGCACACCTGGTCGGGCGCCAGGTCTGTGACGGACACATAGCTGACTTCCGGGTGGGAGTAGAACACGGCTGTCGAACGGGCCAGGAACGAGATGCCCCGACCGGCCGCGACGTGTTCGAGCGTCTCGTCCACCCCGCGCACCAGGTATCCGGCGTTGGGGTGCGGGCGCTTGGTGGGCTGTGTGCTCGCGTCGGGATGCCAGAGCAGCGGCTCGCCGGCCAGGTCGGCTTCGGTGATCTGCTTCTTGCCGGCGAGTCGGTGGCCGGCGGGCAGCACCGCCACCCGTGGCTCGGCGTACAGCGGGGTGATGCGCAGGCCGGTCTCGTCGATGGGCAGCCGCACATAGCCGACGTCGATGCGGCCGTCGAGCAGCATCGCGGCCTGGTCGTCGGACTCGATCCGCTGCACGTCCACCATCACGTCCGGGTGCCGGATGGCGAACTCCCGCACCGCCGCGGTGGCCGTGATGCCCGTGCGGAAGCCGACCATCAGCCGCTGGCTGCCACGCGCGGCCACGGTCACCCGGCGGCGGACCGCGTCTGCGGAGGCCAGCAGCGGGCCGGCGTCGGTCAGCAACTGCCTGCCAGCGTCGGTCAGCGCCACGCCGTGGCTGTCCCGGATCAGCAGCGGGGTGCCGAGATCCTGTTCCAGCGCGGGTATCTGCCGGCTGAGCGCCGGCTGCGCGATGTGCAGCTCCTCGGCGGCGCGGCCGAAGTGCAGCCGCTCGGCGACGGCGACGAAGTAGCGCAACTTGCGCAGGTCCAGATCCATGAAGTCCCCCGGTATGGCGATGCCTCCAGGGTATCGCCATCGCTGAAATAGGTCTTGGACACCCGCTCAGACCCGTGACAGCCTCAATAGGTACCCGATGGGCCGGAGCGAATTCGGTACAAGAATCGACATCGGGATTGATGGCAGGTCCCCGAAATAGAATTAGCGCGACATGGGTTGGGTCAGGCCCGTCACGTCACTCGATCGCATCGACGACACCACCGTTAACAACAACGGGGTGGGCGTCTGCCCAGATATTCCACTTCAGAAAGCAGGCACTCCATGAGCAGCATCAGCATTATTGGCCTGGGGGGTATGGGTCGCGCCATAAGCGCCCGCGCGGTCGAGGGCGGCCACGCCGTCGAGGTCATCGGTCGCGACGCAGCCAAGGCCGAGGATCTGGCCGCCGCGCTCGGCGGCGGCGCCACGGCCGGGACATTCGG
Source organism: Micromonospora sp. NPDC049230 (assembly GCF_040647875.1). NCBI lineage: Bacteria > Bacillati > Actinomycetota > Actinomycetes > Micromonosporales > Micromonosporaceae > Micromonospora > Micromonospora sp. NPDC049230. Next base: position 30,288 of record NZ_JBEZCZ010000059.1, read on the forward strand.
CACCGCCCCGGCCGGCGACATCGTCATCCTCGCCGTGCCGAACGCCAGCGCCGTGCCGGTCGTCGCCCAGTACGGCAACGCACTGGCCGACAAGGTCATCATCGACATCACCAACCCCATGAAAGCCGATGCGAGCGGGCTGACCACCCCCGACGGCACGTCCGCCGCGCAGGAGATCGCCGAGGCCGCCCCGGCGAGCGCACATGTCGTGAAGGCGTTCAACACCGTCTTCGGCCACGTCCTGGCCCCGGGCCGCCCACTGGACGTGCTCTTTGCCGGCGACGACGCGCGGGCCAAGGCGAGCGTATCGGCGTTCATCGAGAGCCTCGGGTTGCGTCCCCTGGATGCCGGCGGCCTGGAGATGGCGCACTGGCTGGAAGGGACAGGTCTGCTGATGGTCAGCCTGGCCCGCCACGGCGTGGGGGACTTCAACTTCGCCCTCGGCGTCAGCAATCTCGGCTGAGCAGACCGGCACCGCCACTTTTCCCGTCACCTCATCCATAAGGAACAGCAGCATGCGCGTTTTCGTCACTGGCGGGACCGGCCATTCCGGTTCGTACATCGTCCCCGAGCTCATCGCCGCCGGGCACGAGGTCACCGGCCTGGCCCGGTCGAACACTGCCGCGGCGGCGCTGTCCGCCCTCGGCGCAAAGGTGCGTCGCGGCGACCTTGAGGATCTCGACGGGCTCAAGGAGGCGGCCGCGGACTCCGACGGCGTTATCCACGTCGCGCACCGGCAAGACCTGCTTTTCTCCGGCGGAATCCACGCCGTGGCCGCAGCGGAGGTCCCGATCATGCTCGCCTACGGCGAGGCACTGGCGGGAACCGGAAAGCCGCTCGTCGCGGCGGGGAGCATCGGCTCGCCCGGGCAGGGATTCCTGGGCCGGACGGCCACCGAGGAGGACCCGGCCCTCCCCAGTGGCGATGAGCACAGGGGCACCCTGCGGGCGCGTAATGTCGTGGAAACCACAGTGGTCGGCCTCGCCGAGCGGGGAGTGCGGTCTTCGGTCGTGCGGATTGCCAACATTGCGCACGGCACGACCGATCGTGCCGGCTTCCTCCCGACGCTGATCGCGCTCGCGAAGGAGAAGGGCTTCATCGGCTACCCCGCAGACGGCGCGAACCTGTGGAACGCCGTGCACATCCGCGATGTCGCCTCCTTGTTCCGCCTGGCGCTGGAGAAGGGCCCGGCCGGCAGGTACTGGCACGCGGTCGACGACGGGGGCATCCCGTTCCGCGAGATCGCCGAGGCCATTGGCAACCGTCTGGGCCTGCCCGCCGTGAGTGTTCCCGTAGACGAACTGGTGCTGCCGGGGTATTTCGGGTTCCTCGCGAACATCGTCACGCAGAGCTACCCGGCGTCCAACCGCATCACCCGCCAGATCCTCGGCTGGGAACCCTCCCAGCCCCGCCTGCTCGCCGATCTGGGCAACGGCCACTACTTCTCCGCGAGCTGAGAGTCGCGACGAGTCCGGCTTATGAAAGGGGACGGCTCAGATATGACTACCGTGGGATTCATCGGCAGCGGCGCCATCGGCACCGCCATCGCGCGGCTCGCCGTCGATGCGGGGCATCAGGTCGTGCTCAGCAACTCACGCGGACCCGAAACGCTCGCTGACATGGCCGCGGAACTGGGTCCGCGGGCGTCCGCGGCAACCAGCGGGGAAGCCGCGGCAGCCGGTGCCATCGTCGTGATCGCGGTGCCGGTCAAGGCCTTCCCCCACGTGCCCGCCGCGGCACTGGCCGGGAGGACGGTCATCGACATGTGCAACTACGGCCCCGAGCGTGACGGGCCCATCCCCGAACTCGACAACAGGTCACTCACCTCGAGCGAGCTGCTGCTGCGGCACCTCCCGGACGCCATGGTTGTGAAGGCGTTCAACAACATCTTCTTCAAACACCTGCTGTCACTCGCCCGTCCGGCGGGGGCGGCCGACCGCTCGTACCTGCCGATCGTCGGGGACTCCGCGCTGGCGAAGGCGGCGGTGACCACATTCATCGAATCCATCGGGTACAGCGTGCTGGACGCGGGACCGCTGGCCGATAGCTGGCGGCAGGCGACGGGCACGCCGGTGTGGGGGACGCCGTACGGGCCGTACTCCAACGAGAAGGGCCAGCCGGTCGGCGAGGACGCCATCCGTGCGGCACTGGCCGCCGCAACGCGGTAAACCGCTTTCGGTCGGTGTCGCACCTTGCTGGTCGTTGACTGAGCGCGGGGTAGCGCACGGTAGGAAAACTTCTCCGTGCCGGGCCTACCCACTCTGGGGAAGCCTGGGGAGCGCGGCGGATGGCAGCATTTTCCCAGCTCAGAAGCCATGCCCTGTTGTTCACCCAGATCTACGAGGGTACGAACCAGGTGCAGCGGATCGTCATGGCGCGGGAGCTGCTGAAGGGCTGATCTGGGGCTGTTCTGGCAGCTCAGGGCAGGTGTAAGCGAGTCGATCGGCGTGGCCGCACAGTGTGGCTGAGTGGCTACCCTGTGAGATATTTGTGGTCGCCCCGGAACGCTTTCGGTTGGCGTTCCGGGGAAGCCCCTCCGGTTATCTGCACAGGAGGCATTGTGGACGGTGATGTGCGATGCCGAGACATAGGTGAACGTCTCAGGAGGTGCGCCTCGCTCGATCGGGGAACGTGGCGGGGGTTCGGACCTGGGCTCGTTTCTGGTCGTTGATCGGGGTTGTGGAGCTGGCTGGTCAGTTGCTTGTGGACCACGTGCTTGTGGATGCACTGGTCGCGGCGACGCCGGGTGCCCCAGGGTTGGCCCGGCTGCGCAGGAGTGCGACGGCGACGGCGAATTGCCAGATGACGATGGTGTAGACGGAGCCGCGTTCGATCGCACCCGAGGGCAGGTTGGCATCGAAGGTGAGGAAGAGGGCGATTACGGAGGCCAGGCCGAATGCTCCGACGACGATGCTGACCAGGCCGATCAGCCCTGTCTCGGGAGACTTTCGCCAGTGGATGCCCAGGACGAGGGCAAGCACGTTCCCGCCGCCGATCGCTACAGAGGTTGAAAGGCCAGGGTTCGGGCTATCTCGGTGGTTCGGGTTCGAGGGTCATGCCGGTGCTGGCGAGGAAGCCGGCGAGGAGGTC
>NZ_JBEZCZ010000060.1:0-32993 GCF_040647875.1 Micromonospora sp. NPDC049230
TGTCCGAGACCGATGCTCTCGGGCGGACGACTCGTTGGTCCTACGATGACGACGGCAACCTGGTCGAGGTCACCCGCCCGGACGGCAGCCGGGCGACGGCCGCGTACAACGAGTTGGGTCAGCCGGTCGTGGTTACCGACGTCGACGGTGCGATCTGGTGGCGCGGGTACGACGAGCGCGGCAGCCTGACCATGATCACCGACCCGGTTGGCGCGACTGTTCACTACCGGCACGACGACGCGGGCCATCTCACCGAGATGGTCGATCCGCTGGGAAACGCCGTTGAGGTGGCAGTCGACGCGGCCGGCCTCCTCACCCGGATCTCCGACGCCCTCGGCGCAGTGACCAGTTGTCGACGCGATCGGGCTGGCCGGATCACCGAGATCACCGATCCGGTCGGCGGCACCACACGTCTCGGCTGGACCGCTGAGGGGCGGTTGGCGTGGCGGCGCACCCCGGACGGGGCGAGCGAGGAGTGGACCTACGACCCGGAAGGCAACCTGGTCAGCCACACCGACCAGACCGGGGCGACGACCGAGTTCGAGATCGGCGGCTTCGACCTCACGGTGGCGCGTACCGGGCCGGACGGCGCCCGGCTCGCCTTCGGGTACGACACCGAGTTGCGGCTCACCACTGTCACCAACCCGCAGGGGCTGACCTGGCGCTACGACTACGATCCGGCCGGGCGGCTGGTCGCCGAAACCGACTTCAACGGCCGGACGCAGACCTACACGTACGACGCCGCCAGCCAGGTCGTGGCCCGCACCAACGGTGCCGGTCAGGGCATCGAACTGGTCCGCGATCCGCTGGGCAACGTCGTCGAGAGACGCACCACCGAGGGGACCACGACCTTCGGGTACGACCCGGCTGGCCGGCTGCTCCGCGCCAACTCACCCGAGGTCGCACTCAGCTTCGAGCGGGATCCGTTGGGCCAAGTGCTGGCCGAGATCCGCGACGGTCAGGTGGTTTCCTCTTCCTACGACGTGCTCGGCCGACGGACGCATCGGCGTACCCCCTCGGGGGCGCAGAGTGTGTGGGAGTACGACGTCAGGCATCGACCGGTGGCCCTGCGTACCGGTGGGGCTGCGGTCAGCTTCGTCCACGACGCGGCCGGTCGGGAGACTCGGCGTGAGGTCGGTGGTCTCGCGCTGACCCAGAGTTGGGATGCGAGTCATCGGCTGCTCTCGCAGATCGTCACCGCGAGTTCCGCGGGGCCAGCGTCAGTGCCGGGGCTGGTCGCCCACCGGGCCTACCGGTATCGCGCCGACGGCTACCTGACCGGCGTTGCCGACCAACTCACCGGCGAGCGACGGCTGGAGCTGGACCGGGCCGGCCGGATCACCGGGGTGCAGGCCGCCGACTGGACTGAGCGGTACGCCTACGACGACGCCGGCAACATATCCAGTGCCACCTGGCCGGGCGCCGCCGGCGGAGTTGGTGGTGCCAGAGGTGAACGGGAGTACACCGGCACCCTGATCAGGCGGGCCGGCGACCTGCGCTACGAGTACGACGCGGCCGGTCGGATGACGCTGCGGCAGCGCAAGGAGCGTTCGACCAAGCCGTCGACCTGGCGCTACACCTGGGACAGCGAGGACCGGCTGACCGGCGTCACCACCCCGGACGGCACCCGCTGGCGCTACCGGTACGACGCGCTCGGCCGCCGAGTCGCCAAGCAGCGTCTCGACGCCGACGGTGGCGTGGTCGAACAGGTCGACTTCGCCTGGGACGGCCCGCGTCTCATCGAGCAGACCCAGTGCAGTGGCGACGTCGACAGAACCAGCACCTGGGAGTACGCCCCCGGCACGTTCACCCCGATCAGCCAGACCGACGGCTTCGCCGACCAGGACGAGGTGGACCGCCACTTCTACGCCATCGTGACCGACCTGGTCGGCACACCCACCGAACTGGTCAGCCCGGACGGCGAAATCGCCTGGCAGCAGCGCACCACCATCTGGGGCATCCCGACCCACGTCAGCACCACGGGTGTCGACTGCCCACTCCGCTTCCCCGGACAGATCCACGACTCAGAGACCGGCGCCTCGTACAACCATCACCGCTACTACGACCCCGTGAGCGTTGGCTACCTATCGGCCGATCCCCTCGGGCTAGTGGCCGGCACGAGGCCACACGGATACGTTTTCAATGCTACCGCCGCAATCGATCCTTTCGGATTGGTGCCTTGCGGAACAGTGGCGCGGAACGGCTTGTCCGATGACGAATATATCCAAGCGCGTGAGATTGCTGACGAACTTGGCGGCCACTTCGAGGGACAGGCTGTCGGCAACACGGCCGGCGTCGACGGGTTCTGGAACGGCGTCCCGGCAAGCCTCAAGGAGGTCGCGCCCGGAAGCGCCAACAACGTGAACGCGCTCAAGGGCGCGGCCGACAAGGCGCGAAAGTCCATCTTGAAGACTGATTTTCGTGATCAGGGAGCGATCCTCTTCATCCGCGCCCATGGTGTCTCGATGGCTGATGCCCTCGGAATCGACCACCTGGCCAGGATGGCCGGTGGACCCGCGTTCTCCCAAATCTCGATTCGAACTGGTGAAGGCTGGGTTCACTATGGCACTTGAGTGGAGTATCGAAGGCGGGCGACCGCTGGACCCGCAGAACCTCGTCGAGCAGGTGAGGAAGACGCTTGAGCGCCTGGCTGACGCGGCGGTCGTTCTGCATCTCGAAGACGATGGCCAGGTGGGCTCCGAACCAGCGGAGGAGGACGCGGCCTTCTCCTACCTCCTGAATTCTGAGATAGCTGGGAAAACGTCAAGCGTCGAATTGGCGCAATTCACCTCGGATTCTCCGAGTGGCACCTGTATCGGGTATGTCACCGCGAACCGGGACAGGCGCTCGGTGGTGCTCGGAGTGATCGTCGCTGCACTGTGGAATATGGCTGCTGGTGGCGACCTCTCGGGCACCGGCCTGGGCGGCAAGCGACTCTCACCCGAGGAGTCGGAAGAGTTGCTTGCTGGTCTTTTTCATGGTGCTACCTGGGAAGACAGGGTCGAGTGGGCAGCAGGCCGGCTCGGGTATGGCCAGGTAACCTGAACGGGTCTGCCCCGAATGAGGCGTTCCGCCCCCCGTGGCGCGGTGCGATCTGACGGCGGGAGTACGCCGAGCACGGCAACCTGACCATGATCACCGACCCGATCGTGGGCTGGGCGGATCGGGGGAGCATGTCGTGGACGACGGTCGGGAGCAGATCGCCCGACGGGTCGAGGCGCAGGTGGGCGTCCGGCCGCCGGAGGCGCTGCTCGACGTCTGGACGGGCGCGCGGCCGGTGGACGCGGCAGCCGACGTGTCCCTTTACGGTCCGGACGAGATCGCCGAACGCAACCTCACGTACGAGATCTCGGACTACGCACCGGGCCTGCTGCTGATCGGGGACGACGGCGGCGGAGCCGGCCTGTTTGTCGCGCGGAACGACCCCGCCCCCGAGGTCGTCCTCATCGGCCTCGGTGCGGTGGGCTCCGACGACGGCACACGTGTCGGCCGGTTGTCGGGCCTGGCTGTGGACGGCTTCCGGTCAATGAAGTCAGCCGAAGATGTCGGGGATGAGGCGGCCCCGACCGGGCCGATCGACATTCTGGTCACCCACCGTCCAGGGATGAAAGCACTGATGGAGATTCGCAGACTGTTCCACCTCTCCCTGCCGATCAGCGCACTCATCGCTGCGGACGCCCATTACCCGATGGTGGTCCTGACCGACGTCTACTACGGCAAGTACGCGGAGGCCCTCGGCCAGCTCAACCTGCGCTACCAGTGCCTGGCCGTTCGCCCCCACGTCACCGCGTAGAGGCCGGCGACGAGCCGGTAGTGCCGAACAGTCGCGCGTACCCGTTGCCGTTTGACTGACGTGGGCTGCCGCAGACCTGTGCGAGATATGCGACAGGTCCACACGGCCACGAGGTGGAGGGCCTCCCTCGTCGACGCCTCGGGCGGCCGGCGCGAGCTGAGCGTCGAGCGCGCCGTTTGAGGGCGATGGTGGCGGTCGGTGGTTGGAGGCTGGTGGCGGGCGGGTGGTGCGGAAAAGCCGGCCTACGTCAGATGGCGCCAAATGCGACTGCGGTAGTGGTCAAAGGTAGTTGCGTGTCTATGTTCGAATGGCGGTAGGGCCAGCTTATCTGGGCTTGTCCTGGTTCGTGGTGCCGGGTGGATAGCTGTCCCATGTCGGGCGCTGCGAGGGCTTCAGGCGTGTTGGCGTGGACGGGGGAGGTCCGGCGCGATGGCTGAGTTTCCGGCGCACTTGTTCCGGATGGATGGTGATCCGTCGGCGATCCGGTCGTCGGCGTCGCGGTGGCAGGGTTTTGGTTCGGCGGCGTCGCAGGCGGCGGCGCAGATCACGGGTTTGGACACGAGTCAGTTTGTGGGTCCGGAGGGGGATCTGTTCCGGGAGGGCCTGAACGCGCAGATGCCCGGTCATCTGCGGGTGACTGGTGATGCGTTCGGGCGGGTGTCGTCGGGCTTGTCGGTGTTCGCGGGTTCGTTGTCGTCGTTGCAGGATCGGATGCGTCCGTTGGCGCAGCGGGCGCCGGGTTTGTGGGCGGCGTTGCAGGCGGCGCGGGGCCGTGCCGATCGGGCGAAGCAGGCCGACGAGCGTCACGAGCGGGAGGTCGCCGACCGCCCACCGGAGGCGGCGGCGGGGCCGGATTCGTATCGGTCGGATGCGGGGGCGGCGGGTTCGGCGTTGTCGCAGGCGCAGCGCGACTGGGACGAGTGTGTGGCCCAGGCCGGCGCTCTACGCGGTGAGTTGGCGACCGCGGTGCGTGACTGTGTGCGGGCGGTCAACGACGCGAAGGGTTTGCGGTTCAAGGAGAACCCGAAGTGGTGGGATCTGAAGGGTCAGTTCACCAACTTCGTCCGCGACAACCAGGAGTTGCTGGCGCAACTGTCGAGTGCGTTGAAGATCGTCTCCCTGGTCGCCGGGTTGTTGTCGTTCATTCCGATCCTGGCCCCGATCATGGCGCCGATCGCGATCGGCACCGCCCTGCTGGCCTCCGCGATCGACCTGTCGATCTACGCGGCGACGGGTAAGGGCAGCCTGAAGACGATTTTGATCGACGTGGGGCTCAATCTGCTACCCGGGGTGGGCAAGCTGGCGCGGTTGGGGGCGGGTGCGTTGAAGGGCACCCGTGTGGCGTCCGCGTTTTCGTCGGTGGCGGCTCGGGGTCGCAACATGGGGTCGGTGGCGCGGTGGGGTTTGGCGAACCCGAGGGCCAACGGCATCGAGGCGATCAAGCGGTTGGCGCGGTTGGATCCGATCGATATCGCCTGTGGTGACATGGTGCTCACCCAGACCGACGTCGCGTTGCCTGGTGTGTTGGCGCTGTTGTTGTCGCGTACGCATCTGTCGTCGTATCGGATGGGGAGTTGGTTCGGCCGGTCGTGGGCTTCCACGCTGGATCAGCGCATCGAGGTCGACGACACCGGCGTGTATGTCGCGACGGCCGATGGGATGACGCTGATCTACCCGGTCGGTGCGGACGGTCGCCCGGACCGGCTGCCGAGCGAGGGGCCGCGTTGGCCGTTGGCGCAGGACCCGCAGGACGGCATCTACCGGGTCACCAATCCCGCATTGGGGTGGACGTGGCACTTCGGGCCGGTGCCCGGCAGCCTGGCAGGCCAGCTTCCCCTTGTCGCGGTGACCGACCGCAACGGTCACCGGGTTGAGGTGCGCCACGACGACAGCGGCGCACCCGCCGAGGTGGTGCACTCCGGTGGGTACCGGGTCCGGGTGCGCACGCAGGAGAACCGGATCGTCGCCTTCGACCTCGGCGGTGACGACATTGAGGTGGTTCGGTTCGGCTACGACGAGGCCGGTGATCTGACCGAGGTTGTCAACTCCTCCGGGTTGCCGCTGCGTTTCGACTACGACATCGACGGGCGGGTCACCCGGTGGGCGGATCGTAACGGCACCGAGTACCGCTACACCTATGACGAGGACGGCCGCTGCGTCGCCACCGCCGGCACCGGCGGGTATCTGACGGGTCTGCTGCGCTACGACACCGCCGCCCGGGTCACCACCGTTGTCGACTCGCTCGGCCATGCGAGCGTCTACGAGCTTAACGAGTTGCGGCAGGCCGAACGGGTCACGGACCCGTTGGGCAACGTCACCACGACGGTCTGGGACCGCTTCGATCGGAAGTTGTCCGAGACCGATGCGCTGGGGCGCACGACTCGTTGGTCCTACGATGACGACGGCAACCTGGTCGAGGTCACCCGCCCGGACGACACCCGCGCGACCGCGTCGTACAACGAGTCGGGTCAGCCGGTCGTGGTTACCGACGTCGATGGTGCGATCTGGCGCCGCGGGTACGACGAGCGCGGCAACCTGACCATGGTCACCGACCCGGCCGGCGCGATCACCCGCTACACCTACGACGAGCCCGGCCACCTGACCGAGGTGACTGATGCTCTGGGCAACACCCTGCTGGTGACCACCGACCCGGCCGGGCTGATCAGCGGGCTCACCGATCCCACCGGCGCGGCGACACGTTACCGACGGGACTCGGCCGGACGGGTTGTCGAGGTGAGCGACCCGCTCGGCGGCACCACCCGCCTCGGCTGGACCGTCGAGGGGCGGCTGGCGTGGCGGCGCACCCCGGACGGGGCGAGCGAGGAATGGACCTACGACCCGGAAGGCAACCTGGTCACCCACACCGACCAGACCGGGGCGACGACCGAGTTCGAGATCGGCCACTTCGACCTCCCCGCCGCACGCACCGGCCCCGACGGCGCCCGACTCGCCTTCGCCTACGACACCGAGCTGCGCCTCACCACTGTCACCAACCCGCAGGGGCTCATCTGGCGCTACGACTACGACCCGGCCGGGCGGCTGATCGCCGAAACCGACTTCAACGGTCGCACCCAGTCGTACACCCTCGATGCCGCCGGTCAGGTCGTGACCCGGGCCACCGGTGCCGAGCAGAGCATCGAGCTGATCCGCGACCTGTTGGGCAACGTCGTGCAGAAACGCACCCCGGAGGGCGTCACCACCTTCGGGTACGACCCGGTCGGCCGGCTCCTGCACGCCACCTCACCCGATGTCGCACTCCGCTTCGAGCGGGACCCGTTGGGTCGAGTGCTCGCCGAGATCCGCGACGGTCAGACCGTGACCTCGTCCTACGACCCGCTTGGTCGACGGACGCACCGGCGCACACCGTCGGGGGTGGAGAGTGCCTGGGAGTACGACGCCGGACACCGGCCGGTCGCGCTGCACACCGGCGGCGCGACGGTCAGCTTCACCCACGACGCGGCCGGCCGGGAGACCCGGAGGACGGTCGGGAGCCTCGCCCTGACCCAGAGCTGGGACGCCAAACATCGGCTGCTCTCCCAGATCCTCACCGCGAGCCCGGCCGTCGACGGCGGCGTGCCCGACCTGGTCGCACACCGGGCGTACCAGTACCGTTCCGACGGTCACCTGACCGACATCGCCGACCAGTTCACCGGCGAGCGTCGGCTGGAGCTGGACCGGGCCGGCCGGGTCACCGCCGTACAGGCCGCCGGGTGGACCGAGCGGTACGCCTACGACGACGCGGGCAACGTCGCCAGCGCCACCTGGTCTGGCGACACAGGCGACGACAGCGATCGCGACGCAAGAGGCGAGCGGGAGTACACCGGCACCCTCATTCGCTCCGCCGGGAACGTGCGCTACGAGCACGACGCCGCCGGCCGGGTCACGCTGCGGCAGATCAAGCAACGTTCGACCAAGCCGCTGAGCTGGCGTTACACCTGGGACAGCGAGGGTCGGCTGGTCGCGGTCACCACCCCGGACGGAAGTCGGTGGCGCTACCGGTACGACGCGCTGGGCCGCCGGGTCGTCAAGCAGCGTCTCGACGCCGACGGTGGTGTGGTCGAGCAGGTCGACTTCGCCTGGGACGGCCCGCGTCTGATCGAGCAGACCCATCGCGGCGAGGCCGGCGACAAGACCAGCACGTGGGAGTACGCCCCGGGCACATTCACCCCGATCAGCCAGACCGACGGCGTGGCTGACCAGGACGAGGTGGACCGCCGCTTCTACGCGATAGTCACCGACCTGGTCGGCACCCCCACCGAACTGGTCGCACCGGACGGCGAGGTGGCCTGGCAGCAGCGGACCACCATCTGGGGCATCCCGACCCAGGTCAGCGCCACCGGCGCCGACTGCCCGCTGCGGTTTCCCGGTCAGATCCACGACCCGGAAACCGGTGCCTCGTACAACCATCACCGTTACTACGATCCTGACACCGCCCGGTATCTCAGCTCCGACCCCCTCGGTCTTGTTCCTGGCTCGAACCCGTACCGATACGTGGTCAATCCGTTCCGGTTTGTCGACCCGCTTGGCCTGTCGCCCTACCAGGCCGGGAACAGAATCCCGATTTATCGAGGCACGTCGCGGGCGCTGGAGAATCACATTGTCAGCGAGACCGGAAAGGTGATGAGCGACGCCGCGCAGCGCGCATTCATGGAAAGTGGTGGCGTTGTCGATGACGCTGCGCGCGCCTCTCAGGATGCTCACCAGGCTGGGGTCCGGGCCTGGGGTAATGAGCAGAACTATGCGCACGCGCATGCGGAGTTCGGTACGGAGATGGCGGAGGTCGGGGAGCGCTCCATGATATCTTTCACCAGCAACATCGATACGGCGAAGAACTTCGCCGGGCCGAACGGGCAGATCCATCAAGCGATGGTGGACCCGAGTCAGGTGATCGTCCAATCCCTGCCCGGAGCCGGCGAGTCCGAGATTCTGGTGCGTAATATGATCGATGTGCTGCCATGGCCGTGACCCTCGACCTGGGGGGAACCCCCTTCGTCTTCTTTCCGGCGGGTGAGCCCTTGGGCATTCCCGGCGAAGTGGTCAACAGTGACCAGTTCGAGGATCCTCTGCTCATCGACCATCCACGACTGCGTCGGATTCTGGTGCGCATCCGTCCCTCGATGCCGGCACTGCCCTACGTGCTGCACTGGAGTGATGGATCGGACCTCTACGCCGTCGATAGCCGAGTAATTGCTGGAGCGGTCGATGCCAAGGACTTCCAAGGCGCGTTGGTGGCCGAGGTGCGTTCTGTCGTCTGCCGCAACTGTGCCGCGATTCTTCGGGTGGTTGTCGCGGAAACGGCTATTTCCGTGTTGAGCGGCGAGCTGGCTCCCCGAATCGCCGAGCATGAGTTCCGACGGAATTGCCCGGTGTGCGGAGAGCCCACCCTGCCGTACGTCGTGGAACACCTCGATGCTGCGTAGCTCGTAGTCGCGGGACTCGGGCAATTTCTCAGCCAAGGAGTGGACGTGGAGCCCACGAATGCCGAGCCGTCCGAGGTGTCGCTGGGCTACGACATCTTCGCGCCCCTGTGGGGGCTGCTGCAATTGGGTGCGGCGAGAGAGTGGGACGGTACCTCCGCGTTCCGCCCGGTCTTCCTCGCTTTTGTCACGGCCCGACGAGACAGCCTGGCCAGGCTGCTGGCAGGGATCCAGGCAGTTGGCGACCTGTCGCCGAGGTCATCGGCGTGGACGCTGAGTCGAATCTGGCGACTGCGGTCACTTCATGGCGGATCGCGCATCTGTCCCCGGCCCGGCATCCACACTCGAACATGAGTGAGGTGAGGAGGGCGAGGTTGAGAACTCTGGCGCTACATGTGGAATCCAGTCTTGCCCTGAGCCGAACCGACAGTTAGCCCGGCGGGGCGTCCGCCGTCAGATTCGGGACCCATCTGGCAAACCCGGTCAGCCGGTGCGGAACAGCGGCAGTGGTTCGCCCTGGTAGCCGAGCAGGTACTGCTGCGGGTCCGCTTCGAGCACGGTGCCGAGTACGGCTCCGAACACGTCGCGGAAGTCGGTAGTGGCTTTCAGGTCGCCCTGGTCGAGGTCGGTGAGGCTTGGTGGTTGGCCGTGGAAGCCGCCGGCTACTCGTGCTCCGGCCAGGAGCACTGGCCCGGCGGTGCCGTGGTCGGTGCCGTCGGAGGCGTTGACGCGTACCCGTCTGCCGAATTCGCTGTAGACGACAACGGCGACGCGGCGGCCGGCGTCGGTGCCGGCCATGCGGTCCACGAAACCGGTCACGGCGGCGTCGAGTTGGGCGAGCAGGGCGTCCTGGGCGGTGCGTTCTCCGGCGTGGGTGTCGAAGCCGCCGAGGCTGACCGAGTAGACCCGGGTGGGTACTCCCGCCTCGACGCAGCGGGCGACCAGCGCGAGCTGCGCGCCGAGCGCACCGCCGCCGCCGGTGCCGGTCGCGGTGGCGACCGGGGTCGCGTCGGTGGGGCTGGCGGTCGGTGCCACCGCCTCCCGGACCAACCGGCCCATGTCGACGAGGTCGGCGTACGCGGAGGCGGCCCGCGCCTGCATCGCCGACTCGCCGGCCTGCATCCGGCCGAGCGACGCCACCATCGCGGGCGCCACCCAGTCGGGCAGCTCCAACCCCTGGTAGCTGACGCAGGCGCCGACCCGCCGCCGCCCGACCAGCAGTGGCGGCAGCACCGGTTCGAAGCTGACCGCGGCCTCGACGGGGGCTCGGGTCTCGTCCAGCCAGCGTCCGACCCAGCCGGTGTCGGCCGGGCCGTTCGGCGCCGCGGTCTGCCAGATGTCCATGGACCGGAAGTGGCTGCGGTCCGGCTTCGGGTAGCCGACCCCGTGCACGATGGCGAGCCGACCGGCCGACCAGAGCCCCTGTAGGCCGCGCATCGCCGGGTGCAGACCGTGGTCGCTGTCCAACCGCAGCACCTGCTCCTCGGGGTACGCCAGCTCGGGCCGGGAGGCCCGGTAGGCGGGGTCGGCGTACGGGATCACGGTGTTCAGCCCGTCGTTGCCGCCGTAGAGGGTGACCAGGACGACGGTGTCCACCGGACGCCGGGCGACGCGCTGCTCGGGGTCGGCGGTGTCGAGCAACCGGGACAGGGTGACCGCGCCGGCGCCGGCGGCGAGCGCGCCGCCACCGACCACGCCGGAGGCGAGCAGGAACCGTCGTCGGGTGAGTCGGTCCATCTCAGGTCACCTGGTATTCCGGGCTGACCAGCCCGAGGGTGAGCATCAGGCGGGAGTTGGTGGTGCCACGCAGCACCTCGTAGGTGCGGTCGGTCCAGGTGTCCACGCACAGCAGGTGGGCCACCTCCTCCGGGGTGAGCCGCTCCGGGCTGAGCTGGCTGGCGAGTTTGCCGGCCAGGGACAGCTTCAGTCGGGCGGCAGCCGAGGTCAGCCAGGCCACCCCGGCGGGCCAACCGCCCACACTGGGCGGGGCGAGTGGGCGTTGCCCGAGGCCACCGAGCCCGTCGAGCAGCCCGATGACGGTCTCCGCCGGGAGGGTGGCCGGTCGCAACCCGAGTTGTCGCAGCGCGCCGACCAGCCACTCGACCGGTTGTTTGACCATTGTGGCTCGGGTGGTCGGGAAGACCTCGTCGGCCAGCAGCGCCCGCAGCATCGGCAGCGGCTCGGGGAAGGCGGCGACCATCTCCTCGCTTGTCTTTTCCGGAATCGGTTGGGTGCTGGACGCGTACCGGTGCCAGAGTCGGGCGGCCACGAACCGGGGGCAGGCATCCTGTGCCAGCACCAGGTCGACAAGGCTGCCGACGGTGAAGTGTCTGGTGACGCCGAGGATGCTCGACGCGCCGTCGTGGTGGCGCCGAGGGTCGAAGACCGATCGCTGCCCGGCGAGGTCGATCCGCCAGCCGGTCAGCGCCAGGCCAGCCTGTTGCACGTCGGACTCGGTGTAGCGGCCGAGGCCGAGGGTGAACAGCTCGAAAAGCTCCCGGGCGAGATTTTCGTTTGGTGCTTCCCTGCTGTTCAGTTGGCCGTCCAGCCAGTAGACCAGCGCCGGGTCGACGACCATCCGGTGGGCCATGTCGCGGAAGTCGCGAGATTCCCGTAGGGCGAGGTGTTGGGCCAACATCAGTTGTGGGCTCTTGACCTTGACGATCGAGGTGGCCCAGTGACCGTGCCAGAAGAAGAGCAGTTTCTCCACTGCCTGGTGGTCGGCGACGGTCATCCGGTCCAGCCACCACTGGGTGAGGGTGGTCGCCTGTGCTCGACGCAGCCCGTCGGCTTCGACACGCTGCGCCGGGGTGAGGTCGGGCGCGCCAGCGTACGGGTCGCTGCCGAGTGGAGGGATGGGCGCCCGGGTGGCGCCGATGTCGGGCCCCGTCGGGGTGGTCAGTGCGGTCAGGGTGGCGGTGAAGCCGGCCCGCCTCGCTGCCTCCAGCTCGTTGGCGGTCGGTCCGAACCCCGTTCGGCGTAGCAGCAGAGCCACGTCGTCGGTCATAGCGGCACCATGGTGGGACCCTCAGCAGGGAAGCGGCGTTTCACCATCATCCGGAATCTCCGCCCGTCGGCGACGGGTCGAGCCGCGCCCCGACGATACGTCCTCGATGGACGTACAGCATAGAGTGTGGACGATCAGTGATGGCGGCGCCGATCGGATGTCCGAATACTGACGTGTGTCTGCTGTGGCATGTGTTTCGCTCGATATGTTCGCTATCATCGGCGGCTGCGTCGCCGATCGTCCACACTCTTACGGGGGTACGAGGTGATGGATCAGCCTGTTCCACCCGAACCGCGCCATACGTCCGGGCCGTCGCCGGTCGCGCTCGCGGGTGCCGAGGCAGACGCCGGCACCTGGCAGGGCATTCCGAGGCAGCCCGGCGCACCCCGCCCGACCCCGCGCGCCCAGACCGGCCGGTCGGTCGCGCTGGTGCACGAGTGGTTCACCGCCACCGGCGGCGCGGAACAGGTCTTTCGGCAGCTCACCGAGGTCTTCCCGAACGCCGAGCGGTTCGCCCTGTGGAGTGACGACGACGCCGATCCGCCACCGCTGCGGGTGTCGTGGCTGGCCCGGACGCCGCTGCGCGGCAACAAGGCGGCTGCCCTGCCGTTCATGCCGCTGGTCTGGCGGACCCTCACCCGCGACCACTTCGACGTGGTGATCTCCTCCAGTCACGCCTTCGCGCACACGGTCCGGCTCGGCAACCCCGACCGCACCCGGCACCTCAGCTACGTCCACGCGCCCGCCCGCTATCTCTGGAACCCGGGCGTCGACGACCGGGCGTCCGGGCCGATGCTGGCCGTCCCCCGACGACTGATGCGGGCGCTCGACGTCGGGCTCAGCCACCACGTGCACAGTTACGCGGCCAACTCCGTCGAGGTGCGCGACCGGATCCGGCGTCACTGGGGGCGCGACGCCTGGGTGATCAACCCACCGGTCGATGTGGACTTCTTCTCGGACGCCCCGGCCGCCGACCGGGCGCAACCCCGCGACTACCTGCTGGGCGTCGGGCGTTGGGTGCGCTACAAGAACTTCGACCTGATCATCGCGATCGCCGAGGAGGCCGGCCTGCCCCTGGTCATCGCCGGCTCCGGGCCCGAGGAGGCCCGCCTGCGGCGCCTGGCGGACGACGCCAGTGTGCCGGTCACCATCGAGGTCCACCCGGACCGCTCCCGGTTGCGCCAGCTCTACTGGGGCGCCCGCGCCCTGCTCTTTCCGGTCCACGAGGACTTCGGCATAGTGCCGGTCGAGGCGCAGGCCTGTCGCACCCCGGTCGTCGGGCTGCGCCGTGGTGGGCTGCTGGAGACCGTCGTCGACGAGGAGACCGGCGTCCTTGTCGACTCGCTCGATCCCCGTGACCACGCCGCGGCGACCAGCCGGCTCGACGAGCTGGACCCGGCGCGGATCGCCGTTCAGGCGGGGCGGTTCTCGACGCAGACCTTCGCCCGCCGGGTGACCGAGTGGGTGGAGCACGAGTGTGACTGACCCGATGCGGGTGCTGCACGTCACCCACACCGCGCAACCCGGCGGGGCCGAGCTGGCCCTGGCCCGCCTGCTCGGTCAGCGGCACCCCTGGCAGGCGTCCCTGTACGCCCCGCCCACCGGCACCGCCTTCGACAAGCTTCCCGCCGCGGAGGTGGCACAGGCCCGGGATCTGCCGCCACTGCCCACCGGCGGCACCCGAAGTCGCGCGCCAATGCTGGCGGCCCGCTACCTGACGGCACTGCGCGACGGCGCCCGGGTGCTGCGGCGCAGTCCGCTGTTCCAGCAGGCCGACCTGGTGCACGCGAACACCGCGCCCGCGGCGATCATGTGCGCTCTCGCCGACCGGGCCGGGAGCCGACCGCTCGTGGTGCACCTCCGTGGCCCGTTGACCGTCGAGAGCCTCGGCCCGATCGGTCTGCACGCGTTCCGACGGTTGGCCATGCGACGCGCCGACGGGCTCATCGCCAACTCCGGGTTCACCCTCGCCAGCGTCCCGCCGGGTCCGGCTCAGCGCACGGTGATCCAGAGCCCCAGCGGGATCGCCGAGCGGCTTCCGCAGCCCCAGGTCGGGCCGCAGGTCAGGGCCATCGGGATGGTCGGCCGGCTCCAGCACTGGAAGGGCCAACACATCTTCCTCCGCGCGTTCGCCGCCAGCCTGCGCGGCACCGAGGTGCGCGCGTACCTCTGCGGTGCCCCGCTCTTCGGCGAGGAGGCCTACGAGGCGCAGCTACGGGAACTCGCCGCCACGCTGGGCATCGGCGACCAGGTCACGTTTCTCGGGCACGTCGACGACATCAACGGCTTCCTCGACTCGATCGACATCCTGGTGCACTCGTCGCTGGGGCCCGAGCCACTGGGCCAGACCGTGTTGCAGGGGTTGGCGCGGGCGCTGCCGGTGGTGGCCACCGAGGGCGGTGGGCCGGGGGAGTGGATCCGCTCCGGGGTCAACGGCATGCTGGTGCCGCCCGGAGAGCCAGACGCGCTCGCCTCGGTGCTGCGTAACCTGGTGGAGTCGCAGCCGCTGCGGCAGGAGTTGGCGACCGGCGCCGCCCGCACCCCGGGCCTGCTGTCCGACGCGGACTGCGTCGATCGGCACGCCGGGTTCTTCGAGTCCGTCCGCCGCGCCCACCGGCCGGCCCACGCGCGGGACGCCGCGTGAGCCCAAGGGCACTACGGGTCGCGTACGTCCAGGTCCGCCCACCCGGGCTCACCGAGACCTTCATTCCCGCCGAGATCGAGGCGGTGCGGGCGGCCGGGGCGACGGTCGAGGTGTTCGTGGCCAACCCGGACGGCAACCGTCGGGCCGAGCCGCGCCGGGCCGCCGTCCAACTGCTCCGCCGTCCCACCGGGCTCCCGGCCGACCTGCGCCTGCTCGGGCTGCCGTCGCGGGCCGCCGGGGGGCGAGGGTTGGCGCGGGGCCTGCTGGCCAGCACCGCCGCCAGCACCCTCGCGGACAGCGTCGCGCGTTTCGACCCGGACGTCGTGCACGCCCACTTCGTCAACGTGCCCACCTCGGTCGCCCTGCTGCTCGGGCGTCGACTCGGTCGGCCGGTGACGGCGACCGCGCACGCTGCCGACTTCCTGCTCGACCCGGACCCGGCCGCCCTGCGCCGGCGACTGGCCCGACTGCGGCACCTCTTCGTCGTCTCCGCGGCGACCGCCGGCCAACTCGCGGACCGGGGGGTGCCGATCGCGACGATTCCCCACCGGGTCGTCCGGGCCGGCGTCGACGCCCGGCTCCTGGCCGCGCAGCCGACGGTGCCCGCCCCCGCGCCGGGCACGCCGGCGAGGATCGTCACCGTCGCCCGGCTGATCCCGAAGAAGGGGATCGACACCGCCATCGACGCGGTGGCCCGGCTCGTCCACGCCGGGCAGGCCATCCGGTACGACATCTACGGCGACGGTCCACTGCGGGACCACCTGCGCCGTCACATCGACTCGGCGGGGCTTGCCGACGCCGTGGTGCTGCACGGCGCGGTGCCACACTCGGTGGCCACTGCCGGACTCGCCGGCGCGCAGGTCGCCGCGCTGCCCTGCCGGCCCGCCCCGGACGGCGACCTGGACGGCATCCCGGTGTTCCTGATGGAGGCCGCCAGTCAGGGCGTCCCCGTCGTCACCACCGCCGTCTCGGGCATTCCCGAACTCGTCGGTCCGGACTGCGGCTGGCTCGTTCCCCCGAACGATCCGGTTGCCCTCGCCACCGCGATCCGGACGGCGGTCGCCGAACCGGCCACGGCCCAGCGGCGCGCCCAGGCGCTGCTGCTCCGGCTCCGGTCGGAGTTCGCCCCGGCGGTGCAGGCCGACCGGCTGCTGTCGGTCTGGCGGGACCTGGCCGGGTCGACCCCGACCCGACCGACCGCGCCGAGCGGAGGTGGGCACCGGTGACCCTCAGCGTCGTCTCGTCGTACCTGCCGATCCCGCTCGACCGGGGCGATCCCGTCCGGGTGTCGATGACGCTGCGGGCGCTGGCCCAGGTGCCGGACTGCATCCTGCTGGTGGTCCGCCGCCCGGACACCACGGCGGAGCACGTGGAGCAGTTGCGCCAGATGCTGCACCCGATGCGCGTACGCACCTTCGCGGCCACACCGTTCCGCTACGACCGCCTGGGCCCGGCGGGCCGATACCCGCAGGCCCTCGCGTACGGTCTGCCGCCCTGGATCCGGAGCCGTTACAGCGCCGAGCTGCACCACGACCTTCGGCGACGCGACGGTGCGGCGATAGCCCTCGGTGAGGCGGCCGGAGCGTACTTCTCCGGGACCGGGTTGCGCTGGCACTGGGACAAGGCCAACGTGCTCGCCGCCAGCGTCCCGCAGGAGGTCGAGGCGGCCGGCGACCTCGCGTACCGGCTGCGCGCCCGGTACCTGACCGCCGTCTCGACCCGCTTCGAGCGGCGGGCGCTGGCCGCCTGCGCGACGGTGTCGGTGACCAGCGACGACGAGGCGGAGCGGCTGCGACGACACCACGGCCGGGCGGCCACGTTCGTGCTGCCCAGCTGCGTCCCGCTCCCGTCCGGTCATCTGCCCCGGCCGCGGGAGCGGGAGTTGGTCTGGCTGAGCAGCTTCGCGTACGAGCCGAACCTGACCGGCCTGCGGCGCTTCCTGGCCGAGGGCTGGCCGGCGTTGGCCCGGTCCGGTTACACCCTCACCCTCATCGGCTCGGGCCTGACCCCACCGGTCCACGCCGAGCTGGGCCGGCACCCCGGGGTACGGGTGCGCGGATACGTCGACGACCTGCGCACCGCACTCGCCACCGCCCGCGCGGGTGTGGTGCCGGTGTGGAGCGGGGCCGGCGTCAAGCTGAAGACCCTCACCCTGCTGGCCCACGCGGTTCCGGTCTTCACCACGTCGGTGGGTGCCGAGGGTGTCCCGCCGAGCCCCGCCGTCCGGATCGCCGCAGGCCCACAGGCGATGGCCGCGGAGATCCTCGCGACCACCTCGACCGCCCTCGACACCATGGCCGCGGCGGCGACGCGGCTGGTGGAGCAGGAGTTCTCCGAGGACCGGTTCGCCGAGCGGCTCCGCACCGCGCTGCGCGACGATGGCTACCTCGCCGATCACGGCGCCGCCGGCGCCGAACCCGCACGGTGATGGCCGTCCACCGGCTGGCCGCCTCCACCGCGGCCAACCTGCTGATTCCGGTCAGCGGGCTACTCGTCAGCCCCTTCCTCTCCCGCGAGCTGGGGCCGGAGGGGCGAGGGCTCTACGCCGCGCTGACCCTGCCGATCGTGATCTGCGGTTGGCTGGGCACCTTCGGTCTCCAGGACGCGCTGACCTTCCACATCCGCCAGCGCCGGTTGTCCCGTCGGGACGCGGCCCGGGTCAGCCTGGTGGCAGCCCTGCCACTCGGTCTGGTCGCCGTGCTGTTGCTCGGCGTGCTGGGCTTCCTCGTCTTCGACCGGGCGGAGGTCGACCGGCAACAGTTCCTGGTGCTCGCGCTGCTCGCGCCGCTGCACATCATGGCGAACCTGGCCATCGGCGCCCTCACCGGCGCCTCGGACATCGGCGGCGTCAACCTGATGAAGGCCGTGCCGGCGGTGCTGCGGACGATTCTGCTGGTCATCGCCTGCGTGACAGTCGACCTGAGCGCCTTCTGGGCCGCCGCGCTCTTCCTGACCGCGACGGCCAGCGGCGTGCTCGTCGGGCTGCCCCGGCTGCGCCGCCGCGCAGGGCCACCGAGCCGCACCAAACCGGCCGAGCCAGCCGGACCAGCCGAGCCAGCCGGACCAGCCGAGCCAGCCGGACCAGCCGAGCCGGCCGAGCCGGCTGGCCGGGCCGAGCCGATCCCGGTCCGTTCGCTGATCCGGTACTCGCTCACCTGCCTACCGGGTGTGCTCGCGGCGACCTCCAGTGCACGGCTCGACCAGGTCATCGGCCTACCGCTGCTCGGCGCACGCGAACTCGGCTTCTACGCGGTGGCGGTCAGCGTGGCGGAACTGCCGACCGTCGTCGCGACCGCGGCCCGGACCGTCCTGATGGGCGGGGCGGGCGGCGACGACAACGAATCCGTACTGCGGGTGGCCCGGGTCGCCGTGCCGGTGGCGGCGTTCGGGTGCGCGGTCCTCGCCGCGAGCGCGGGTCTGCTGGTGCCCCGGTTCTTCGGCGCCGCGTTCGCCCCCGCCACGCTGCCCACCGTCATCCTCTGCGTGGCCACTGTCGTGTTCACCTGCGTGCAGATCTTCAGTGCCCTGCTGCTCGTCAACGACAAGGCGGCCCGATCGTCGGTCGCCCTCGTCGTCGGCTCACTCACCGGCGTACTGCTGCTCGTCGTGCTGGCACCGCAGGGCGCGGTCGGCGCGGCCCTGGCGAGCCTGATCGGGTACGCCGTCGCGGCCGGCATCGCCGCCCGGTCGGTGCGCAGGCTGCCGGGGGTGCCATCACTACGAGCGGTGACCGTGCCGTACGCCGCGGATCTCCGTCACCTGCACGCCTGGCTCAGGCGGTGGTGGCGGGCTCGCCGGGCCGGTCCTTCCGAGGCAGGGGATGCTGCCCAAGCACAGTCAGCAGGCACAGGCGGGGGAGTCCGATGAGTGCGTTGTCCAGCGGCCAGACGAAGGGCGCCCTCCTTCGGGCCGGCAAACTGATCCGCCCCGAGCCCGGCAGCGCCGAGTGGGTTGGCAGCGCGGGCGTCGTCGTCCTGCTGATCCTCGCCTGGATGAGGGTGACCATCCCCCCGACCGTCCAGGTGCTGCAAAACGGGCGGCCGACCTTCAACTCCGCGGTGGAGTCGATGCCGCTGGCCGGTCGCATCCTGGGTGACGTCACCACCGCGGCGTTCATCGGCCTGGCCCTCCTCCTCACCGTGTACGGGCTGCGGCACCGCCGCCCGGACCGCCTGTGGGCGCTCCTCGTGGTCCTCGCCCCGCTGGCGGCCATCCACCTCGCCGGGCTGCTGAACGGGCAACCCCCCGGACCGGTGTCCCTGGCCCTGCCGATCGCCGTCGTCGCCATCTGGGTGCTCCGACCCGGGGCGCAGGCCCTGGCCACCATCGGCGTGCTCGGGGCGGCCACCGCTGCCGTCGCGATGCTGCTGGCGGCCGGGTGGCCCGACCTGGGGCTGCTCACCGGAGCCGACGCGGGAAACAAGGGCTGGGCGATCGGTGGGCTGCTCGCCGGCCCGTACGCACACTCGAACGTACTCGGGATCATCCTCGCCCTCAGCCTGCCGTTCGCGTTCGGCATCCGGCACACGACGTCGCGTCGGGCCACGCTGACGCTGATCCTTGTCGCGCTGCTCTGGACCGGCTCCCGGACCAGCCAACTAGCGGCCATCGTCGTCCTGCTGACCTGGGGGCTGCTGCGCTGGCGCACCGGTGGGCGCTCCGACCGGCCCGAACGGGGCCGCGGCCGGCAACTGTCGCTGCCGATCGGCATTCCGCTTGTCGTCGCGCTCGGTCTGACCATCCTCAGTCCACTGCTCACGACCGACCCGGCCGGTTTCACCAACCGGGGCCGGACGTGGCGGGCCCTGCTGAGCCGATGGGCGGAGCGGCCACTGACCGGCCACGGTCCGGAATACTTCGAGCGGCAGCGGGACCTGGCCGCCGCACTCGGTGGCCGCTACACCCACGGGCACAACGTGCTCGTACACCTGCTGGCCGTCGGTGGCCTGCTCGCCGTCGTGCTGTTCGCGGTGCTGCTGTGCCAGGTCTGGCGGCGGTCGATGCTCCTGGCCGGGGCCGGCAGCCCGGGCCCGGCGCTGTTCCTGATCGCGCTGCTCTGGGTCTCCTGGTTGGAGGCGTCGCACCTGTCGGTCACCCTCGCCGGGTACCTGACCTGGCTGCCGCTCGCCCTGATCGCGCGAGCCGAGCTGCCCAGCCCCGCACCCGAGCAGACGATCGGGTCAGAAGATCAGGACGTCCCGTAGGTAGTTGGCGACCCGGCGAAGCTGGTTCGCGCCACCGACCGGCGCGGTCATCCGCAACACCAACTGTTTGTCGATGTCGCCGCTGTCACTGCGCCAGTACGCGACCACCACCAGGCCGTACCGCTGCTCACCGTCGACGGTGAGCCTGCTGGTCTCGGCGTACGCGGAGGAGGGGCCACTGCGCACCCACTGCAACCCCCAGGCCTCCTCGCCGGTACGCATCGCGGTCTGGCGTGGCCCGTCGCAGGGCGCCGGGCAGTCGCGTACGACCAACTCGCCGCCGAGTGCGGCTTCGCTGCCCGCCGGCGCGCCGCACTGATATTTGCTGAGCCCCTCGGCCCGCTCGACGGACGTGCACTGCCAGTTCGGCGGCACCTTGACCGGGAACGGCAGACCGTCCAACTCGTTGAGGGTGAGAATCCGGTCGGTGGCGGCGAACCGCACCCACAGGGCAGGCCACTCGCCCTGAGCTGGCGGTTCGAGCCCGGGGCTCAGCGGCGCGGAGGCGGGGGCCGGCGCGGGCAGGCCCGACGGGCCCGCCGTGGGCTGCGGTTTCGGCGGATCCGTGCCCGGGTCGAGCAGCAGGACCAGACCACCACCGGCGACGAGGCCGAGCACCAGGCCGATGACCGGCAGCGCCCACCGGCCCGCACGGGACTGCTTCGGCGCGGGCGTCGCCGCCGGCTTCGGCTCTGGCTCCGGTTCTGGTTGCGGGGTGGTGGGAGTCGGGCGAGGCCGGGTGTCCTGGGGTCGCGACGGGACCGCCCACACCGGCATCGGAGTTTGCTCCGTCGGCGTCGGGTTTGGCGTCGGCGTCGGTGTCGGCGGTACCGGTGTCGTCGGCTCGACGGCCGGCGGCGGTTGGTCGTCCGGCGACGTCGTCTGCCGGTCGCGCGGAGCCGGCACCTGCTCGGCCGGAGACCGCCGGTCGGCCGGCACCGTCTGCTTGGCCTCGACCCGTGGCGTGTGCTTCACCTCGGCCGGTGGCGTCTGCTCGGCCTCGACCCGTGGTGTCTGCTCGGCTCGCGGTGTCTGGGGTGGCGGCACCGGTGTCGTCGGTGTGTGCTCCGGTGCGGCGGGTGGATCGTCCGGCTCGGCCGGAGCCGGCTGGTAGGTCATCCCGAGGGCGGCGAATGTGCGTTCGGCAGTCGGAAGGAGGTCTTTCGGGTACGCGACCCAGGGGGTGGCGGCGGAGAAGTCCGCGCCGACCCACAGCGGACTGCCCGACTCCGAGTGAGCGATCGCGTGGGTGGTGGCCGCGAAGGCGTCCCGCCACCGAGACTCGCCGGCGATGCCGACGTCGAGCACCACCACCACGAGAGATTGCTGTCCACCGTCCACGGCGGACCAGATGCTGCCAATCTGGCAGACGCCCAGTCTCCGGATCCGTTGGTACGGACCAATTGGCTGCATGTGCGACCTCTTCCGCTTGCCCAGGTGATGATATCCACCCCGACCCATCCGGTCCGGCCCGGCATAGCCCGAAGCCGAGGAGGTCCTGCCTGGATGACGACAGTCAGCGAGCAGGCCGCTCCCGGTCGCCGCCGCGACGACCACCCCTGGACGTCCCGCGCCGGCGGTAGCCTCGCCCGGTGAGCTGGCTACCCGACGACTTCGTCCACCCCGTCCGTGTGCCCGTACCCACCACCACGCTGCACCTGCGGCCGATCCGGGAGGCGGACACCGCGCTCGACTACCCGGCCGTGATGGGCTCCCGGGAACGCCTGTGGGAGATCTTCGGCCCGGCCTGGGCCTGGCCCCCGGCGACGATGACCTACGAACAGGACCGCGTCGACCTGCTGCGGCACGAGGAGGAGATCGCCGCACACCAGTCGTTCAACTACGCGCTGTTCGACGAGGAGGAGACGGCGCTGCTCGGCTGTGTCTACGTCGACCCGCCCGAGCGCGTCGGCGCGGACGCCGAGATCTCCTGGTGGGTGGTGGACGACCTCGTCGGTGGCGAGGCGGAGCGCGCGCTCGACGCGCTGGTGCCCCGGTGGATCGCCGCCGACTGGCCCTTCCAGCGGCCCCGCTGTCTGGGCCACGACATCACCTGGCCGGACTGGCTCGCGCTGCCGCGCCCCTCGTGACACGTCCGGGATGGTTCCTTCGGGCGCGACCTGCGTCGAGGGCCGCAGGGGTCGGCCCGGGGGTGGCGATCATGCGCTCCACCTGGGCCTTCGTGCGCGGAGCGGGCGACGGGAATCGAACCCGCGTAGTCAGTTTGGAAGGTGCCTTTATCGGCAGACGTCACCCCTGGTTGGCCTGGTCACTCACGCTCTCCGTGCTGCTGTGGGACGACGCTGATCGCTCCTGTTGACCCTTGCTGACCGGTCCAACGGGCACGCGTCGGGCACGTCTCCCCGTCCCGCCAGCCCCTTTGGGGCAGGCCCCTGGTCGGCGGCGTGAGCGGCCTGCGAAGCGGGCCGCCTTGAACCCGTATAGAAAGTTCTCACCGCATCAAGCAGCAAGCCCTGTCCGACTTTGCTTGATGCGTTACAGGTCGACTTCACATGATGGGTGACACTCCGCCGAGCGTTGGTGGAGTTGTCCGTGACTGCCGGATCGTGCGATCACGAAAACCCGTACCTTAGCGTTCCGGGTCCTCTGCGAAGACCTGGGCCGCGACCTGGTAGCCGTCGAACGCGCGTGCTACGCCGGCATAGACCGCGACCTGAAGGAAGACTTCGGCGATCTCTTCCTTGGTGGCGCCGGCGTTGAGCGCGATGCGGAGCTGACCGCGTAGCGGCTCCAGGACGCCGAGTGTTGCCGCGATGGTTACAGATACCAGTGCCCGCGTCTGCGTATCTAGGTGCTCGGTGCGCGGCCAAACGTCGCCGAAGGCGTGCATCGTCGCGATCCGCTTGAAGTCTGCGCCGTTGGCTGGCTCACCAGGGGTAGCGCCAAGAAAGCGCTCCAAGCGGAAGCCCAGCAGGCGCTCAGCCGTGTCCAGCGCGGCGGCGTATCCCGGGTCTGTCGCCGCCGTTGCCTGATGGTCCGCCATGATGCTTACTCTTCCATCTACCAGGGCAAAGCAGGCGAGAACGGGCACTTCGACCGCAGCTGAAGGCCACCGAGACATAGCCAGGTGCAAGTGAGATCATCTAGCCGGATGTGTAACGGATCAAGTGACAGCAATCCGTAACGCATCAAGTGGAGCCCGACATCAAGCAGCAAGCCCAAGCAGCTCCTGTGCGCGAGCATGAACTGCCGAACCTCGGGAACGGCGCTGAAAGGCTTCATCCGCTGCTGGAGGTCACGCACCGTTGCGATACAGCGGCTGGAGTTCACCGACGCGGCAAGGTCTACAACTTGGAGACTCTGGCTGCTGCCGCTTCGATGTCGTGGCGCGTGAGAGCACCTACAGCGAGGGCGGCATGGCTGAGCGCCCCCCTTCGTGCTCGCCCTTGCCTTCTCGCTCCCTCGGCTGATTCTTGCGCGAATCGCTCTAGCTGGCTGACCTGCCCGAGATCCCGGAAGCAGTGAGCAGCTTCTCCGAATAGGTACGGCGCATCGATAAACTTCGCCCACTCTGGCTCGTCAGCATGCACGACTCGGCCGAACGTCTGCTCGGCTCGCGCGACCGCCCGACCCGCCTCGGTTTCCTCGCCCAACGCGGCGAGTGCCCGTGCCTCCAGGATGTAGAGGTCGGCCATGCATGCCGGTGACTCGACCTCGGTAAACCCTCGTCGACCGGATCGCGCGAGCATCAGTGCTTCGCGGGGATGGCCAAGCAGGTGCGCCTGATCGGACATGCCCGCCAGGATGTGTGCTCCAAGGGCTACTGAGCCGGACGCCTGAGCCAGGTGAAGCGCCTGAATCGAGTACCGCTGAGCTAGGCCGTGCTCGCCATCGTCGTAGGCCATCCATCCGATCAGGTAGGCCAACTCGGCTGCTGCCTCGTAGAGCGCCCGCTCGACCGGTCTTTGATGGTCGCGCTTCAGCAGGGGAACGACATAGCTGCTCATGTACTCAATCAGGGCGGTACGAGCGTGGCCGCCACCGCGCATGACATCCATCTCTTGAAACAGCCCCGGACCGTCGACCTCTACCGGTGGCTGTACCGCAAGTACATCGAGCCCACCCTGAGCACTGTCCTGCTCAGCGACCTCACGCCCGGCATGGTCCGGGCTTGGCACGCCGAACTCGTCGCGGCCGGTGCTAAAGCCACCATGACCGCCAAGGCGTACCGGCTCCTGCACGGCCGCCTGATCTTCGGCCCGCCCAAGTCAGCCGCCGGCCGTCGCTCCGTCACCATCCCGGCTGCTATCCGTGCCGAGGTGCGGGCACACCTGCGGGACTTCGTGTCCGCCGAGACTGGCGCCCTGGTCTTCACCGGCGCGAAGGGCGCTGTCCTGCGCCGTTCCACCTTCCAGAACGCGTCGCGCTGGTCTGCCTCGGTCATCGCCGCCGGGCTGCCCGGTTTTCACTTCCACGACCTGCGGCACACCGGCAACCCCCTTGCCGCCGGCACCGGTGCCAGCCTGGCTGACCTGATGGCCTGCATGGGACACGGTTCTGCCCGAGCCGGGATGATCTATCAGCACGCCACCGCCGAGCGCGACAAGTCCGTCGCCGGATCGCTCAGTGCCGGCATCACTGAGGAACGCGATCGGGCACGCAACGGGCACGCTCGGAAAAACAAGCGATAGGCATGAGTGTGGCCCAGGTCGGAAACCATCCCTGACCTGGGCCACTGTCGCTGAGCGGGCGACGGGAATCGAACCCGCGTAGTCAGTTTGGAAGACTGAAGCTCTACCATTGAGCTACGCCCGCGTGCACCTCGCCGAAACGAGGCGCGCGGACAGCGTACCCAATGCCGTTGCCGACCGCGCAGCCACGCCACCGCCCGGCAGCACCGCGTTGCCCGCGCGTCGCGTCGCCACACCTCGAAGATCCACTCGACATTCAGGATGTCGCGGTCTCCGCGCGCCCGGGATGCCGCGACTTCCGGAAAGTCGAGTGGATCTCGGCCCGCGAGGCCCGCGAGGCCCGCGAGGCCGCGCGCAGGCCGAGGGGCGTTCGGGGTATTTCGGGTGAAGTGTCCGAGTAGCGGGTGCCCCGGCACCGCCTGAGTCGCGCCGACGGCATAGACTGCACGTCGCCACGGGGTGTGGCGCAGCTTGGTAGCGCACTCGCTTTGGGAGCGAGGGGCCGTGGGTTCAAATCCCGCCACCCCGACTGTCGTCCGCGGCCGGGCCGCCCCGGGTGCCGCACACCGCGGTTCCCGGGCGCTGCCGGAGCGTCAGGCCGGCTCGCCTACACTCGATGGGCTGAATCACGCCCAGACTCAACTGAGATCCGTCAAGGAGTACGCCTGTGAAGAGCACCGTCGAGACTCTGAGCCCGACGCGCGTGCGGCTCGCCATCGAGGTGCCGTTCGTCGAGCTCGAGCCGAGCCTCAAGAAGGCGTACCGGGAGATCGGTTCGCAGGTCCAGGTCCCGGGCTTCCGCCGGGGCAAGGTGCCGACCGCGGTCATCGACCAGCGGGTGGGCCGGAGCACCGTCCTCAACGAGGCGGTGCAGGAGGCCATCCCGGAGAACATCCTCGCCGCCGTGCGTGAGCACGACCTCAAGACGCTCGGGCGCCCCGAGGTCGAGATCACCGAGTTCAACGACGGTGACTCGCTCAACTTCACCGCCGAGGTCGATGTCCGTCCGGAGATCACCATCCCGGACGCGTCCTCCATCGAGGTGACAGTCGACGAGCTCCAGATCGACGAGAGCGAGATCGACGAGCAGGTGAAGAACCTGCGGGAGCGTTTCGCGACCCTCAAGACGGTCGAGCGGGCCGCGGCCGAGGGTGACTACGTCCAGATCGACCTGAACGCGACAGTCGACGGCGAGGACGTGCCGGGCGGCCAGGCGAGCAACATCTCCCACGAGGTGGGCAGCAAGCAGCTCCTGCCCGGCCTCGACGAGGCAGTCGTCGGTCTCGCCGCCGGCGAGGACACCACCTTCACCACCCAGCTGGTCGGCGGCGACTTCGCCGGTCGGGACGCCGAGGTGGCGGTGACCGTGCGCACGGTCAAGGAGAAGGAGCTGCCCGAGCTGAACGACGAGTTCGCCCAGATGGCGAGCGAGTTCGACACGATCGAGGAGCTGCGCGGCGACCTGCGTTCCCGGGTCACCCAGGGCAAGCAGGTCGAGCAGATCTACGCCGCTCGGGACAAGGCGCTGGCCCAGCTGGTCGAGGCCGCCGACATCCCGGCGCCGGAGGGTGTCGTCCGCGAGGAGGTCGAGAGCCGCAAGCAGGCGATGGTCGACCAGCTGGAGCGGATCGGCGCCTCCATGGAGGAATACCTCGCGGCCGAGGACAAGACCGAGGAGCAGATCGACGCCGAGCTGACCGAGGCGGCGACCGAGGGCGTCAAGGTCCAGCTCCTGCTGGACACGCTTGCCGACGCGGAGGACGTGCAGGTCTCCGACGACGAGTTCGGGCACGAGATCGTGCACCGGGCACAGCGCGCCGGGATGGCTCCCCAGCAGTACTACGACCAGCTGGTGCGCTCCGGCGCGGCCGCCGCGGTCTTCGGCGACGTGCGGCGGGGCAAGGCGCTCGCCGCCGTCATGGAGCGGATCACGATCAAGGACTCGGCAGGCAACGAGGTCACCCTCGACGCGCTGCGTGCCGCCAACGAGGCGGAGCACAACCACGACCACTGATCGTCGGGTGCGGCCGCCGTCCGCCGCTGTGCGGTGGATGGCGGCCGTTCTCCTTTTCCGGGTACGCCCGGGCAGCAAGCACTGCCGGGTCCGCCGGGCAGCAAGCACTGCCGGGGTACGCCCGGAAGCCCGCGCCGCGGGTACCCCGACACAGCTGCGCTGAGAGCGAACAGTGCCCCGACCGGGACTCTGCCGCCCCGCACAGCGGTTAGTGTCGGGAAAGACGGTACGGAGAGCGAAGGGCTGCCATGACCGACATGCACATCCCCAAGAAGTCGCTCCGGGCGATTGACGCGCGCGGTGGCGACTCCATTGGCAACCTCGACGACTCGGTCTACAACCGGTTGCTCAAGGAACGCATCATCTTCCTGGGCAGTGAGGTGACCGACCAGGTCGCCAACCGCATCTGCGCGCAGCTGCTGCTGCTCGCCGCGGAGGACCCGGACCGCGACATCAACCTGTGGATCAACTCGCCGGGTGGCTCGGTCTACTCCGGCATGGCGATCTACGACACCATGCAGTTCATCGACAACGACGTGTCGACAGTGGCGATGGGCATGGCTGCCTCGATGGGCCAGCTGCTGCTCTGCGCGGGCACCAAGGGCAAGCGGTACGCCCTGCCCCACGCACGGATCATGATGCACCAGCCGTCCGGTGGTCTGGGCGGCACGGCGTCCGACATCGCCATCCAGGCGGAGCAGATGCTCTACACGAAGCGGATGTTCCAGGAGCGGGTCGCGCACCACACCGGCCAGAGCCAGTCGCAGATCGAGGCCGACTCGGACCGGGACCGTTGGTTCACCGCCCAGGAGGCCATGGACTACGGCTTCATCGACAAGGTGATCATCGGGGCCGCCCAGGTTCCGGATGGCGCCGGGACCCTGAGCTGAGGAGCTGACGATGACCGATCTGAGCCTGCCGCCCCAGTTCGCGGCCGTGCACAACCGCTATGTGCTGCCGTCGTTCGTCGAGCGCACGTCGTACGGGGTCAAGGAGTCGAACCCGTACAACAAGCTCTTCGAGGACCGGATCATCTTCCTCGGCGTCCAGGTGGACGACGCGTCGGCCAACGACGTGATGGCCCAGCTGCTGACGCTCGAGGGCACCGACCCGGACCGCGACATCATCATGTACATCAACTCGCCGGGTGGTTCGTTCACCGCCATGACGGCGATCTACGACACCATGCAGTACGTCCGTCCCGACATCCAGACGGTCTGCCTCGGGCAGGCCGCCAGCGCGGCGGCGGTGTTGCTGTCCGCGGGCACCGCGGGTAAGCGGATGGCCCTTCCGAACTCGCGGATCATCATCCACCAGCCGGCCACCGAGGGCGGCTACGGGCAGGGCTCGGACATCGAGATCCAGGCCCGGGAGATCCTGCGGATGCGGACGCAGTTGGAGGACATGCTGTCCCGCCACTGCAACCGCCCGATCGAGCAGGTCCGCAAGGACATCGACCGTGACAAGATCATGACGGCCGAGGAGTCCAAGGAGTACGGGCTGGTCGACACGATCCTGACCAGCCGCAAGAAGGGTCTGCTGGCGACCCACTCCGCCAGCTGAGCAATACCGGGTCAGAGGTTGGCCGGGGCGTGCAGTTCCCGGCCGACCTCTGACACACCCGTTTTGGGGGTCGGAGAATGCCCCGCCAGCGGGTAACGTCGGGTCCGTACCGCTTCGTCGGTTGGGCCGGTGAAGTGAACCAAGCCGGGCGGCGCGCAGCGTCCGCAGGTCAGGGCCGGGTCTCCGGCCGATGAGTGCAGGGAGAACGTAGGTGGCACGGATCGGTGACGGCGGCGACCTACTGAAATGCTCCTTCTGCGGCAAGTCGCAGAAGCAGGTCAAGAAGCTCATCGCGGGCCCAGGGGTCTACATCTGCGACGAGTGCATCGATCTCTGCAACGAGATCATCGAAGAGGAGCTGGCCGAGTCCGGCGAGGTGAAGTGGGAAGAGCTTCCCAAGCCGATGGAGATCTGCCAGTTCCTCGACAACTACGTCGTGGGGCAGGACCAGGCCAAGAAGGCGCTCGCGGTCGCGGTCTACAACCACTACAAGCGGATCCAGGCAGAGGCGGCCAACGCGCCCGGCTCCGGCAGTGACGCCGTCGAGCTGGCCAAGTCCAACATCCTGCTGCTCGGCCCGACGGGTTGCGGCAAGACCCACCTGGCGCAGACCCTCGCCCGGATGTTGAACGTGCCGTTCGCCATCGCCGACGCCACGGCACTGACCGAGGCGGGCTACGTCGGCGAGGACGTGGAAAACATCCTCCTCAAGCTGATCCAGGCCGCGGACTACGACATCAAGCGCGCCGAGACCGGCATCATCTACATCGACGAGGTCGACAAGATCGCCCGTAAGTCGGAGAATCCGTCGATCACGCGGGACGTGTCCGGCGAGGGAGTCCAGCAGGCTCTGCTCAAGATGCTGGAGGGCACTGTCGCCAACGTGCCGCCGCAGGGCGGCCGTAAGCACCCGCACCAGGAGTTCATCCAGATCGACACCACTAACGTGCTGTTCATCTGCGGTGGCGCCTTCGCCGGTCTCGACCAGATCATCGAGTCCCGCACCGGGCAGGGCGGCACCGGCTTCGGCGCCCGGCTCCGGTCGGTGTCGGAGCGGTCGACCGACGACATCTTCAGCCAGGTCATGCCGGAAGACATGCTCAAGTTCGGGTTGATCCCGGAGTTCGTGGGCCGGCTTCCGGTGATCACAAACGTGCGCAGTCTGGACCGCAGCGCCCTGGTGCGGATCCTCACCGAGCCGCGCAACGCCCTGGTCCGGCAATACCAGCGCCTGTTCGAGCTGGACGGGGTCGAGCTCGAGTTCGACGAGCCGGCGCTAGAGGCGATCGCCGACCAGGCGATGCTGCGGGGCACCGGTGCACGTGGTCTGCGGGCCATCATCGAGGAAGTGCTGCTCTCCGCGATGTTCGAGGTGCCGAGCAACCCCGACGCCGCCCGGGTGTTGATCACCCGTGAGGTGGTCCTGGAAAACGTCAACCCGACGATCGTTCCGCGCGAGTTCACCGGGCGTCGTGCCCGGCGGGACCGCGAGGAGAAGTCGGCCTGATCCTCCGACGTCACGCCGGCCGCTCAGGGCCCGTGGCCAAAGCCCTTGGCTCGACCGAGGACTTCGACCACAGGCCCTACTCCTGACGCGGCCGGCGTGATCGCGTCCGGCGGTCCCATTCGCCCGACGGGGTGACGACCACCATCACCAGTAGAGCCGGCTCGTCGCTGTCGTTGCGGTAGCCGTGCTCTCGGTCGGCGTGAATCTCGATGGTCTCGCCGGCGCGGACGGGATGGTCCTGACCGCCGACCCGGACAATCACCGTGCCGTCCAGGATGTGCAGCACCTCACGGGTGCCGCGCGGATGGTCGAGGGACAGGTGCGCCTCTCCGGGCAGTAGTCGCCAGTCCCAGAGTTCGACGAGGTCCGGCTCGCCCAACCCACTCAACAGGCGGGCCGCGCCGCCGTGCTCGCCCTGCCAGAGCACGGGCGCCTCGTCCGCTGAGGTGATCTTCACGGCCCGCTCCTCGGCCGGTTCGAGGAGTTGCGCGATGTTGACGCCGAACGCGTCGGCGACCCGGCACAGCGTGCCGACGCTCGGGTTGGTGCGCGCACCCTCGATCTGCACGAGCATTCCCTTGCTCACCCCGGACCGACCGGCCAACTCGTCGAACGACCAGCCTCGGCGGGCCCGTAGCTCGCGTACCTGTCGGGCCACCGCGGCGGTCACCGCGCCCACCCGATCCGCTCCCGACTCGGTCATTAAACTATCCCTCGCGGTCACTATTGTGGTACGACAGATACATGCTACCCATTGTCCTGGCCGCGCTGTCCGCCGTCGCGTTCGGCACTGCCGACTTCTCCGGCGGCAAGGCGTCCCGGCAGGCCGACCCGATTGCCGTCACAGTGATCTCCCAACTGCTGAGTGTCCCGCTGCTCGCCGTGCTGGTGCTTGTCGTGCCCGGCACCCCGCACCTCGGCGACATCGGCTGGGGGCTTCTCGCCGGGCTCGCCGGCGCTGGCGGCGTCGTGCTGCTCTATCGGGCTCTCGCCAGCGGGATGATGGTCGTGGTGGCACCGGTCACCGCGATCACCGCCGCGGTGGTGCCGATCATCGCCGGCCTCTTCA
The DNA here is from genome assembly GCF_040647875.1 of Micromonospora sp. NPDC049230. Classification (NCBI taxonomy): domain Bacteria; kingdom Bacillati; phylum Actinomycetota; class Actinomycetes; order Micromonosporales; family Micromonosporaceae; genus Micromonospora; species Micromonospora sp. NPDC049230. The sequence continues at coordinate 30,871 of NZ_JBEZCZ010000060.1, forward strand.
CCGCGTCCTTCCCGGGTGCCCTGGCGCTGACCGGCGCGGGCCTGGCGGTGCTGGCGATCGCCCTGGTCAGCCTGGGGGAGAGCGGCGGACGGCGCGCCGTTCCGGCACGGCTGATCGGGCTCGCCCTCGCCGCCGGGGCGCTGTTCGGCATCTTCTACACCCTCCTCGGCCAGGCCGACGAGAGCGCCGGCATGTGGCCGGTGGCGGCGGTGCGGGCAAGCTCCATCGCGTTCGGCCTCGCGCTGGCCGTCGGCACCGGGGTGCGGCTGCGCCTCGGGCGACGGGTGTTGGGCTGGGCCGCGGTCGCCGGTCTGCTCGACAGTGGCGCCAACGCCCTCTTCCTGGCCGCAGCCGCCCGTGGTCACCTGAGCATCGTCGCGGCTGTCGCGGCGCTCTACCCCGCCAGCACCGTGTTGCTGGCCCTGGCCGTCGACCGGGAGCGGCTGCGCGCGGTCCAGATCGCCGGGCTCGGCTTCGCCGCCGGTGCGCTGGTGCTGGCCAGCCTCTGACGCTGTCCGAGCGGCCCTTCCCGCCGTACCCTGTGCTCATGCGCGTCGCCGTCTGCCAGCTGAACGCCCGGGAGGACCGCAAGGCCAATCTGGCCGCCGCGGAGGTCCTGCTGGACCGCGCGGCCGCCGGCGGCGCGGACGTCGCCGTTCTACCGGAGTACGTCGACTATCTCGGCCCGGCCACCGGGATGCCCGAGCCGGAGCCGGTGGACGGCGAGGTGGGCACGTTCTTCTCCGAGATCGCCCGGCGGCTCGGGATCTGGGTGGTGGCGGGTTCCTTCCACGAGGCCGGCCCGGACCCGGAGCACACCTGGAACACGTCGCTCGTCTTCGACCGCGCGGGCCACCTTGCCGCGAGCTATCGCAAGATCCACCTGTACGACGTGGAAATCCCCGGGCGGGTCTCCTACCGTGAGTCGGCGAGTGTCTCGCCGGGAGCCCAACCGGTGGTGGTGGACATCGAGGGCGTACGAGTCGGCCTGTCGATCTGCTACGACCTGCGTTTCCCGGAGTTGTACCGACTGCTCGCCACCGACGGTGGCGCACAGCTGCTGGTGGTTCCCGCCGCATTCATGACGCACACCGGCCGGGACCACTGGGAGGTTCTGTTGCGAGCCCGGGCCATCGAGAACCAGTGCTTCGTGGCGGCGGCTGGCCAGACCGGCGATCACGACCCGGGTCGCACCTGCTTCGGACGCAGCATGGTGGTCGACCCCTGGGGGACTGTCCTCACCCAGTTGCCGGACGGCCCCGGGGTGTCCGTCGTCGACCTGGACCTCGACCGGCTTGCCGCGATCCGGGCCGAGTTGCCCAGCCTGGCCAACCGGCGGCTCTGAGCCTCAGCCCTCGAGGAGGACGCCGATCACCGCGAACCCGGCGATGACCGCGGCGGTCACCAGCAGCGCGGTGGTCATTCGGGATTTGCCCCGTCGGGCCAGTCGTCCCACCGAGAGCACCAGCACGACAAGCACCACCGCACCGATCACCACCTGCCAGAACGGCAGAAGAACGCCGAGTAGCGACTCCTCGGCGAGCACCCTGGTGCCGACCCCGGACTCATCCATGTCTGACACTCTGGCACGTCTGGACGACCCGCGTCGCCGGGTGCGCCGGGCGCCACCAGGTTCCGATCGATCCGAACCAGTGATGAACCTTGATTTGCCTTCTCCGGGCCATCCGCGTAACTTTCTCTCTGCACGGGGGAGGCCGGACAAACTGGCCGAGAACGGGCGCCAGGCTCGTGGCGGAAACGCCGAGCGAGACTGAGGATCGGGCGGTGCGGAACACTCCGGATACGGAGTTGCGAACGCGAAGCCGACCGGGTAGAGTTCTGAAGCCGGCAGGAGCCGGGCGGAGAGCCGCGAAGCGGTGATCGGCCGGTCTGCGGCTTCCCACGACAGTAACGACCGCCGGACACGGCGTGCGTCATCGTGGGTCCGGACGAACCAAATTGATCACCTCGAACATGAGGTTGACAATGAAAGTTCGACCAAGTAGGTTTGAGCGGTTGCCCCGAAACGGGGTTCCACTGAGGTGGGGCTTCTGGTCGGTGTGTGGTTGTTCTTTGAGAACTCAACAGGGTGCTTGTAAAGCCAGTGCCAATTATGATTTATA
>NZ_JBEZCZ010000061.1:0-32407 GCF_040647875.1 Micromonospora sp. NPDC049230
CGGGCCGCCGGGCCGCCGGGCCGCCGGGCCGCCGGGCCGCCGGGCCGCCGGGCCGCCGGGCCGCCGGGCCGCCGGGCCGCCGGGCCGCCGGGCCGGGCCGGGTCGTCGCCGGGCCGGGTCGTCGCCGGGCCGGGCCGTCGGCCCGCCGGGCTGTGTCACCGCCAGCCCTGCCGGCGAGCCAGCCAGTCGAGCAGCTGTTCACCGCTCCACCGCTGGTGGGCGGGCAGGTGCGGCGAGGCTGTCGGCGGTGCCGCGGCGGCACCGGTGAGGTAGTAGCCGGCCAGCGCGGCAAGGGTCGCGTCCAGTGCGTCCGGGGGTGCACCCACCGTCGCCGGGTGCGTGGCGAAGAGCCGGTCGGCGTCCAGCCCGCTGGCGTACGCGGTGAGCAGCAGGCCGGCCAGGTCGAACCAGGCTGGCCCGGAGCAGACCCAGGTCCAGTCGCAGAACCAGGCCCGGCCGTGCGCGTCGATCAGCACGTTGTCGACCCGCAGGTCACCGTGGACCAGGCCGGTCGCCGCATCGGCGTAGCGGGGAAGGAGGGACTCCAGCGCCACCAACTCGGGCAGCCGGCCTCGGACCGGGGGCGGCAGTGCGGGGGTCGGTTCGCGACCGGCGGCGACCTCCTCCCACCAGAGGATGTCCGACCGGGCCAGGTCGGCCAGGCGCGGCAGGCCGAGTGCTGTCAACTCGGCCGGCGGGTCGGCCAGGGCGGCGGCGACCTCGGCGTACGCGGAGAGGGTCGCGTCCAACTCGGCGGGCACCCAGGGCAGGTGCGGGGTGTGGCCGTCGACGGCGTCGGTGCAGAGCACGAACCAGCCCGCCGCCGACAGGGTCCACCGGGGGCGGGGCGCCGGCAGGCCGGCCGGCAGCCGGTCCAGGATCGCGGCCTCTCGGGCGTACCAGTCGACCAGATGCGGTTGCTCGGCGGCGGGTGCCGCCTTCACGAAGGCCCGGCCGCCGTCGGCGGTGTCGAGCACCGCGGCGAAGCCGCGGGTGAAGCCCGCGCCCGCCACCCGGGCGGTGACCACCGGTGCGCCCAGCCGGTTCGCGACCGCGGCCCGCAGCGCCGTCGGGAGCGTCGGCCACGACGGGCGCAGCGCACTCGCGTGGTACGGCGGCAGCGAGGAAGGGGACACCCCACCATGCTGCCCCGGGGTACGTGCGCGACGCACGGCGACACTGCCAGACTGCCAAGCCATGAGGACCGAGGACTTCTGGCAGTTGATCGACGAGGCTCGGGCCGGTGGTGGGGGAGAGCCCGGGCCGGTCGCCGCCCGGGCCGTCGCGCTGCTCGCCGCGCGCGATCCGGAGGACATCATCGGGTACGCGCGGCACCAGACGCGGGTGTTGGCCGCCTCGCACAAGGCGGATCTGTGGGGCGCGGCGTACCTGATCAACGGTGGCGCCTCGGCCGACGGCTTCGAGCACTTCCGGGGGTGGCTGATGACCCAGGGGCGGGCGGTCTTCGCCCGGGCGGTCGCCGAACCGGACTCTCTGGCCGAGTTGCCCCAGGTGCGGGCGGCCTCGCTCAGCGGTGAGGAGTTCTCCGCCGAGCGGATGCTGTCGGTGCCCTGGGACGCGTACCGCAAGGCCACCGCGACCGAACTGCCGGCGGACCGCGACCCGGTGCGGATGCCGGACCTCAACGACTTCTGGGACTTCGACGACGAGGAGGAGGCCCGTCGTCGGCTGCCCCGGCTGGCAGCGCTCTTCGTCGAGCCACCGCTGGAGTGAGGGGTTCTCAGGTCGATCCATCGCCCGCGCAGCGGACCTACCCCGGCGGCGTGGGAACATAGAGGGGGTCGGCGGCGCGCCGGCCTGTTCACGTCAGCCGACCAGAACGGACCGCTGTGCCACCGAAGCTCGATCCCGGCGCGAACGCCCCTGGTGCCACCGACCCCGGTCGCATCCGGAACTTCGGCATCATCGCCCACATCGACCACGGGAAGTCGACCCTGGCCGACCGGATGTTGCAGCTCACCGGCGTGGTCGACCCCCGGCAGATGCGCGCCCAGTACCTGGACCGGATGGACATCGAGCGCGAGCGCGGCATCACCATCAAGAGCCAGGCCGTCCGCATGCCGTGGACGATCCGGGACGGCGAGCGGGCCGGCGAGCACGCGGTGCTCAACATGATCGACACCCCGGGGCACGTCGACTTCACCTACGAGGTGTCCCGGTCGCTGGCCGCCTGCGAGGGCGCCGTCCTGCTCGTCGACGCCGCGCAGGGCATCGAGGCGCAGACCCTGGCCAACCTCTACCTGGCCCTGGAGAACGACCTGCGCATCATCCCGGTGCTCAACAAGATCGACCTGCCGGCCGCCCAGCCGGAGAAGTACGCCGAGGAGCTGGCCCACCTGATCGGCGGCGACCCCGCCGACTGCATCCGCGTCTCCGGCAAGACCGGCGAGGGTGTGCCGCACCTGCTCGACGAGATCGTCCGGCAGTTCATCCCGCCGGTCGGCGACGCCGCGGCGCCCGCCCGGGCGATGATCTTCGATTCGGTGTACGACGTCTACCGCGGCGTCGTCACGTACGTCCGGGTCATCGACGGCCGGATCAGCGCCCGGGACCGGATCAAGATGATGTCCACCGGGGCCGTGCACGAGCTGCTGGAGATCGGCGTCATCTCACCCGAGATGGTCAAGGCCGAGGCGCTCGGCGTCGGTGAGGTCGGCTACCTGATCACCGGTGTGAAGGACGTCCGGCAGTCCCGCGTCGGTGACACCGTCACCATCAACAGCCGGCCGGCGGCCGAGGCGCTGGGTGGCTACAAGGACCCGAAGCCGATGGTCTACTCGGGCCTCTACCCGATCGACGGGTCCGACTACCCGAACCTGCGCGAGGCACTGGACAAGCTCAAGCTCAACGACGCCGCCCTGGACTACGAGCCGGAGACCTCCGGCGCGCTCGGCTTCGGTTTCCGCTGCGGCTTCCTCGGCCTGCTCCACCTGGAGATCATCCGGGAGCGGCTGGAACGCGAGTACAACCTCGACCTGATCTCCACCGCGCCCAACGTCGTCTACCGGGCCATCACCGACGACGGCGCGGAGATCGTCGTGACCAACCCGAGCGAGTACCCCACCGGCAAGATCGCCGAGGTGTACGAGCCGGTGGTCCGGGCCACCGTACTGACGCCCAACGACTATGTGGGCGCGGTCATGGAACTCTGCCAGGGTCGACGCGGCACCCTGCTCGGCATGGACTACCTGTCCGCCGACCGGGTGGAGCTGCGCTACACGCTGCCCCTCGCGGAGATCATCTACGATTTCTTCGACCAGTTGAAGAGCCGCACCAAGGGCTACGCCTCGCTCGACTACGAGCCCTCCGGCGAGCAGGCGTCCGACCTGGTGAAGGTGGACATCCTGCTGCACGGCGAGCCGGTGGACGCGTTCAGCGCCATCGTGCACAAGGACAAGGCGTACAACTACGGCGTCACCATCGCCGCCAAGCTGCGTACGCTCATCCCGCGCCAGCAGTTCGAGGTGCCCATCCAGGCGGCAATCGGCAGCCGGGTCATCGCCCGGGAGACCATCCGGGCGATCCGCAAGGACGTGCTCGCCAAGTGCTACGGCGGTGACATCAGCCGTAAGCGCAAGCTGCTGGAGAAGCAGAAGGAAGGCAAGAAGCGGATGAAGATGGTCGGCCGCGTCGAGGTGCCGCAGGAGGCCTTCATCGCCGCCCTCTCCTCCGACTCCGGCGACGGCAAGGCCGCCGGAAAGAAGTAACGCCCCCGCGCGCGTCCCGCTCCCGCGCTCGATGCCGGCGTGGGCCATGATCTACCCAGTTACGGGGAAACTGCTGTCTCGACCTCGGTTGAGGCAGCAGTTTCTCCGTAGTTGCGCGGATCTTGGCTGTCCCGGGTGCTCCGGTCGGGTTGGGTGGCGCGGCGGCCGGAGGGCTCCGGGCCGGCCGCCCGTACCAGGGGCGCAGGCATGTCTTCTCGCCCGTTCCGCCTCCTGGTCCGGTCCGTCCATCGGCTCGTCCTGGTTGCCGGTCGGGTGCCTCCGTTCGGCGGCGCGATCGCCTGCTACGGAAAATTTTCTGGCGCTGCCGTGCGGTGCACGGGTCGACGAGATGGGCTTCTACCTGTGTGGACGCGCTGCCGCGTCAACCGACGCACCAGTGAGGCATCGACGAACGGCGTTCTTCTTCGCGGTGAGTCGGTTTGGGCTTTCGGCGGGTCGGGCACTTAGCGGTCACGACAGGAAGCACACATCGTGTGTCGAACATTCTTTGAAGGAGGGCGACCGTGGAGTTCACCGTCTGGGGCATCATCACTGCGATCGTTGTTGGTCTCATCGTCGGCGCGCTCGGCCGCCTGGTCGTTCCGGGCCGGCAGAACATGCCGATCTGGCTGCACCTGCTGATCGGTATCGGCGCGGCCCTGCTCGGCACCGTGCTCGCGCGGGCCGTTGGCATCGCGACCGAGACGAGCGGCATCGACTGGGGCGAGTTGCTGGTGCAGGTCGTGGTTGCCGCGATCGCGGTCGCCCTGGTGGCTGGCGTTGGTGGCCGCCGCCGAGTGACCCGGTAACACCTACCAGTTCCCGTACCACCACCCCACCTCCGATGGGCGCCCGACCGACAGGTCGGGCGCCCATCGACGTTCTTCCCGCTGGCGCGTTCACCGTCTGTCTGTAGTTGGACGTATCGGAGGGCATGGCGAGGCGTCACCTCCGTCCAGGGCCGCCTCGAGGCCGTTCAGCCGCAGCACGCTCGCGCCACGCAGATGCGCCAGGTCCGAACTGCCGTCGCCCGGGTATCTGAGAAATGCCACCTGCTCGATCCATTCCAGGCGGGTTCCATCCGTCTCGGCGTCGAGCTGGACGGTGACCAGCGAGGTCCATCGCAGTTCGCCGTCGACGACGGCCTCGTAGCCGTAGACGAGCTGGTGGGTGCCCGCGATGTCGATGTATCGCGACCGGTACTCCAGCTCTTCGGGCGCGGTGTCCATCCCGGTGTAGGTGCTGCGCGCCGTCTCGCCGCCGCCCACCCGGAAGTCGTGCTCGTAGGAAGCCTCGCTGCCGGGAAGCCGGAACCACCGCCGCCTGATCGCGGTGTCGGCGAACGCGGTGAAGACCTCGCCGGGCGGCACGTCGAGGTGCCGCGAGATCGAGAAGGTGTCGTGCCGGGCCATGTTGTCCTCCCGTTGTCACGGCCGCGAAGGCGCGGCCGCACGTCGGTTACGATCAGTAAGAAACGTGCGTCCGCCGGTTTTAGTCCGGCTCTCCCGTACGCACTTTGAAGTCAGCTACTGACGCGTGGGAAACAGAGAACCGTGACAAGCTTCCGTGGTACCGAACTCGCGCAGCGCGGGGTCGCGCCGGACTGCGTCCAGACGATCGAGCTCGTCCGCGATGTGCTGGCGCGGGCGGGCGACAAGTGGACGCTGTTGACCATCACGGTCCTGGCATCCGGCCCGCTGCGCTTCACCGCGCTGCACGAGCAGGTCGCCGGCATCTCCCAGCGGATGCTCAGCCAGACACTGCGCGCCCTCACCCGCGACGGGTTGGTGACCAGAACCGCATACCCGGAAGTACCCCCGAGAGTGGAATACGCCCTGACGCCGCTCGGCCGCTCACTGAGCGAGGCCGTGGACGGACTCGTGCACTGGGTCCGTAGCCACCAAGGAGACATCGCCCGCAACCGCGACGAGTTCGACCAGACACCAGCCGCGAAGACAGCCACCCCGCCCCACGCGTAGCAGCGCCCTATCGGGGCGTCGTGATCCACTCCGTTTTCAGGAAAGCGGGCTGTCCCGCCGGGCTTGATGCCGCGGTATCAAGGAACTCGTGTCGATCATCGTGTGCCCCGGCCTGGCTCGGCCTGGCCTGGCGTGGTCTGGTCCGGTGGGGGCGGGTGGCTGGATGACCGGGGTCGGTGGAACGTGTTCTTGTCGGCCAGGTCGTGATCGTTTGGTGGCTGGAGTCGGTTTGGATTTTCCACGGGGCGGGCACTTAGCGGTCACGACAGGAAGCACACACCTCGTGTGACAGACATTCTTTTGAAGGAGGGTGGCCGTGGAGCTCACCGTCTGGGGCATCATCACTGCGATCGTTGTTGGTCTCATCGTCGGCGCGCTCGGCCGCCTGGTCGTTCCGGGCCGGCAGAACATGCCGATCTGGCTGCACCTGCTGATCGGTATCGGCGCGGCCCTGCTCGGCACCGTGCTCGCGCGGGCCGTTGGCATCGCGACCGAGACGAGCGGCATCGACTGGGCCGAGTTGCTGGTGCAGGTGGTGGTTGCCGCGATCGCGGTCGCGCTGGTGGCCGGTGTGGGTGGCCGCCGCCGCGTCACCCGATAACGACCTGGCATCACCTGGCGAGGCAGTACCACCGCAGGACAGCACGACGGAAAGAGCGCCCGGCCTTGAGCCGGGCGCTCTTTCGTGGCATCTGCCCGGCTTTGGCCCCATGGTGGAGCGTTGTTCGTCCGGCCTGTGCGATACGGTCGCGACGCTTTGACCGGTCCCGCCCACTGTCGTAAAAGAATTCTCCGTACTAGGGTGCGGCGGAGAAGGTTAGTTCCAGGCGGCGCGAGGGGAGAAGTGGCGTGAACAGGTGGAAGCGGTTGGCCCCGGTCACCGCCATGGTGGCCTCGGCCGCGATGGTGCTGACCGGCTGCGGGGGTTCCGGTGAGGACGCGGCCGACGACAGCAAGCTCACGGTCTGGATGATGGGCGAGGGCGGCGACGCGCAGAACACCTTCCTCGATTCCGTCGAGACCGAGTTCCGCCAGAAGCACCCCGACACCGACGTGGTGGTGCAGTACATTCCCTGGCTAGAGGCGCCCAAGAAGTTCCAGGCCGCGCTCGCCGGGGGAGAGGGCCCGGACATCACCGAGCTGGGTAACACCGAGACCCAGGGCTGGGCTGCCCAGGAGGCGCTCGCCGACGTGAGTGGTCGGATGGGCGGCTGGGCCGACGGCAAGGATCTGCTGCCGGACCTGGTGCGCAACGCGCAGCTCGACGGCAAGCAGTACGGCGTGCCGTGGTACGCGGGTGTGCGCGCCATCTACTACCGCACCGACTGGTTCGCCGAGGCCGGCGTGCAGCCCCCGAAGACCTGGGACGAGCTGGTCACTGTGGCCAAGGCCGTGCAGGCGAAGAAGAAGGGCACCTACGGCATCGCGCTGCCGGGCAACTCCGAGCTGCCGTTCTACTCCTTCCTCTGGGGTGCCGGCGGCGAGATCGCCAGCAACCAGGGCGGCACCTGGAAGTCCGGCTACACCACGCCGGAGGCGCAGCGGGCCGTCAAGTTCTGGACCGACCTGGTGACAGTGCACAAGGTCGCCCCGCCGGCGGCGGCGGGTTGGAACGAGATCGACGCGCGCACGCAGTTCGCCACCGGCAAGGCCGCGATGGCCTTCGCCGGTAGCTGGCAGCAGGGCGCCATCAAGAAGGACAACCCCGAGATCGAGAAGGTCTGGGGTACGTTCCCGATCCCCGGCCCGGACGGCAAGGCGGCCCCCGGTTTCGCGGGCGGTTCGGATGTGGCGATCTGGAAGGACAGCGAGCGGCAGGACCTGGCCTGGGACTACCTGACAGTGCTGCTGAACAAGAAGAACGCGCAGAGTTTCGCGAGCAGCCTCGGCTTCTTCCCGGTCTACCAGGATCTGGTCTCCAGCGACGCGTACGCCAAGGACAAGGTGATGGCGGCGTTCGCCACCACCATGCGGAACACCAAGCTCACGCCGCTCACCCCGAAGTGGGTGGAGGTCAGCCGGACCAAGACGGTGACCCAGGCGATGAACAGCTCGGTCATGAAGGGTCAGAAGACGGTCGAGAAGGCTACCGCCGACGCGGCCGGTGAGATGGAAAGCATCCTCAACGCCAAGTGACCACGCTGACCGAGGTGCCGGAGGCGGCCGCCGCGCGGGAGACCCCCGCGCGGCGGCGTCGCCGGGTGGACCGCCTGCCCTACCTGCTGCTCCTGCCCGCCCTGCTGATCATCGGGGTGCTGCTGCTCTGGCCGCTCGGCCAGGTGGTGGTGATGTCCTTCTACCGGCTGAACTCCGTGCGGCAACTGCGCGGCGATCGGGAGTGGCCGTGGGTGGGGCTCGGCAACTACGCCGACATCCTCTCCGATCCGTTCTTCCTGACCGTGCTGCGCAACACGGTCCTGTTCGCCGCGGCCAACGTGCTGCTCACGATGGTCCTCGGCACGCTTGTCGGGCTGCTGCTCAACCGGCTCGGCCGCAAGATGGCGACATTCGTGGCCAGTTGCGTGATGCTCGCCTGGGCCACGCCGGCGCTGACCGGCACCATCGTCTGGAAGTGGATCTTCGACGACACGAGCGGCCTCGTCACGTGGCTGTTCAACGCGCTGCCGGACGGGCTCTCCAGCAGCCTCTTCGGTCGGAGCGACTGGACCGGCTACGGCTGGTTCAACTCGCCACTGCTCTTCTTCGCCATCCTCACCCTGGTGGTGGTCTGGCACTCGTTCCCGTTCATCGCGGTGAGCGTGTTGGCCGGCCTCAAGAGCGTGCCGAGCGAGCTGCACGAGGCGGCCCGGGTGGACGGCGCCAGCCCCTGGCGGGTCTTCTGGAAGATCACCTTCCCGTTGCTGCGCCCGGTCTTCGGGATCCTGATCGTGCTCTCCACCATCTGGGACTTCAAGGTGTTCACCCAGCAGTTCGTGCTGGCCGGCGGCACCCAGGACCGCCCGACGTTCATGCTCGCCATCTACTCGTATGCCGAAGCCTTCTCCCCGCCGCCGAAGTACGGACTCGGCGCGGCCATCGCGGTGATCCTCACGCTGATCCTGCTCGTGGTCACCGGCTTCTACGTACGGATGGTGCTCAGGCAGGAGGACGAGTCGTGAAGAAGGTCGCCCTCAACGCCGCCGGGCTGCTTGTCGCGCTCTTCGCGGCGTTCCCGGTCTACTGGATGATCTCCACCTCGCTGAAGCCGAGCAACGAGATCTTCTCGGCCACCCCGCAGCCGGTGCCGACCCACCCGACGTTGGCGCACTACCGGGAGATCCTGACCGGCAACCTGATCCCCGGCGTCAGCTTCCTCGACTTCTTCCTCAACAGCGCGCTGGTCGCCGTCTCCACAGTGGTGCTCAGCGGCCTGGTGGCACTGCTCGCCGCGACCGCGGTGGCCCGGTTCCGGTTCCGGCTGCGGACCAGCTTCCTGATCATGCTGCTGGTGGTGCAGATGATCCCGCTGGAGGCGCTTGTCATCCCGCTGTTCCTGATGATCCAGCGGCTGGGGCTCTACAACACCCTGCCCAGCCTGATCCTCACGTACCTCGGTTTCTCGCTGCCGTTCGCGGTCTGGATGCTGCGCGGCTTCGTCGCCGCGGTGCCCAAGGAATTGGAGGAGGCGGCGGCCATCGACGGCGCCAGCCGGGTCCAGACCTTCCGCCGGGTCCTCTTTCCGCTTGTCGCGCCCGGCCTGGTGGCCACCAGCATCTTCTCCTTCATCACGGCGTGGAACGAGCTGATCTTCGCGTTGACGTTCATCAACGACCAGGGCAGCTACACGCTGCCGGTGGCGATGACGTTCTTCTTCGGCCGGGACGACACCAACTGGGGGCCGGTGATGGCCGCGTCCACCCTGTTCACCCTGCCGGTCATCATCTTCTTCCTGCTGGTGCAGCGCCGGATGGTCTCCGGTCTGGTGGCCGGCGCCGTCAAGGGCTGACCATGGCCCGCCTCGGCACGACCGCCCTTGTGAAGCAGGCCTTAGGCTGACCGTCATGACGGGCAGGGTGGCAGCGGTGAACATCGGCGTGGTGACCGAGGCGGAGTGGGCCGGCGACCCGAGCGGTCGCAGCGGCATCGACAAGCGGCCGGTGGATGGCCCGGTGTCGCTGCTCACCGAGGGTGTGGCAGGTGACTTCATCGGCGAGCGGGCCGTGCACGGCGGGCCGGACAAGGCCGTCTACGCGTACGCCGAGGAGGACGCCGCGTGGTGGGCGGCCGAGATCGGCCGGTCCATCCGTCCGGGCGGCTTCGGTGAGAATCTGACCACCTACGCGGTCGATGTGACAGGCGCGGTCGTCGGCGAGCAGTGGGCCGTCGGCACGGCGTTGCTCCAGGTGACGGTACCGCGCACCCCGTGCACGACGTTCGCCGGTTTCTGGGGTGTGCCCGACCTGATTCGGCGCTTCACCGTCCGCGCCACGCCGGGGGCGTACCTGCGGGTGCTGCGCGAAGGTGAGGTGGGCGCCGGCGACCCGGTCGAGGTGGTGGAACGACCCGCGCACGGGGTCACCATCGGCGAGGTGTTCCGGGCGATGACCATGGAGCCGGAGTTGCTGCCCCGGCTGCTCGACGCGGAGGACCTGCCGGACAAGCTCCGGGACAAAGTCCGACGCCGCCTCGCCCCCCGCGGCTGACCGCGGGCTGCGACGCCCCGCGCCCCGGTCCGGGCCGCACGGCCCCCGCGCCCCCGGTCCGGGCCGCGATGGTCGACGGGCAGGCCACCGGGTTCGGCCCGAAGACCCGGATGACGGGGTCGACAGCGGGCCGCTGCCCGTATCGTCCCCACCGGGGGTGTGCGGCGGGGGGTCGGGTGGTGCGTGATGTCGATGGCAACGGACGGCGGTGCCGCCGCGGCGGCACCAACCGACCCGGGCCTGCGGCGTCCGGCGTTCCTGGAGCTCTTCTTCGACCTCGTGTACGTCTTCGCCCTGGCCACCTTGGCGACAATGCTGGCCGAGGATCTGACCTGGACCGGCCTCGCCGAGACGCTGGTGCTCCTGCTCGCGTTCACGATGATCTGGGCGTTGACCGTGTGGACGGCCGACACCATCGACCTGACCCGCCCGTCCGGGCAGGCGCATCTCATCGGGGTGGCGGCGGCCAGCCTGCTGTTGGCGGCGGCCGCGGCCGACGCGTACGGCGATCACGCGCTGCTCTTCGCGATCACCTACCTGGTCATCCCCCTCAGCACCACCGCCTACTACGTCATTGTCGTCTCGGGCCGGACCGTGCCGCGTTCGACGATCCGGATCCAGGCCTGGAAGTCCATCGCCGGCGTCGGCTGGATCGCCGGGGCGCTCGTCGGCGGTTCGGGTCAGTTGCCGATCTGGGCGCTCGTGATCGTCGTCGAGTACGCCGCGGGTGCTCTCGGTTGGCCGCTGCCCGGGATCGGCCGCTCACGGCCGAGTGACTGGCGGCTTGTCGACGCGCGGGTGGCCGAGCGTTACCGGCAGTTCGTCATCATCGCGCTCGGTGTGTCGATCTTCGTGACCGGGATGACCTTCAGCATGAGCGAGTACACGCTGGAGCGCGGCGGGGCGCTGCTCGTGGTGTTCGGCACTGTGGTGTTGATGTGGCGGATCTACATCTACCGTGCCGGTGAGCTGCTGACCGACGCGATCGCCCGGTCGACGAACCCGGCGCTGCTCACCCAGTCCGCCGCGGTCACCCATCTGATCATGGTGGCGGGAATCTCCGGCGCGGCGGTCACCAGTCAACTGGTGGTGGACCGCCCGTGGGGCGAGACTCCGCCGTCGTGGGCCGCGGTCATCCTCGGCGGCCCCGCGTTGTACCTGCTCGGGCGGGGCGTACTCGATTTCACGGTCTTCGGACGGATCTCGCGGTCCCGACTGGCCGGCGTGGTGCTGCTGGCGTGTCTGGCGCCGGCCGCGCCCCTGCTGCCACCGGTTATGGTCGCGCTGCTCGCCACGACGGTGCTGGCGCTGATCGCCGTGGCGAACCTGGTCAGCACCCGGCGACACGCCCGTACGCCGGCACCGCCGATGCTGCACTGACACCCCTCATCGTGCCGGTGCGGCGGCCTCGACCGGTTCGCGACGTGCCGCCAGCGCCTCCCCGAGCAGGGTGAGCAGCAGCACCAGGTTCGCCACCACCAGGACGGTCAGCGGCGGCAGCCGGATCATGGAGGGCGCGGCCAGGGCGCACAGCAGCACGATCGCCAGCGCCAGGATCGCCAGCACCCGGGACCAGAGGACCCGGGCGGTCACCACGGCATCGAACAGCACGCTGCCGAGCAGGAACAGGACCGGTCCGCCGAGGATGGCCACCATCAGCTCCACCGACGTGCGACCGAACGGCCTGTCGATGACCAGCGCGGTGCTTGTCGAGACCAGCACCACCCCGGCCACCATGACCAGATGGGTGTACGAGGTGGAGGTGCCGGGGCGGACCCGCTCCACCGTCGCGACGCTCGGTGGCGCCAGGATCCGCCGGACGCGCTGGAAGTAGAGCTGGAACAGCAGGACCGCGCTGACGAACGCGACAGCGCAGGTGGTCACCTGACCGGCGGTGAACCCGCTGCCGGCCAGCCCTCTGCCGGTGCTCAGGATCAGCTCGCCGAGCGCGACGATGAAGATCGCCCGGTGCCGCTCGGAGAGGTGCATTCCGGTGAAGATCTGGCTGGCCAGCTCGGTACGCCCCAGCCTCGGCGTCGGCCAGCCGATCCGTGCCGAGCCGAGGTCGACAGCCACCGCGAGCGACCAGAGCACCAGTCGGGCCGTCTCGTCCACGAACGCCCCGGCCACCCAGGGCGTCACAGTGACGCCGAACCAGAAGAAGACCCTGATGCTCCGCGCCTGGATGGGCCGGTTCACCCGGGTGCCGGGGATCAGGACGGCGTCCCGGACCAGGTGGATGCCGAAGTACGCGGCGACGAACAGCCACCCGTACCGGCCGAAGGCGTACGGTGTCGCGATCGCCATCAGCAGGGTGCCGAGCATGACCAGCAGGACTGTCGCCTGGATGATCGGCAGTCGGGGGTCGAACAGGTCGGTGAGCCACGCCGTGAGCACCCAGACCCACCAGGCGGCGAGCAGGAGGACTGCGGTCTGCGCCGCACCCCGGACGGTGAGGTTCTCGGCCAGGCTGGTGGCGAGCCGGGACAGCATGAAGATGTAGACCAGGTCGAAGAAGAGTTCCAGGAAGGTCGGATATTCCGGCTCGCCGCGGCGGCGGAGGATCCGGGGGAGCGGAGCGGACGTCACTGCGGCTGCCCTCCTGTGCGACCCGCACCCGGGCGAGAGCCGTCCCCGACCTCGCGTACCCGTCAGGCTACCGACAGTGCGGTGCCGGGTGGCCCGGACGCGGATACGCGACGGCCCCCCGCCAGCGTTGGCAGGGGGCCGTTGGTCACGCGGGTGATCAGCGGAGCCAGGGGATGTTCCGGTCGAGCAGGCCGCGCTCCTTGAGCTCCTTGCGCAGCGGGATCTCGTCGTCGACGTACCCGTCCCAGTTGATGCCCCAGTAGTTGGCGGTGTGGGTGCCCTCACCGATCAGCTGGCGCTGCACGGGCGTGCGGTTGCGGTACCACTCGCCGTTCAGGTCCGGGTGCAGCTCGTCGAGCGGGCGGATCCACCGGTAGGTGTAGCCGACGAAGAGCATCTTGCGGGTGATCGTGGACAGGTTCGTCGAGCGCGAGTGCCACTGCCGACGGTCGAAGATGAAGGCGTCGCCCGGGTTGGCGGTGATCTCTACAGTGCCCTCCGGGTCCGGGTTCTGCACGGTGAGGTCCGCCGGCCGGGGCAGCGAGTTCTTCAGGTGGCTGCCCGGGATGACCTTGGTGGCGCCGCGGCCGGTCTCGGAGAGGTCGGACAGCACGTACGCGACCTTCAGCGAGAACATCGGGCGGGGCAGGTTCGGGTCCATCGTCTCCGGGTCGGAGTTCTGCCGGTACCCGTCCTGGTGCCAACCCCAGTACGGCTTCTCCGGCTCGGCGGCCGGCGGGGTGACGTCCAGGTGGTTGTGGTGGGTGTAGATGTTCCAGCCGGCCAGCCCCCACATGTACGGGAAGGCGATCGGGTGGGTGAGCAGCTCGCCGAAGAGCTCGTCGCGCTCCAGGAAGCCCAGCAGGTGCAGGGTGCCGTCCTTCTTGGTGGTGCCCTTGGCCTGCTCCTCCGCGTAGACGCGGTCGACAGCCGCCTCCAGCGCCGCCCGGTGGTCCTCCGTCAGGACGTTTCGCAGCAGGAGGAAGCCCTGCTCGTGGAACTCCTTGCGGTCAGTGTCGCTGATCGGTTCGTAACCGGTCCGGTCGCCGTAATCGAACACCGCGTCGTACCCCTCCCCATGAGGTGAAACCTTTTCTGGCACAGGCCGCCGATCGTAACGCGCTGGCCAATGCGTCGGGGAAGGCGTGTTGCGCGAGTGGCCCCGGAGGGAACCCGGTGCAGCGAGAAGGTTGCATACGGTGAGATTTTGGTGATCAATAGGGGGTATTGCAGGGGTTTGTCCGATTGTGCGGTCACTGCCGGTTAAGAGATCCGGCCGATCATCCCTCGTTGAACACCTCGGCCACGACCTGTCCGCCGGAGTTCTGCTGACCGGTCACCCGCCCCCAGGTGCCGTCCCGGGCGGTCCACTCCAAGTCGCCGAAGCGGACGCGCTTCACCCCGTGGTCCTGGGCGTGCGAGACCAGCCAGTGCGCGTACCGCCAGCCGTCGCGCGGATCACCGGTGGTCACCGTCAGCCCGGTCGGGTCGTTCGGGTCGACACCCTTCAGCCCCCAGTCCAGCACGAGGTTGCGGGTGAGCTGCGCGGCCGCCGCCGCCCCGTGCATCACCGGGGTACGCCCCACAGTGCAGGCGACCGCACCGGTGGCGTCGCCCATCAGTGCCCGGCTGAGCACCTCGGAGTCGTCGGCCCACTTCTGGTAGGCCTCGGGGAAGGCCGAGCGCTGCACCCGCTGGGCGGCGTCGGTGACGCGCATCTTCTCCCAGCCGCGCACCTTCTTGAGCGCCGCGTAGAACCGGTTGGCCGCGTAGCGCGGGTCGCGGATCTGTGCCGAGGTGCCCCAGCCCTGACTCGGCCGCTGTTGGAACAGGCCGACCGAGTCGCGGTCGCCGTCGGCGAGGTTGCGCAGCCCGGACTCCTGGTACGCGGTGGCCAGCGCGACCACCACGGCCCGCTCGGGCATTCCGCGCCGTGCGCCGATCGCCGCGATGGTGGCCGCGTTGGCCATCTGGTCGGCGTCCAGGGCCACGCGGCCGTCGGCCTGCACCGTGCACTTGCGTGCCGCCAACGGCAGCCGCAGGCCGCCCCCGACCTGCCTGACGACGAGCCAGATCGCGATCACGGCGACGAGGATGAGGACCACTCCACCCGCATCGGCTGCCCGAGTTCGCACCCACACCCCTTAGATCGACAGGTCTGCCAAGCGTACGTCCCCGTCGGGCCCAACGGGTCGTCCGAGCCGGCTCGGCGGCTCCGTCCCGGTTCGGGGCCGGCTCCGCCGGCGCGTTCCGATCGAGGCATTCCCGCTTCGGGCCCACTCTCACCTGCCCGTATGTCTCTCCCGCACACAGTGGCTCAACGACAATCCGAGGGGTCTGGTGCCGGTTGTCGTTGCCCGGGAGGTGGGTGTCCGCCTGGCCTGTCGTGCGCGTCACCGGCCCGGCCTCGGGGGAAGTGATTGACCGGTCAAGGAGTTACTACGGTTGACATGTCAATCACTTACCCGCCCGGTACGCGGAGCCGACCGAGCCGGGTCACGGAGCAAGGAGGAGTTCCATGGGAACGCTCGACGGCAGGGTTGTGCTCATCACCGGCACCGGCGGCGGTCTGGGACGCGTCGCCGCGCAGATCTTCGCCCGCGAGGGCGCGAAGGTCGTCGGGGCCGACATCCAGGTCGCCGGCAACGACGAGACTGTCGAACTCGTCCGCGGCGCCGGCGGTGAGATGACAGGCATCGCGCCGGTCGACCTCACCGACCCGGAACAGGTGCGCACGTTCGTCGAGGACGCCGCCGCTGTCTACGGCGGGCTCGACGTGGTCTACAACAACGCCGCCGCGCTCCGCTTCGGCCCGATGCCGGACTTCTCCGTCGAGGACTGGCGCTACACCATCACCGGTGAGCTGGACATTCCGTACTTCGTGTCGAAGTTCGCCTGGCCGCACCTGGTCCAGCGCGGCGGTGGCGTCATCATCAACGCCGCGTCCATGGCCGGCCTGATCGCCGGTCACGTGCCCCCGATGGTGGGTCACACCGCCGCCAACGCCGGCGTCATCGGCCTGACGCGTCAGCTCGCGCTCGAAGGCGCGCCGCACGGGATCCGCGCGGTGGCGGTCAGCCCGGGGCCGATCGTCAGCCCCGCGAGCGAGCGCGACCTGGGTGACAACCAGGCGGCTCGGGACGCGATCACGGGCAAGACGCTGCTCAAGCGGTTCGCCCAACCCGAGGAGGTCGCCGAACTCGTGGTGTTCCTCGCCTCCGACCGGGCGTCGTACATCACCGGGGCGAACTACCCGGTCGACGGCGGTGCGACCGCCTGGTGACCCCACCGGAAACCGGGGGCGCCGCCGACCAAGGGCGGCGCCCCCGGCACCCCCGGTCCTACCCGGCATGATCACCGGCACCACCGTCGAGAGCGGCCACCCACCGAGCTGGTCGTTTTTCCCGGAACGCCGCGACCCCCTCGCGCCCCTCGTCGGACAGGAAGTACCCGGTCGACAGGGCGGACAGCCGGGCCAGGTCGGCACGCAGTTCGGCGGTGCCCGGCCGGCGCAACAGCTCCTTCGCGCCGGCCAACGCGCCGGGCGCGCCGCGCACCAGCGAGTCGCGGTAACGCCGCACCGCGTCGTTCAGCCCATCCGCCGGCACCGAGGCCGTGACCAGGCCGATCTCGGCCGCCCGTCGGCCGTCGAAGGTGTCGCCGGTCAGGTACAGCTCGGCGGCGGCGCGCGGGTGCAGTCGGGGCAGCACGGTCGCCGAGATCACCGCCGGGATCACCCCGATCCGGACCTCGGTGAACGCGAACGTCGCCTCGTCGGCGCAGACCGCCAGGTCGGCGGCGGCGATCAGGCCCAGCCCACCGGCCCGCGCCGGCCCGCCCACCCGGGCCAGCACCGGCTTCGGGCACTCCCAGAGCGCCGCGAGCACATCAGCCAGCATGCCGGCCGGCACGGTCCCGCTGGCGTACGCCGCGGCCGTCTCCTTCAGATCCGCCCCCGAGCAGAAGACCGGGCCGGTGTGGTCGAGCACGATCACCCGAACCGCCTCGTCGGCGACCGCGTCCGCCAGCCCGGCCAGCAACTGGGTCATCAGGGCGGTGGAGAGCGCGTTGCGGTTGTGCGGGCTGTCCAGGGTGAGGGTGGTCACCCCACGGGCCGTGGCGACCCGCACGAGGACGTCGGGAGAGGTCATGCCGGGCACACTAGTGGCCATGCCCGGCCTCCTTCCAGATGGTGAGACCGTCCCCGTCGACGGATCGCTGCCCGCCACCGCCACCGCTGCGGTCGGCGCGCGCGGCTTCGGCGTGTACGTGCACGTGCCGTTCTGCGCCAGCCGCTGCGGCTACTGCGACTTCAACACCTACACGGCGGCCGAGCTGGGCGGCGGCGCCAGCCGCGAGGGGTACGCCGACACCGTGCTGGCCGAGCTGGCGCTCGCCGCCCGGGTGCTCGGCGACACCCCGCCGCCCCGGGTCGACACCGTCTTCGTCGGCGGTGGCACACCCACCCTGCTCCCCGCCGACGACCTGGCCCGCATCCTGGACGGCATCGACAGCACCTGGGGGCTGGCCGCCGACGCCGAGGTGACCACCGAGGCCAACCCGGAGTCGGTCACCCCGGAATCGTTGAAGCTGCTGCGGGCCGCCGGCTACACCCGGATCTCGCTGGGCATGCAGTCCGCCTCCCCGGGGGTGCTGGCGATCCTGGACCGCAAACACGGCGCCGGCCGGGCCACCGCCGCCGCCCTGGAGGCGCGCGACGCCGGGTTCGAGCACGTCAACCTGGATCTGATCTACGGCACCCCGGGGGAGCGGCCCGAGGACTTCGCCGCCTCACTGGAGCAGGTGGTGGCCGCCGGGGTGGACCACGTCAGCGCGTACGCGCTGATCGTCGAGGACGGCACCCGGCTCGCCGCCCGGATGCGGCGCGGCGAGCTGGCGTACCCCAGTGACGACGTGGCCGCGGACCGCTACCTGGCCGCGGAGGCTGCCCTCGACGCGGCCGGGCTGTCCTGGTACGAGGTCTCCAACTGGGCCCGCACCGACGACGCCCGGTGCCGGCACAACCTGCTGTACTGGACCGGCGCGGACTGGTGGGGCCTGGGGCCGGGGGCGCACAGCCACGTCGGCGGGGTGCGCTGGTGGAACGTCAAACACCCCTCGGCGTACGCCAAGCGCTTGGCCGCTGGCGCGTCTCCCGGCCTGGCCCGGGAGGTGCTCACGGCCGACGAGACGCACATGGAGGACGTGATGCTGCGGCTGCGGCTCGCCAGCGGCCTGCCGCTGGCGGTGCTCGACGCCACCGGACGGGCCGGCGCCGAGCGGGCCCTGGCCGAGGGCCTGCTGGCCGCCGACGAGTACGCGGCCGGCCGGGCGGTGCTCACCCTGCGTGGGCGACTGCTCGCCGACGCGGTCGTGCGCGACCTGCTGCCTTGAGCGGGCCGCCGCCCCGGGCGTGCGGTGGCAGCGCACCGGACCGGCCGGGGGAGCGGCCGGCCCGGGTCACTTGATGATGTTGGCCGAGAGCGGGTAGCGGTAGAGCTGACCCTCGTTGGCCTTCACGCCGGCGATGATGCCGAACACGGCACCGAGGATGATGGCCGCGCCGACGCCGAGGAAGCCGATCAGGATGCAGGACAGCACCCAGCCGACCAGGCCGACGACCGACCAGATGAGCTGGAAGTTGAGCGCCGCCACGGCGTGCGCCCGGGCCGTGGGGGACTGGTTGCCGCGGGCCAGCAGCGCCACCAGTGGCCCGATCCAGCCGAGCACACCCCCGCTGATGATCATCCCGGCGGCGCCGCCGAAGTGCGCGACAAGCGCCCAGGTCTTGTCCTCGTTGGTGGCGTAGCCGCCACCGGGGCCGCCACCGGTCGGATATCCGCCAGCGGGATAGCCTCCGGGCGGATAGCCTCCGGGCGGCGGATAGCCACCCGCCGGAGGGTAGCCACCCGACGGCGGCTGGTCACCGGTGGGCGGCGGATAGCCACCGGCCGGGGGATAGCCGCCCGGGCCAGAAGCCCCGGACAGTGGTGCGGTGGGTGGCTCGGCCGACGGGTACGAACTCGGCTCCGGCGGATAGTTGCCGGGGTCACCCGCGCCGGGAGGGCGAGGAGGTTCAGTCATGGGTGTCACGGTAGGTGCCCGTGGCAACGCGGCACCAGCGGGGCCACCGTTGATCATCGCGCCGGCGGGTACGCCGACGTAGACTGGCACTCGTTACAGTCGAGTGCCAGGGCGGCTCGGCGGGGCCTACGGCGCCGGCGGCCGACGTGCGACAGGAGGTGCGGAGGATGGGTCTCGACGACCGGAAACTCGCAGTGCTCCGCGCGATCGTCGAGGACTACGTCTCCACCCAGGAGCCGGTCGGCAGCAAGGCGCTTGTCGAGCGGCACCAGCTCGGGGTGTCCCCGGCCACGGTCCGCAACGACATGGCAGTGCTGGAGGAGGAGGGTTACATCCGGCAGCCGCACACGAGTGCCGGCCGGGTGCCCACCGACCGCGGCTACCGGCTCTTCGTCGACCGGTTGTCCCGGGTCAAGCCGCTCAGCCCGGCCGAGCGCCGGGCCATCGAGCGTTTCCTGGTCGGCGCGGTCGACCTCGACGACGTGGTGCACCGCACGGTGCGACTGCTCGCCCAGCTGACCCGGCAGGTGGCCGTCGTGCAGTACCCGAGCCTGGCCCGCTCCTCGGTTCGGCACCTGGAGTTGGTGCCGATCTCCACCACCCGGCTGATGCTCGTCATGATCGCGGACACCGGGCGGGTCGAGCAGCGGCTGGTGGAGCTGCCCGGGCCGGTGCCGGCCGACGACGTGATGGACCTGCGCCGGCTGGTCAACGAGAAGCTCGCCGGCGAGCGGCTGTCCGACACGCCACCGTTGGTGCAGGCGCTCGTCGAGGAGGCGCCGGCCGGGCTGCGCCCGACCATGGCCACGCTCGCCACCGTCCTGCTGGAGACGCTCGTCGAGCGGCACGAGGAACGCATCGCGCTGGCCGGCACCGCCAACCTCACCCGGGGCGGTCTGCTCGACTTCCAGGGTTCCCTGCGACCGATCCTCGAGGCGTTGGAGGAGGAGGTCGTGCTGCTCAAGCTCATCGGCGAGACGGAGCCGAGCACGACCCGTGTGCTGATCGGCGACGAGAACGAGTTCGACAACCTGCGGGCCGCCTCCGTGGTCAGCACCGGCTACGGCCCGGGCACCACCATTCTCGGTGGCCTGGGGGTGCTGGGGCCGACGCGGATGGACTACCCCGGCAACATCGCCACGGTCCGCGCCGTGGCACGCTACGTGGGCGAGTTGCTGGCCCAGAACTGATTGGTCAGGGCCGAAGCGGCCGGCTGCGGCCGCCGACCGGCACAACGCGAGACGAACATGAGGACACGGAACGCAGTGGCCAGGGACTACTACGGCATTCTCGGTGTGAGCCGGGAAGCCTCCGATGACGAGATCAAGCGCGCCTACCGCAAGCTGGCGCGTCAGTTCCACCCGGACGTCAATCCGGACCCGGAGGCTCAGGAGAAGTTCAAGGACATCAACGCCGCGTACGAGGTCCTCTCGGACGACCGGAAGCGGCAGATCGTCGACCTGGGTGGCGACCCGCTCGCCCCGGGTGGCGGCGGCGCCGGCGGGCCGGGCGGTCCGGGTGGTGCCGGCGGCCCGTTCGTCGGTTTCCAGGACATCATGGACGCGTTCTTCGGTGGCGCGGCAGGTGGTGCCCGGGGCCCGCGACCACGGACCCGCCCGGGTGCCGACGCGATCCTGCGACTCGAACTCGACCTGCACGAGACGGCGTTCGGCGTCGAGGCGCCGATCACCGTCGACACCGCGGTGCTCTGCACCACCTGCTCCGGTGCCGGCACGGCCGCCGGCACGCACCTGGCGACCTGCGAGGCGTGCGCTGGCCGCGGTGAGGTGCAGTCGGTGCAGCGCACCTTCCTCGGCCAGGTGGTCTCGGCCCGGCCGTGCACCGTCTGCCAGGGCTACGGCACCACCATCCCGCACCCCTGCCCCACCTGCGCCGGTGACGGCCGGGTGCGCACCCGCCGTTCGCTGACCGTCAAGATCCCGGCCGGCGTCGAGGACGGCATGCGGATCCGGCTGGCCCAGCAGGGCGAGGTCGGTCCGGGTGGCGGCACCGCCGGCGACCTCTACGTGGAGATCCACGAGCGGCCACACGACGTCTACTCCCGCAAGGGCGACGACCTGCACTGCCGCGTCACAGTGCCGATGACCGCCGCCGCGCTGGGCACCCGGCTCACCATCAAGACCCTGGACAGCGAGGAGACGGTCGACGTCAAGGCCGGCACCCAGCCGGCCAGCACGCTGCGACTGCGCGCCCGGGGCGTGCCGCACCTGCGCGGCACCGGCCGAGGTGACCTCTACGTGCACCTGGACGTGCGGACGCCGACCAAGCTCGACCCCGACCAGGAGAAGATGCTGCGCGACTTCGCCAAGACCCGCGGTGAGGAGGTCGCCGAGTTATCCAAGCAGGGCGGCTTCTTCTCCCGGATGCGCGACGCGTTCAACGGGCACGCCTGAGGTGTCCGCGCCGCTGTTCCTGGTGGAGGCGCTGCCCACCGGCGACGCGCTGACCCTGGACGGCCCGGAGGGGCACCACGCCGCCACTGTGCAGCGGCTGCGCGTCGGTGAGGAGCTGCTGCTCGCCGACGGCCGGGGTGGCACGGCCGCCGCCGTGGTCACCGCCGTCGGCCGGGGCAGCCTGGAGGTCAGCATCACCTCCCGGGGGTACGCGGACGCGCCAGTGCCCCGGATCGTCACGGTGCAGGGCATCGCCAAGGGTGACCGGGGTGAGCTGGCCGTGCAGGCGATGACCGAGGTCGGGGTGGACGAGATCGTGCCCTGGGCGGCGTCGCGCTCGGTGACCCAGTGGCGCGGCGACCGGGGCGTACGGGCCCGGGAGAAGTGGGTGGCCACCGCCCGGGAGGCCGCCAAACAGGCCCGCCGCCCGTGGCTGCCGGTGGTGGCCGGTGCGCCGGACGAGTCCACCGCCACCGTCGCCCGCCGCATCGCCGGCGCCGCCACCGGGTTCGTGCTGCACGAGGAGGCCGAGCAGCGGCTGACCACCGCCGAGCTGCCCACCGGGGGCGAGATCGTCCTGGTGGTCGGCCCGGAGGGCGGCATCGCCCCGGCGGAGCTGACCGCGTTTCGCGATGCCGGCGGCCAGCCGGTGCGGCTCGGGCCGTCGGTGCTGCGTACCTCGACGGCCGGAGTGGCGGCGCTCAGCGTGCTCGCGACCCGCCTGAACCGCTGGTAGCGCGGCGCCGCGCATCCTCAGCGAGATCTTGGAACAAAAAGGCCCTTCCAGGGGCGCTTTCCTTCCAAGATCTTGTCGGAACGGAGTCTCAGCTGCGCAGGTAGGAGGCGCCGTTGAGGTCGACGATGGTGCCGGAGGCCCACTCGGCCTGTGGCGAGGCCAACCAGTGCACGGCGGCGGCGATCTCCTCCGGCTGGGCCACCCTGTCGAACGGGCTCTGCGCCCGGATGGCCGCGCCGCTCTCGCCGCGCAGGTGCTCGGTGGTCATGTCGGTCGCCACGAAACCCGGCGCGACGGTCGCGACAGTGATGCCGTACGGCGCGAGCGCCACCGCGAGGGACTGACCCAGCGCGTTCAGCCCCGCCTTGCTGGCGCCGTACGCTGGCTGGTCCGGCTCGCCGCGGAACGCGCCCCGCGACGAGACGTTGACGATCCGACCGCCGCGCTCGCGCATGTGCTGGGCGGCGCACCAGATGGCGTTGCCGGCACCGGTCAGGTTGGTCTCCAGCATCTGCCGCCAGCGCTGCTGCCACTGCTCGTAGGAAGCGCCGAAGATCGGGTGCGGGTCGTCCCGGTCGCCGTACGTGCCGGCGTTGTTGACGAGCACGTCCAGCCCGCCGAGCAACTCGGCGGCCTGGTCGACCATGGCCCGGACCGCGTCCGGGTCGGTGAGATCGGCGCGGACCACCACGTGCCCGGCGCCGGGCAACAGCGCGCGCACCTGCTCGGCCGCGTCGGCGGAGTCGCGGTGGTGGATCGCCACCCGGTCGCCGCCGGCCGCGAACGCTGTCGCCACCGCGCTGCCGATCCCACGCGACGCCCCGGTCACGAGTACCGCTCGATCCGTCATGCCGGCCATCCTGCCCGGTCGCTGTTCGCTGGCGACAGGCCGGTGGCTCATGCTGCGCCGGGGCACCCCAGGCCCTAGTCTCTACACTGCCCCGATGGGATCCGACTGCCTCTTCTGCCGCATCGTCGCCGGGGAGATCCCGGCCACAGTGGTCCGGGAGACCGAGACCACGCTCGCCTTCCGTGACATCGACCCGAAGGCGCCGGTGCACGTCCTGGTCATTCCGAAGGAGCACTACGCCGACGTCGCCACCCTCGCCCAGGGTGACCCGGCGCTGGCCGCGGACGTGCTGGCGACGTCCGCCGCGGTGGCCGAGGACGAGGGCCTGCTCGGCGACGGTTTCCGGCTGATGTTCAACACCGGCGGGTACGGCGGGCAGGAGGTGTTCCACGTGCACGCGCACCTGCTCGGTGGCGCACCGCTCGGCCCGATGCTCGCCCGGAACCTGGCGTGAGCGAGCGCGGCGAGCGAACCAGAAGGCTCAGTGGGGTGCCGCACGCCGGCGCGCGGCGAAGCGGAGCGGGGGCGTGACCCCAGGGGCGGCGCCCGGCTCTCGGGCGGACGAGCACCTGGACCGGCTGGTCCGCAGGGTGCAGGCCGACGCCCGGGTGCCGGCGGTGTCGGCGGCGCTGCACCGGGCCGACCGACCGCTGTGGAGCCGCACCGTCGGCGCGACCGGCACCGACAGCCCGTTGGGACCGGGCACCCAGTTCCGCATCGGCTCGGTCACCAAGACCTTCACCGCGGTGCTGGTCCTCCAGTGCCGCGACGACGGGCTGCTGGACCTGGACGACCCGGTCGGCCGGCACCTGGACCTCCCGGCACACGGCGAGCTGACCGTCCGCCGGTTGTTGTCGCACACCGCCGGCCTGCAACGCGAACCGTTCGGTGACATCTGGGACAGCCTGCGCGCTCCGGACACCGACCAACTGGTGGCCGAGCTGGACCGGGCCGAGCGGGTGCTGCCGACGGCCCGGCGGTTCCACTACTCCAACCTCGGCCTGGCCGTGCTCGGTCACCTTGTCGCCCGGCTGCGCGGCGCGAGCTGGGCGCTGTCGCTCACCGATCGGATCCTGACCCCGCTGGGGCTGACCGACACCACTGTGACCCCTCGGCCGACGGCGGCCACCGGGTTCCTTGTCGACGCGTACTCCGACGAGGCGCACCCGGAGCCGCCCACCGACTTCGGCGCGGTCGGCCCGGCCGCCCAGCTCTGGAGCACCGCTACCGACATGGCGCGCTGGGCGGCGTTCCTCGCCGACCCGGCCGCACTCGACCCTTCCGGCGCGGTCCTCGCACCCAGCACGCTCGACGAGATGCGCTGGCCGCTGACCACCACCGACGAGACGCTCTGGGGCGCGGGCTTCGGGCTCGGGCTGATCCTCGTCCCGCAGGGGGAACGGGTGATGCACGTGGGGCACGACGGGGCGATGCCCGGTTTCCTCGCCGGGGTGTACGGCCGGCGGGGCGGCGACGGCACGGCCGGCGCGATGGGTGCCGCGGTGCTCGGCTCGTCCGGCACGGCGGCCGAGCTGTTCGACCTGCCGCACCTGCTGCTCGCCGCGGCGGTCGAGCACGACCCGGCCGAGATCGAGCCCTGGCGGCCCGGCCCGCCAGCTCCGGCGGACCTGCGGGGAGCGCTCGGCCACTGGTGGGGCGAGGGCTTCGACTACGTCTTCTCCTGGCACGACGGCACCCTGCGGGCGCGTCGGGCCGCCGATCCGGCCGGACGTCCGCCAGCGATCTTCACCCCGTTGCCGGACCAGCCGGACGTGTTCCGCACGGCCTCCGGTCGGGAGGCCGGTGAGCTGCTGCGGCTGACCCGAGACGAGGCCGGCGCGGTGGTCCGGATGCACTGGGCGACGTACCGGTTCACCCGTCACCAGGAGACCTTCGACAGGTACGACTTCCGGGCCGGGCGTTGATCGCGGCCAGCGGAAATGGGCGCGGTGCGGCCCGCGTTGAACGGATACGATGGGTGTAACGTCCGCACGCCGTGCCAGCAGGGCCGGCGCCGAGATCGAGAGCAGGTGCGCAGGGCCCTTCGGCCCAACCTATGACCGGCACCCCACCTCCCGGCCCGCCCCGGGTGCAGACCAGGATCACCGTGCCCGACTCGAAGATCATGGTCAATCTGCTCGGCGCAGGCGACGAGATCCTCCGGCTCGTCGAACGTTCGGTCAGCAGTGACGTGCACGTTCGCGGCAACGAGATCACCATCACCGGTGACCCCGCGGACAACGCCCTCGCCGAGCGGGTCTTCAGCGAGCTGCTCGAACTCATCGAGAAAGGCGAGACCCTGACCACTGACGCCGTCCGGCGTACCGTCGGCATGCTCGAGCAGGGCAGCGCCGAGCGGCCCGCCGAGGTTCTGACGCTCAACATCCTCTCCCGTCGCGGGCGCACCATCCGCCCCAAGACGCTCGGGCAGAAGCGGTACGTCGACGCGATCGACACCCACACCATCGTCTTCGGCATCGGCCCGGCCGGCACCGGCAAGACCTACCTGGCGATGGCGAAGGCCGTCCAGGCGTTGCAGGCCAAGCAGGTCAACCGGATCATCCTGACCCGACCGGCGGTGGAGGCGGGTGAGCGACTGGGTTTCCTGCCCGGCACGCTCAACGAGAAGATCGACCCGTACCTGCGCCCGCTCTACGACGCGCTGCACGAGATGCTCGACCCGGAGACGATCCCGAAGCTGATGGCGCAGGGGACGATCGAGGTCGCCCCGCTGGCCTACATGCGGGGCAGGACGCTCTCCGACGCGTTCATCATCCTGGACGAGGCGCAGAACACGACGCCCGAGCAGATGAAGATGTTCCTCACCCGGCTCGGCTTCAACTCCAAGATCGTCGTGACCGGTGACATCACCCAGGTGGACCTTCCCGGCGGGACGAGCAGCGGTCTGCGGGTCGTCCGGGAGATCCTGGAAAACGTCGACGACGTGCACTTCGCCCAGTTGTCCAGCTCCGACGTGGTCCGCCACCGGCTGGTGGGGGAGATCGTCGACGCGTACGCCCGCTGGGACGCCGAGCGGGAGAACCAGCAGGCGCAGGGCGTCCACGCCGTGCCCGGGCGACCCGCCCAGGGCGGCCGGGCCGGCCGCCGCCGCTAAAGCAGAGGAAAGCAGTTGTCCATCGAGATCGCCAACGAGTCCGGTGTCGAGGTCGACACCGACGCCGTGCTCGCCGTCGCCCGGCACGCCCTCGACGAGATGGGGGTCAACCCCCTCGCCGAGCTGTCCGTGCTGCTTGTCGACATCGACTACATGACCGAGCTGAACCACCGCTGGATGGGTGGCGACGGCCCGACCGACGTGCTCGCCTTCCCCATGGACGAGGGCAGCGTCGACCACGGCCCGGGGGAGTCCGCACCGGCCGGCGGCGAACCCGCCCTGCTCGGCGACATCGTGCTCTGCCCCGAGGTCGCGGCCAAGCAGGCGGCGACCGCCGGGCACGCCCCGGCCGACGAGCTGCACCTGCTCACCGTGCACGGGGTGCTGCACCTGCTCGGCTACGACCACGCCGAGCCGGATGAGGAGCGGGAGATGTTCGCTCTCCAGGCCCGCCTGCTGTCGAGCTGGCGGTCGACCCGCACCCAGTGATGTCCACTCCTCCGTTACTCGCGGCCGGCGCCACCGCCGGCCTTCCTGACCTACAGCTGATCGTCTTCGCGGCCGGCCTGGTGGTGTTGGCCGGTCTGATCGCGATGACCGAGGCGGCGCTCGCCGCGATCTCGCCGGCCCGCGCCGCCGAGCTGGCGCGCGACGGTGTGCGGGGCGCCCGCACCCTCCAGGCCGTGGCCGGCGACGTCGTCCGGCACCTCAACCTGCTCCTGCTGTTGCGGCTGCTCGCCGAGCTGACCGCCACCACCCTGGTGGCGCTTGTCGCGGTGGACAGCTTCGGCGCCGGCTGGCGGGCCGCGCTGGTCACCGCCGGCGCGATGACAGTGGTCAGCTTCGTGGTGGTCGGCGTCGCTCCGCGCACCATCGGCCGGCAGCACGCGTACGCCGTGGGCCGTGCGGTGGCGCCGCTGGTCCGCTGGCTCGGCCGGGCACTCAACCCGCTCGCCTCGCTGCTGATCCTGATCGGCAACGCGGTCACGCCGGGCCGCGGCTTCCGGGAGGGGCCGTTCGCCAGCCAGGTGGAGTTGCGTGAGCTGGTCGACCTGGCCGAGCAGCGCGGCGTGGTCGAGCACGGCGAACGTCAGATGATCCACTCGGTCTTCGCGCTCGGTGACACCATCGCCCGTGAGGTGATGGTGCCGCGTACCGAGATGGTGTGGATCGAGGGGGGCAAGACGCTCGCGCAGGCGCTTGTGCTCTTCCTGCGTTCCGGGTTCTCCCGCATCCCGGTGATCGGCGAGAGCGTCGACGACGTGCTCGGTGTGCTCTACCTCAAGGATCTGATCCGGCGCTCCCGTGGCGGAGACCCGGCGGCCGAGCAGCTGCCGGTGGCCGAGCTGATGCGCCCGGCGACCTTCGTGCCGGAGTCCAAGCCGGTCGACGACCTGCTGTCGGAGATGCAGGCGGCCCGCAACCACCTGGTCATCGTGGTCGACGAGTACGGCGGCACCGGCGGTCTGGTCACCATCGAGGACATCCTGGAGGAGATCGTCGGTGAGATCACCGACGAGTACGATGTCGAACGCCCGCCCGTCGAACGTCTGACAGACTCCTCGGTGCGGGTGACCGCCCGCCTGCCGGTGGAGAGTCTGGGCGAGATGTTCGACACCGACCTGCCCACCGACGAGGTGGAAACGGTCGGTGGCCTGCTGGCCCAGTCGTTGGGGCGAGTGCCGATCCCCGGCGCGGAGGTCGAGGTCGCCGGTCTCCGGCTGCTCGCCGAGGGCACCACCGGCCGGCGCAACCGGATCGACACCGTCCTGGTCAGCCGGGTGGAGTCGGGCCACGAGCAGGACACCGCGGGGCGCGGCGAGCACGTCGGCTCCGGGGACAACACGACAAACTACCGTGACGACGAGAGGCAATCCGCCGATGCCTGACACACCCCCCGTGCCTGCCGCTCGTCCCGCCCCCAGCGCGCCGGCACCCCTGAGCGCAGAGGACGCCAAGCTTGTCGTCCTGGCCCGGGGAGCCCGCGCCCGGGTCGCCGCCGTGGAGGGCGCCGCGGTCCGGGATCAGGACGGCCGGACGTACGCGGCGGCCAGCGTCGCGTTGCCGTCGCTGACCCTCACCGCGTTGCAGTTGGCGGTCGCGTCGGCCGTGGCGGCCGGGGCGAGCCGGCTGGAGGCCGCGGTGGTGGTGACCGAGGCGTCGACACTTGACGGCGCCGGGCACGCGGCAGTGCGTGACCTCACAGTGGACGCGCCGATCCACGTGGCCGCGCCGGACGGCACGGTCCTCGGCACGGTGGCGCAGTGAGCTCCGCACCGGACCCGCAGGTACGGCCGTACCGGGCCGGGTTCGGTTGCTTCGTCGGCCGGCCCAACGCCGGCAAGTCGACGTTGACCAACGCCATCGTCGGCACCAAGATCGCGATTACCTCGAACAAACCGCAGACCACCCGGCACGTCATCCGGGCCGTCCTGCACCGTCCGGAGTCGCAGTTGGTCCTCGTCGACACGCCGGGCCTGCACCGCCCCCGTACGCTGCTCGGCGAGCGTCTCAACGACCTGGTCCGGTCCACCTGGACGGAGGTCGACGTGATCGGCCTCTGCATCCCGGCGGACGAGCCGGTGGGGCGCGGGGACCGGTTCATCACCGGTGAGCTGGCCGAGCTGAAGGCCACAGTGTTGGCGGTGGTCACCAAGACCGACCTGGTCGACAAGCGCCGCCTGGCCGAGCAGTTGCTCGCGGTGAGCCAGATGGGGGAGTTCGCCGAGATCGTGCCGGTGAGCGCCGTCTCCGGGCACCAGGTGGACACGCTCGTCGACGTGATGACCAAATACCTGCCGCCGTCGCCGCAGCTCTACCCGGACGACATGCTCACCGACGACCCCGAGCAGGTATTGGTCGCGGAGCTGATCCGGGAGGCCGCCCTGGAGGGGGTCCGGGACGAGCTGCCGCACTCCATCGCCGTGGTGGTGGAGGAGATGATCCCCGAGGGGCAGGTCATGAAGATCTACGCCGACCTGTACGTGGAACGGCCCAGCCAGAAGGCGATCGTGCTCGGCCACAAGGCGAGCCGGCTCAAGGAGGTCGGCACCAACGCCCGCCGGCAGATCGAGGAGCTGCTGGGCGGCCGGGTCTATCTCGACCTGCACGTGCGGGTCGCGAAGGACTGGCAACGCGACCCGAGGCAGCTACGCAAGCTGGGCTTCTGACCCACCTCGCCGAGGCGGCCAACCAGGCCCGCCTCCCCGCGCCGCCCGCCCGCCTTGAGGGCGAGCGGTGCGGCCTGCTTTGCGGCCGAGCGGCGCGGCTGTGTTGCCTTGAGGCCGGGGGTGTGGTGGCAGCGGTGCCGTCAGCGTTGGCTGATGGTGACGTTGCCGCTGCCGGCCGAGCCGTCGAGCACCAGTGACGCGGCCGGGTCGTCGGCGACGGTGACCCGCGCGTCGCCGGAACCGGTGTTGGACCGGACCCGGTAGCTGCCCGCCGGCACCAGCAGCGTGACGTCGCCACTGGAGGCGTGGGCGCGGGCGGCGGCGGGCTTGTCCAGTTCGACGTTGACATTGCCGGACCCGGCCTCCGCGTCGACCGCGCCACCCAGTCGGCGCGCGGTGATGTCCCCGGAGCCGGCGCGCAGCCGGACCGCCCCGCTGGCCTCGCTCACCTCGATGTCACCGGAACCCGTCTCGACGCCGACCGCGCCGGAGGCGCCGACGATCCGTACGTCGCCGGAGCCCAGCCGCAGATCCACAGTGCCGACCCGGCTCAGCTCGACGTCGCCGGAGCCGGACTCGCCCTGGAGAGCCACGCCCTCCGGCAGGGCCACCTCGTAGGAGATGCTGCACCGGTCGCCGCAGTCGGTGTCCAACACCAACTCGCTGCCCTTGATCTCGTACCGGGCATGGGGTTCGCCACCCTGGTAACGCACCACCCGCTTGATCCGCGCCTCGCCCGCCGTGCCGTTGCCCCGGACGATCACGTCGCCCGCACCCGGCAGGACCCGGATGGTGGTGATCTTCGCCGCCTCGGTGTCGTCGTAGTCGAGCCGACGCATGGCCAGGTTGTCGCACCCGGCGAGGAGGATGAGGGTGGTTGCCAGGCCCAGGGCGACGGGTGCGGTAGCGCGCCGACGGACGGTGCCGGTGGTGGGGTGCAATGCCATGACCAGCACGCTACGGCCGGTGACGAGTCGGGCGCATCGGGGTTCGTCCGCGCGTCCACCCCGAACCAACCCTGATTTCACACCCCGAGGGAGAATGGCCCGATGGCCGGGTATCGCCGACAGCTCTACCGCGACGACGCGGTGGTGCTGCGTGTGCAAAAGCTCGGCGAGTCCGACCGGATCATCACCCTGCTCACCCGTCGGCACGGCCGGCTGCGCGCGGTGGCCCGGGGGGTCCGCCGCACCACGAGCAAGTTCGGCGCCCGGCTGGAGCCGTTCGGCCACGTCGACCTCCAGCTCGCCGGCGACCCGAAGGGCAACCACGGCAGCTCGCTGCACAGCGTCAGCCAGGTCGAGGGCATCGACCTGTACGGCAAGCGGTTCCTCGGGGACTATCCCCGCTACACGGCGGCAAGTGCGATCGCCGAAACCGCCGAGCGGCTGACCCCGGTCGAGCGGGAGCCGTCGCTGCGGCTGTTCCAGCTCACCGTCGGCGCGCTGAAGGCGCTGTCCCGGGGCGAACACGCCACCACCCTGGTGCTCGACGCGTACCTGCTGCGGGGGATGGCCCTCGCCGGCTGGGCGCCGGCGCTGATCGCCTGTGCGGTCTGCGGCACCCCCGGGCGACACCGGGCGTTCTCCGTACCGGCGGGTGGCGCGGTCTGCCCGGACTGCCGGCCACCCGGCGCGGCCCACCCCGCGCCGGCCACCATCGACCTGATGTCCGCGCTGACCACCGGCGACTGGGTGCTCGCCGACGCCACCGACACCGGCGTACGCCGGGAGTGCAGCGGGCTGGTCGCGGCTCACCTGCAGTGGCACCTGGAGCGCGCGCTACGCTCGCTGCCGCTGGTCGACCGGGGTCCCTCGGCGGCCGGCACGGCCTCGGCGCCGGACGGCACCGGGGTCGTGGTGCTCCGGCCGCGTGGCGACGTCGAGGCCGGGGCGGACGGCACGAACAGGGAGTGACCGAGTGATCCGATCGAAGAAGGCGGGCCGGCGCGAGCCGACGCCGCCGACACCGCACCCGTCCGGCGCCCGGCCGCCGGCACTGCCCACCGAGGCGGTGCCGAAGCACGTGGCGGTGGTGATGGACGGCAACGGTCGCTGGGCCAAGGACCGTGGGTTGGCGCGCACCAAGGGTCACGAGGCGGGGGAGCACAGCCTCTTCGACACCATCGAGGGCGCGATCGAGATGGGCATCCCGTACCTGTCGGCGTACGCGTTCTCCACCGAGAACTGGCGGCGCTCGCCCGACGAGGTCCGGTTCCTGATGGGGTTCAACCGGGACGTGATCCGTCGTCGCCGCGACCAGCTGGTCGACCTCGGCGTACGGGTGGTCTGGTCGGGTCGGTCCGGCCGGTTGTGGAAGAGCGTCATCTCCGAGTTGCAGACCGCCGAGGAGATGTCCCAGGACAACTCGACGTTGACCCTACAGTTCTGCGTCAACTACGGGGGGCAGGCCGAGATCGGCGACGCTGCCGCCGCGATCGCCCGCGACGTGGCCGCCGGCCGACTGGATCCGGCCAAGGTCACCGAGAAGACCGTGGCGAAATACCTCTACCACCCGGAGATCCCGGAGGTGGACCTGTTCCTGCGTCCCTCCGGGGAGGAACGGATCTCCAACTTCATGCTCTGGCAGTCCGCGTACGCCGAGCTGGTCTTCCTCGACACGCTCTGGCCCGACTTCGACCGCCGCCACCTCTGGTATGCCTGCGAGTTGTACGCGCAACGGGACCGACGCTTCGGCGGGGCGCTGCCCAACCCGGTCGCCCCGGTGATCTGAGCCGACGCGCTTACTCTCCCGTCACTCTGGGTATCACCCATGTCAGAAGCCACTGACGGAGGTGAACCCACATGATCCAGAAGCGCATTGCCCAGTGGGCGGTGATGGCGGTTGCGGTGCCCCTGGCGGCTGCCGGTGCCCGCAGGCTCAGCCACACCCTGGAGGCCCGCCGTGGTCCCTCCGGGGTGACCCGCCTGCTGACCAAGGGCGCGGACCTGATGCGTCCCCAGAAGGCCAAGCGTCGCCGCTTCTTCTAAGCAGCCCCCGCCCGTCCCCGGCGCCGCCCGCACCCGCCCCCCGGCGGCGGGGGCCCGGGGGGGGCGCGCCCCCGCCCGGCGGCCCGCCGCCGCGCCCGCCCCCGCGCGG
>NZ_JBEZCZ010000062.1:0-31723 GCF_040647875.1 Micromonospora sp. NPDC049230
GATCCACTCCTACAATCACCACCGCGGACACACCGCACTCAACGGCCTACCACCCGCCAGCCGCGTCCCCAACCTCACGGGTCAGTACAGCTAGCCACTGCGACACCTGGTCTCGGACGGGCACCGCCAGTGCTCAGCGGGTCGGCGGTGCCGGGGGACCGACCAGGGCGGCGAGCCGTTTCGGGGCCTGTACGCAGTAGCTCTCGGTGAGCAGCTCGCCCACCTCATCCCAGTCGGTGTCCCGGTCCAGGAGCATGCCCAGCACGTTCGGGCCCCAGTCCGGTTTGTAGAAGGGGTGTCCGCTGGCGAGGAGCCCGGCGATCTCGTCGAGTGGCGACCGGAAGACCAGTCGGCAGGTGGGACGGTCGAGCGCGGCGGCCCGGCCGCGCGTCGCCTGGCGGTCGCGGTCGACGGTGTGCACGTGGGCGAAGGTCCGCTTACGGATCCGCCAGCGGACGCCCACCCACGCGGGCTCCTCGTAGGTCTCCGGCAGCCCGAGGCAGATCGGCCGCAGCCGGTCGAGGACCTCGGGCGGGACATCTCCGGGTTCGGTCACGGGCAGCGACGCTAGTCGGGTGGTGTGACAAGTTCCGCTCATCGAGGGCCTCCCCGCCCGGTGGTGCGCGCCCCGTCGATCCGCGAGGATGGGCGTGGTGATCCTGGGCCGTCGTCCAGGCCCGCCCCACCCCCGTGCCCGTTGAGGAGTGCCGTGCCGTCCACCCTGCTCTCCCGCCGCGACCTCGACTTCCTGCTGCACGACTGGCTGAAGGTGGGTCAACTCGTCGAGCGATCCCGCTACGCCGAGCACTCCCGGGAGACCTTCGACGACGCCCTGGATCTCGCCGAGCGGGTGGCCACCGAGCAGTTCGCCCCGCACAACCGGGCCGCCGACCTCGCCGAGCCCACCTTCGACGGGCAGCGGGTGCGGCTCATTCCGCAGGTCCGCGCGGCGCTGGACAGCTTCGCCGAAACGGGCCTGCTCAGCGCCGGCCTGGACGCCTCGGTGGGCGGCCTGCAACTGCCGCACGCCGTCGCGGCGGCCTGCTTCACCTGGTTCCAGGCCGCGAACGTGGCCACCTCGGCGTACCCGTTCCTCACGCTGGGCAACGCCAACCTGCTGCTGGCGCACGGCAGCGCGGAGCAGGTGGACACCTACGTCCGGCCCATGTTGGACGGCCGGTTCTTCGGCACCATGTGCCTGTCCGAGCCGCACGCCGGCAGCTCACTGGCCGACATCACCACCCGGGCCGAGCCCCAGGCCGATGGCACGTACCGGCTGTTCGGCACCAAGATGTGGATCTCCGGTGGCGATCACGAGCTGGCCGAGAACATCGTCCACCTGGTGCTGGCGCGGATCCCCGGCGGCCCGCTCGGGGTGAAGGGCATCTCGCTGTTCATCGTGCCCAAGGTGCTGGTTGGCGCGGACGGGTCACTCGGCGAGCGCAACGACGTGGTGCTGGCCGGGCTCAACCACAAGATGGGTTTCCGGGGCACCACCAACACCCTGCTCAGCTTCGGCGACGGCGCGCACACCCCGGGCGGCCGCGTCGGTGCGGTCGGCCACCTGGTCGGCCCGCCGCACCAGGGTCTCGCGCAGATGTTCCACATGATGAACGAGGCCCGGATCGGGGTCGGGGCCGGCGCCACCGCCCTGGGTTACACCGGCTACCTCAAGAGCCTGGCGTACGCCAAGGAGAGGCCGCAGGGCCGGCCGGTCGGTGCGAAGGACCCGGCCGTGGCGCAGGTGCCGATCATCGACCACCCCGACGTACGCCGGATGCTGCTGGCGCAGAAGAGCTACGTGGAGGGGGCACTGGCGCTGGTGCTCTACTGCGCCCGGTTGCTCGACGAGCAGCAGACCGCTCCTATCGATGCCGACCGTGAGCGCGCGCACCTGCTGCTGGACGTGCTCACGCCGATCACCAAGAGTTGGCCGTCGCAGTGGTGCCTGGCCGCCAACGACCTGGCGATCCAGGTGCTCGGCGGTGCCGGGTACACCCGCGACCACGACGTGGAGCAGCACTACCGGGACAACCGGCTCAACCCGATCCACGAGGGCACCCACGGCATCCAGGCGCTGGATCTGCTGGGGCGCAAGATGACCATGCGGGGCGGTTCCGGTCTCGCCCTGCTGACCGCGACGATCGGCGACACCGTCGAGCGGGGCCGAAAGGTCGGTGGTGGGGCGGCCGAGCTGGCAGACCGGCTGGCGGGTGCGGTGGACCGCGTCACCGAGGTCACCCGTCGACTCTGGGCCGACGGCGATCCGGTGCTCGCGTTGGCCAACGCCAGCGCGTACCTGGAGGCGGTCGGGCACGTGGTGATCGCGTGGATGTGGCTGGAGCAGGTGCTGGCCCTGCCGCCGGAGGAGGCCGGCGACGCGTTCCACGCCGGCAAGCGGCAGGCCGCGCGCTACTTCTTCACTGTCGAGTTGCCCCGTACCGGCCCGCAGTTCGACCTGCTGGAAAGCCGGGACCGGACGACCCTCGACATGCGCCCGGACTGGTTCTGAGCGGGCCGGCCGTCATCGTCGGCCTTGGTGCCGCATCGCCTGCCGCCCCTTGACCACGCCGAGGATGATCACGATCACCAGCGCGATCAGACCGATGATGATCAGCCAGCGGACGGCCTCGAGGATCAGCCCGAGCAGGATCAGCACGCCGGCGACCACGCCGACGACCCAGAGCAGTGCACGCATGTCCACCTCCGGTAACCGGCCGCGCCAGGGCAGGCGGGCACGGGGTCACCTTTCCCGATCCGGCCGCCGCCATGCCCGCCCGAGGTGAGAAGCGCCGCCCCTGATCGACTCGGGTTCCTTGAACTCGGGGCGTCCGGAACGCGGGGATGCCCCGATTTCCGGAAAACCGAGTCGATCAAGGGCGTGCCGGCCCGGTTGTGCTGGCCCGGTCGGTCTGACCGGCCTGCGGGGGCCGGCTCAGCCCTCGGTGCGCGCCACGTAGACCGTGTTGGCGGACTCACCGCCGGTGAGCGGGTTGGCGAACGGCACGACGTGTGCCCGTACGTCCACGAACACCTCGGTGAGCGCTGCGGTGAACTCGGTGTCCGGCGGGTCGTCCGACCAGAGCGCGAACACCCCCTCGGGGCGCAGCAGGGCGGCCAGCCGGCGCAACCCGGCCGGCGGGTAGAACGCCGCGTGGCTGGGGTGCAGGACGTTGCGCGGGGAGTGGTCGACGTCGAGCAGCACGGCATCGAACCGCCGGCCGGGCACCTCGGCGTCGAAGCCGGTCGTGCCGGCCACCGCCGCGAAGAAGTCGGCCCGCACGAACCGGGTCCGCGGGTCCTCGGCGAGCCCCGCCGCGAACGGCAGCAGACCCCGGCGGTGCCAGTCGATCACGTCCTCGATCGCCTCCACGACCAGCAGCGACCGCACCCGGGGGTCGCCCAGCGCCGCGCAGGCGGTGTAGCCCAGCCCGAGACCGCCGACCACCACGTCGAGCGAGTCGCCGGTCACCTCGGCGAGACCGAGCCGGGCCAACTCGATCTCCGCGACCGGGAACAGGCTGGACATCAGGTACTCGTCGTCGAGCTTGACCTCGTACACCTCGACCTGGAGGGCCGGGTCCCGGCGTCGGCGCAGGCTGATCGCGCCGATCGGGGTCTCCCGCCAGGCCAGCTCCTCGAAACGCGCGCCCACGGGTGCCCTCTCGCCGCCGGATTCGTCCCCGGATGGTACCGGTTGCCCCGGGCCGGCCACGCAGGGTCCACGCGACATCGACGCAACGCATATTCTGTGCCCGGCCGATCCACCGGAGGGACCCTCATGCCGTCGCGGCAGGACCAGCTGCACTCCTACCAGTTCAGCGTGCAGCGGGCGGTCGCCGCCCTGGTCATGCGGGAGACCGACCCGGCGCAGTCACCGTTTCGGCGGCTGGCCGGCGCCGGCCTGGCCAGCGTCCTGGTCGCGGCGATCGCGCTCGGCGGCTTCGCGCTATACGGCCTGTTCGCCGGCGGCGGCAACGGCTGGCGCGACCCGGGCGCGGTGATCGTGGAGAAGGAGTCCGGTGCCCGGTTCGTCTACCGCGAGCAGCGGCTGCACCCGGTGCTCAACTACGCCTCGGCGCTGCTGATCGTCGGCGCGGACCAGTCGAAGACCGTGCTGGTCTCGCGACGCACGATCGACGGCGTGCCGCGCGGGCTGCCGCTGGGCATCGCCGACGCGCCCGATTCGCTGCCCGCCCCCGGCCGGCTGGCCACGGCGGCGTGGACCGTCTGCTCAACGGCCCCGGCGGGCGAGGCACCCCGCTCCGCGCTGCTGATCGGCACCGAGCCCGGCGGCGGCCGAGTGCTGGGCGACGAGGCGTTGCTGCTGCGGCACCCCGACGGTGGGCTGCACCTGGTCTGGCACCAGCGGCGCTACCTCGTCCGCGACCCCAGCCGGGTCCTCGCGGCGCTCGCCACCACCCGCGCGCAGGCGGTGGCGGTGGCGCCCGCCCTGCTCAACTCACTGCCCACCGGCGCCGACCTCGCCCCGCTGGACCTTCCCGGGCTGGGTCAGCCCGCGACGCGGGTGGCGGGTGCCACGGTCGGCACTGTCTACCTGGTGAGCAACTCCGGTGGCGGCCGGCAGTACGCGGTGGCCGTCGACGCCGGCCTGGCCGGTATCACCGAGTTGCAGGCCGGGCTGTTGCTGGCGCGCACCGGGCAGGGCGAGCCGGTGCCGATGACGTTGGGCCGTTTCGCCGCGCTGCCCACGGTGCCCGACCTCGCCCCGAGCGGCGCCACCGCCCCACCGCCGACCCCGCCCCGGCTCGCGGCTGGCGACGACGGTGCCCTCTGCGCCCGTGTCGCCGACGACGGTGGGGTTGCCGAGGTGCGCTGGGGCGTACCGCTGCGGGACCTGGCGGCCACGCCACGCACCGCGCCCGACGGCGACGCGGTGCTGGCCGACCACGTGGTGGTCGAGCCGGGTCGCGGCGCGGTGGTCGAGGCCGCCGCGGCGCCCGGCGCGACCGGCGGCGCGGTGTCCGTGGTCACCGACCTGGGCCGACGGTACGTGTTGGCGGACCGGGAGGTGCTCCCGATGCTCGGCTACCGCAATGTGCGTCCGTTGCGGCTGCCGGCCGGGCTGGTCAGCCTGGTGCCTGCCGGCGCCACCCTGGACCCGGCCGCCGCCCGCGCCGTCGCCGCCCCGGACTGATCATCCCGAGCCTGCCGGGGCGGCGCGGTGGAAAGCAACGCGCGGCAGACGGTGTCAGTCGGCCGGGCGGCGCAGGACGCTGACCGCGAACGGGGCGTCGTCGCGCCACGGGCGCAGGTCCCAGGTGGCGAAGCGCTGCTCCACGCGCAACCCGGCGGCCACCGCGTCGGCGTCGAACGCGGTCAGCGGGTAGCCGCGCTCAGTGCCGAAGCCCACGGTCAACACGCCGTCGGGTCGCAGGTGCGCCGCCACCCGGCGCAGCACGTCCGGTTCGGTGCCGACGGCGACGAAGGCGAGCACGTTGCCGGCCAGCACCGCCGCGTCGAACGGCTCGGCCTCACCCAGCGCCGGCAGATCCAGCTCGGCGAGGTCGGCGACCAGCCACGTCGGGCCGGGATAGTCGGTGCGGGCGGCAGCCACCAGCGCGGGGTCGGCGTCCACACCGACCACCGTGTGCCCCCGCTCGGCCAGCGCGGCACCGACGCGGCCGGTGCCGCTACCGGCGTCGAGAATGCGGGAGCCGGGCGCGACGAGGGCGTCCACCAGGCGGGCCTCGCCGGCCAGGTCCGCGCCCTCGGCCGCGAGCTTGCGGAACCGGTCGATATACCACTGTGAGTGCTCGGGGCCGGTGTCGGTCGCCCAGCGGGTCGGGTTGGCCATGAGGCCACCGTATCCGGGCCGGTGGGGGTGCGTCGGGGGACCCGGGGGAGACGATCATCCCTTCTCCGCGCCGCTGGTCAGCCCCTCGGTGAGCAGCCGCTCGCTGGCGAAGAAGAGGATCACGATGGGCAGGGTGAGCACCACCGACCCGGCCATCAGCACCGTCTTGGGCACCTCCACCCCGTCGGCGAGCAGGGACAACCCCAGCGACACCGTCCACCTGTTGGGTTTGTCGACAAGGAACAGCAGGGCGAAGAGGAACTCGTTCCAGGCGATCATGAAGTCGTAGAGCGCGACCGCCATGATCGACGGCATGGCGAGGGGCAGGCTGACGCGGCGGATGATGCCGAGCCGACCGGCGCCGTCGATGGCGGCGGACTCCTCCAGACTGACCGGAATCGTCTCGAAGTAGTTCCTCAGCATGTAGACCGACACCGGCAGCGTCTGCGAGATGTAGACGAGCACCAGGCCGAACAGCGAGCCGCGCAGCTCGGCGAGGCTGAACACCACGAACAGCGGAATCGCGATGACGATCGACGGAAACAGGTAGACCGCCAGGAACAGGAAGTCGACCTGCCGCCGGCCGAAGAACCGCAGTCGGGCCACCGCGTACGCGCCGGGGATCGCCACCACCAGGGTGAGCACTGTCGCCGCGACCGCGACCAGCCCGCTGTTGCGGATGAAGGTCAGGAACCCCTGGCCGCCGTCGTCGGTGGCCTTGAGGACCTCGGCGTACGTGGCCACCGTCAGCTCGCCGAAGCCGACGAGCAGCGCACCCGGGTCGAGTAGCAGCTGCTCGATGGGCCGCACCGAGAGCACCAGCATGTAGTAGAAGGGGAACACGGTGACCACCAGGAACACGGCGATCACCAGACGGCGCAGCCACCGCAGGCTCACCGTCTCGACCACGTCCCGGTCCATCAGTTCACCCTCCGTCCGAAGAAGCGCAGATAGATCAGCACGAACACGATGAGCACCACGGCCAGCACGACCGCCTGCGCGGAGGCCGCGCCGATGTCGGTGCGAGCGGTGAGGAACTCGTACACCCGCACGCTGACCACCTCGGTGCCGGCGGCGCCACCGGTGAGCAGGTAGACGTCGTCGAACTTGTTGAACGTCATGATGAAACGCAGCACGCCCAGCAGGGCGATCACCGGCAGCAGCTGCGGCAGCAGGATGTGCCGGAAGCGCTGGGTGGGTGTGGCGCCGTCGACCCGGGCGGCCTCCTCCAACTCCCCGGGCACCGCCTGGAGCCGGGCCAGCAGGAACAGGAACGCGAACGGGAAGTACCGCCACGCCTCGAAGACGATCACCGTGGTCAGCGCTGTCGACTCCTGGGACAGGAACGGCACCGGGGCGTCCCAGCCGAGCAGGCGTTGACCCCAGGCGTTGACGATGCCGAGCTGTGGATCGAGCATCACCTGCCACACGAACGTCACAGCGACCACCGGTGCCACGTACGGCAGCAGCATGGACGCCCGCACCAGCGTGCGGCCCCGGAACGGTCGGCGGACCACCAGGGCGGCCACCAGGCCGAGCAGGATCGACCCGACGGTGCCGCCGATGCTGTAGAGCAGCGTGACCCACAGCGTCTCGGCGAAGCCGGGGGTGTGCAGCACCCTGTCGATGTTGTCCATCGTGAAGTCGCCGAACAGGCCGGTCTTGCGCAACGTGGCGAGCCGGACCCGTTGGAAGGCGAGCACCACGGTCCACACGATCGGGATGCCGATGACAGCGATGGTGACGAGCAGGGTCGGCGCGACAAGCGCGAGGCCGGCACGGGACTCGCGGCGGCGCAGGGTCAGCGGGCGACGACGGCCGGGCCGCCCCGGCCGGTCCCGGCTGGGGGAGCGGCCGGTCTCCGGCGCGGTGGTGGTCAATTGACGCCCGCCTTGATGGCCTCGACGTCCTTCTTGGCCCGGCCGGCGGCGGCCGCGGCGTCGGACTTGCCGGAGTAGACGTCACTCAACGCCTTGGGCACCGGTAGCTCACCGAGCATCGCGCCGACCAGCTTGCCCTGCCCCTGGGTGAGCCCCCAACGCTGGAAGGTGTCCGGGCTGCGGCGCAGGTTGGCGAGCACCTCGTCGCCGAACACGTCCGCGAGGGGTTTCTTCGCGTCCACACCGGCCTGGCTGGTGTTCCAGGCCGTCAGGTACGCCTCGGGCTCGGCCGGGGTGCCCTTGCGCACCGGGAAGCGGCCCTCGGGGGACATGCCGAACCAGCGCGGGTAGCCGTCGCCGAGCATGTACTCCACGAAGGACTTCGCCGGGTCGGCCACCGCGCCGTCCAGCACGGCCCACGAGCTGATCTCGCCGTACTGCGCCGGCTCGGTGCCGTTCGGGCCCTTGATCGCGGTGACGAACCCGCTGTTCTTCGCGAGGAACGCCGGGTCGGACTGGCACTGCGGGCAGGTCGGCTTGGCGTCGTTGCGCAGCCCGGCCAGCTCGTCGAGGATGAACGGCGACCAGATGACCATGGCCGCCTTGCCCGCGAAGTAGGTGGCCCGGGTGGTGTCCACGTCCT
Organism: Micromonospora sp. NPDC049230; assembly: GCF_040647875.1. Classification (NCBI taxonomy): domain Bacteria; kingdom Bacillati; phylum Actinomycetota; class Actinomycetes; order Micromonosporales; family Micromonosporaceae; genus Micromonospora; species Micromonospora sp. NPDC049230. The sequence continues at coordinate 8,342 of NZ_JBEZCZ010000062.1, forward strand.
GTGCGCCCTTCACCGAGCTGGTGCGGATCAGGTCGCCGTAGAAGCGGAACGCCTCGACGCACTGGGGCGAGTCGAGGGTGACCTTTCCGGAGTCGTCGGTGAGCTGGCAGCCGTTGGCCAGTGCCAGGTGCTCGAAGGTCTGCTGGGTGAACACGTCGCTGGACGAGGTCGCCGCGGTGATCCCGGCGACGCCTCCGGTGTTGAGTTTCGCCGCGGCGTCGCTGATCCGCTCGTACGTGTCGGGGGCGGGCAGGCCGGCGGCGGCGAACAGGTCCTTGCGGTAGACGAGCAGTTGTCCCCACCCGTCGCTGGGCACTGATAGTTGTTTGCCGTCGTCGGAGGTCAGCTCCAGCGCTCGGGGGGAGAACGTCTGCTTGCCCAGCTTGTCGACGACCTCCGCGTTCGCCGAGGCGTGCAGCAGCTCGTTGCCGGCGAGCGTACGGATGCCGGCCAGGGAAACCGAGCCGACCACGTCGGGCAGGTCGCCGGCGGCGGCGTTGGCGGCGATCAGGGAGGGGAACTGGTCCTCGTTGACTGTCACGAGGTCGACCTGGATCCCGGTCTTCGCGGTGAAGTCGGCGATGATCGCCTTGGTGGCGGTGACCCGGTCGGCGACGTCTTCCAGGCTCCAGACGGTGATCTTCTTGCTGTTGCTGTCCGATTCGTCGTCGCCGCAGGCCAGCAGGGTGGACGCTGTCAGTGCCATGATCAGGGTGGTGGCGAGTATCCGCCTCGGAGGTGCTGACATCGGTGGCACTCCTCTCGAAGGGTACATGACGGATTCAACACGTTCGATAGATCAATAACAAGACATATTGCGATTTCTTGCTATCCTGGAGCCCAGTGCTATCGGGATGTGACGCATGGGCAACTGGGTTGTCTCTCTCGCCGGGCCTCGACGGATCAGCCTCGAGCCCTGCCCGCCAGATCCGCTCGGCCCCGGCCAGGTCCGGGTCCGCACCAGCTACTCGGGCATCTCCGCCGGCACCGAGCTGACCCTCTACCGGGGCAGCAATCCCCGGCTCAGCAAGGACTGGGACGACGCCGCCCGGATGTTCGTCCCCCGACAGACTCCGGTGCCCTACCCGCTGATCGGCTTCGGCTACGAAGAGGTCGGCGAGATCATCGAGGTGGCCCCGGAGGTCACCGACCGGCACCCCGGGCAGCTCGTCTGGGGCATCTGGGGGCACCGGGCCGAGGCGGTGCTCGCCGCCGACGCGGTCCGACCGCTCCCCGCCGGGCTGGACCCGCTCGCCGCGGTCTTCGCCCGACCCGGCGCCATCGCGTTGACCGCCGTGCTCGCCGGTGACCTGCACCTCGGCGACTGGGTCGGCGTCTTCGGGCAGGGCGTCATCGGGTTGCTCGCCACCCGACTCGCCGTGCTCTCCGGAGCGCGGGTGGTCGCCGTCGACCAGATGCCCGACCGGCTGGCGCACGCCGCCCGCTACGGCGCCCGATCCACAGTGGACGTCAGCGTCGAGTCCGCCGCCACAGTGCTGCGGCACCTCACCGCCGGCCGGGGCGCGGACGTCTGCCTGGAGCTGTCCGGCACGTACCCGGCGCTGCACGAGGCGATCCGGTCCACCGCACACGCCGGCCGGGTCGTGGCCGCCGGCTTCTACCAGGGCCAGGCCGACGCGCTCGGCCTCGGCGAGGAGTTCCACCACAACCGCATCCAGTTGGTGGCCGCCCAGGTCTCCGGTCCCACCCCCGCGCCGAGCATGGCCGGCCGGTGGACCGGTGACCGGGTCGCGCAGACCTTCATGGATCTGGTGGCTGAGCACAGCCTCGACCCGATGCCGCTGGTCAGCCACATCGTCGACGCCAGCGCCGTCGCCGACGCCCTCGCGCTGCTCGACCGCGGCGCCGGTGACGTCCTCCAAGTGGTGTTGAGGTTCTAAAGATGACCACCATCGCGCTGGCCTGCCAGGAACAACTCCTGCCGGGCACCGACCTGATCCAGAAGTACGCCCTCGCGACCTCCCTCGGCTACCAGGGCATCGAGCTACGCGGACGCGGCGACCTGGCGTTCGCCCGCCGCCTGCCCGAGCTGCGCCGAGCCCGCGCCGCCGGGGTGGTGATGCCCACCGTCTGCGTCGAGATGGACCACTTCATCGGCGACTTCGACCCCGCCCGCTCCGGCGACGCCGTCGGTAACCTGCGCTCGCAGCTCTCGGTGATCGCCGAGTTGGGCGGCGTCGGGGTGATGACCCCGGCGGCCTGGGGGATGTTCTCCCGGCGGCTGCCACCGTTCGAGCCGCCGCGTCCGCCGGCCGGCGACCGGCAGGTCCTCCTCGACGCCCTGGGCGAGCTGGGCGAGCACGCCAGGGCCGAGGGGGTCAGCCTCTTCCTCGAACCCCTCAACCGGTACGAGGATCACATGGTCAACCGTCTCGACGAGGCGGTCGCGCTCTGCGCCGCGCTCGGGCTGCCGTCGGTGCGGGTCGTCGCGGACACCTTTCACATGAACATCGAGGAGGACGACATGCACCGCGCCCTGCGTGCCGCCGCGCCGTACCTGGGTCACGTGCAGGTCAGCGACTCGAACAGGTTCCAGCCCGGTGCCGGGCACCTGGACTGGCCGGCGCTGGTGCGCACCCTGCTGGAGCTGGACTACCGGGGCTGGTTGGCCCTGGAGTGCCGGCTGCGCGGCGACCCGGTCCGGGCCCTGCAACAGGCCGCCACGGTCCTGCGACACGCGCTGCCCCGGCGGGCCGCCGCATGACCGCCGGGGCGAACCCGACGCGCGTCGACGGGGCCGTCACCGCCGACCCGACCCACGCCGACGGGACCGGCGAAGTCGACCCGACCCACGGCGTTGGTCCGGCCCACGCCGCCGTTGGTCCGGCCCGCGCCGGCGGGCCGACCGACCCGGCCCGGCTGCGGCGGCTCGCCGTCGACACGCTCGACGCCAACTGGGAACACGACCACACAGTGCCCTCGCGCACCCTCTACCCGCACCAGTGGAGTTGGGACTCCGCGTTCATCGCGATCGGGCTGGCCCAGATCCGCCCCGAGCGCGCCTGGCAGGAGCTGGCGAGCCTCTTCCGGGCGCAGTGGGCCGACGGGCGGGTGCCGCACATCGTGTTCAACCCGGCGATGCGGGTCGGCGCGTACTTCCCCGGGCCGGAGCTGTGGCGCTCGGCGAGCGTCGAGGGCGCACCCGCCGTGGACACCTCCGGCCTGGTCCAGCCACCGGTGCACGCGCTCGCCGCGGTGCTGGCGTACCGGCGGGCACCCGACCCCGCCGGCCTGGCCGCGCTGCGTCGGCTCTACCCCGCACTGGTCGTCCAGCAGCGCTACCTGGCGACGCGGCGGGACGTGGCAGGTGACGGGCTGGTCAGCATCGTGCACCCGTGGGAGTCCGGGTTGGACAACAGCCCGGCCTGGGACGAGCCGATGGCCGCGGTGCCGGCGGAGGCGGCAGTCATGCGCGCGTACCGTCGGCACGACACCGCGCACGCCGACGCCGCGCACCGCCCCACGGACCTCGACTACGCGCGCTACCTGGCAATCGTCGCGGCCTACCGGAACCACGGCTACGCTGACCGCTCGCTGGCCGACGACCACCCCTTCCTGGTGGAGTGCCCGCTGTTCAACGCGGCGTTCGGGTCCGCCGAACACGCCCTCGCCGAGATCGCCGTGCTGGTCGACGCCGACCCGGGGCCGCACCGGGCCCGTGCGGCCCAGATCACCGAGGCGCTGCTCCGACGGCTCTACGACCACGGCACCGGGACGTTCCAGCCCCGTGACCTGCGCACCGACCGGCTCATCAGCGCCCGTACCGTGCTCGGGCTGACGCCGCTGATCCTGCCCGACCTGCCCGCCCGGCAGGCCGACGCGCTTGTCGTCGAGGCCCGGTCGGCGCGCTTCGGGGTGGCCCGCCGGATGGACCGGCCGTTACCCACCTACGACCGCACCGCACCCGATTTCGAGCCCCTGCGCTACTGGCGCGGGCCGAGTTGGCTGAACATCGGCTGGCTGGTCCACCGCGGGCTGCTCGCGCACGGGCACCCGGAGTTGGCCGTCGGGTTGCGTCGCTCCATGATCGACCTGGTCGGCGGGGCCGGCTGCCACGAGTACTTCCATCCGGACACCGGCGCCGGACTGGGCTCGCCGGCGTTCAGTTGGACCGCCGCGCTGCTGCTCGACCTGCTGGCCGACTGAGTCCGCCCTCGGCGCGTACCAGGTGGTGGCGTGCCCGGTCCCGGCCGTCCCACCACCTCAACTGGCGACAACCTGCCGCACTGGCGGCGCAGTTTGTCGCGTCCGGGCGGGGGTAACCGCCCGGACGTGACCGACCGTGACGGGTTCCCGTACTTCATCGACGCGGTGTCCCGCCGGTCCGGCCTGCCGACCGAGCAGGCCGCCGCGCTCGCCCGCGCCGTACTCCAGACGTTGGCCGAGCGGGTGACCGGCGGCACGCCCGACGACCTCGTCGGGCACCTCCCGAACGAGGTGGACGGCTACCTGGCCACCCCGGCCCCGGACTTGGGTGGTCGGGCCCCGGACATGGTCGGGTCGGCCCCGGATCTGGTTGGTCCGGACCTGGTTGGTCCGGACCCGGGCCTTGCCGGGGTGGTCGGTTCTGTCCTGGACCCGGCCGGCTCGGCTCAGGATCCCGCGGGAATTGTCGGCCCGGACGGTGGCGTGGACGGGCTGGACACCGGGGTGGGCCTGGATGTGGGCGGCGCGGCTGCGGCTTCTCCGTCGGCGGGTGCGGGCTCGGATCCTCCGTCGGGGAGTGGTGGCCCGATTTCTCCGTCGGCGGGTGCCGGTCCGGCGGAGTTCCTGCGTCGGGTGGGTGAGCGCGCCGGAGTGGATCCGGAGACCGCCCGAGCGGGAACCGGCGCCGTCTTCGGCACGCTGCGCTCGGCGATGACCGTACGGGAGTTCCGGCAGTTGGTGGCGCGTCTGCCCCGCGACGGCGAAGGCGGGGTCGCGTACCGGCCCTGACCCGAGACGGTGCCCTCCGGCCTGGCCTGGTGCGGCCTGGCCCGGTGCGGCCCGGCCCGGCGCGGCGAGATCCACTCGGGTTTCTTGAAATCGGGGTGTCGCGGCGAGCGGGACACCCCGGGTTCCTGCAACCCGAGTCGATCATGGCAGGCCGGGCGGCCGTGGACCTGGCTCCGGGCGGCCGTGGACCTGGCTGGCGCACCCGGCGCACCCGGCCCACCCCCCCGGCGCTCAGCTCGTGGAGTCGTCAGGCTCCTCCGGGTCGGTGATCCAGGCGGAGAACACCGGCACCCCGTGCCACGCTCCGGTGGTGCCGTCGGCCCGGGTGTCGGTCGCGACGGCCACCACGGCGTACGGATGGCCGAAGCGCAGCTCGGCAGTGCGGGCGACGCCCTCCGGTGGCAGGCTGACCAGCCCGAACATTCCGGTCACCGCGGCCGCCTCGAAGCCGTACCGGTCGTAGCGGGCCACCGCCGTCTGTCGTGCCTCGAAGCCCCGCACCGGTCGGGCCAGCGCCTTCGCCAGCGCCAGTGTGGCCGCCGGGAAGCCCAGCGCCGGGGCGCTCAGGTCGTGCTCGCCGCGGGCCGACCAGCAGGGGAGTATCGCCTGGTGTCGCTCCTCGCGGCCGTCGGGGGCGCGGGTTCGGACCCGTTCCTCGCGCACCGTCCACAGCGCGGTCTCGCCCAGCGGCAGGTCGAACAGTGAGCGGCTGCCGGCCGGTGGCGAGCCGTCGGCCGCCCCGGCAGCGAGGTCGTACGCGACGGCCAGCACCTCGGCCGGCGACACCTGCGGGGCGGCGGCCACCGAGAGGACGACAAGCCCCGCGCCGTGACTGCTCTGGGCCGGCGCGGCGTGCACGATCACGTCACCGACCCGCGTGCCGGACACGATGGCGCACCGGTGGCCCTGGCTCGGGCTGCGCAACACCCGGCGTAGCCCGCGCGCCCAGGCGCTGCCCGCACCGAGCGCGTGGGCGTCGGCGCTGTCGAACGGGGTCGCCCAGGAAATGCGGGTGGCCAGCGCGCTGGCCAGGGCGAAGACCACATCCGGGCTGACCTTCAGGGGGAACGTGTCGATCAGGCCGGCGGTGTGCTCGCGCGCCCACGCGTCCAACCCGGCCTGGTCGGGCAGCACACCCACCTCGGTTGTCGCGGGCAGCGCGGCCCGCCACCCGGTCGACCCGCCGTCGCCCTGGCCCGGCTGGTGCCACAGCGCGGTGGCCGAGGCGACGAGCGGATGCGGCGCGTCCAGCAGCGTCCGGGCGACGTCGGCCGCGCTGGCCAGGTCGGTGCCCAGGGCGCGAGCCAGCTCCTCGGCACCGGGGTCGGAGTCCTCGACCCCGGTGGCGCAGACCGCGAGCAGCAGCCAGGCGCCGAGCGGGGAGGCGACGTGGTGCCGGTCGCCGATCGTGGCGTGCAACCGCGCGGCGTACGCGGAGAGCGGCCCGTGCAGATCGGTCGTCATGCCCCTACTCTGCCCGCCCGCTCGGCTCACGACCACAGCTCGAACGGCTCGTCGATCTCCTCGCCAGCCAGGAAGGGCGTGATCAACCGGGGGAGTTGCCCAGGGTAGAACCGGTCCCGGCTGGCCACCACCTCCGCGAGCGGCCACCAGCGGAAGGCGAAGTAGTCCTCCCGCTCGTAGTCGAGCCGGTGCGCCTCGTCCACGTCCGGGCCGGGGCCCGCCAGTCGTACGGTGACGACCACCTCGTCCTGGACGTGGCGCACCTGACGGTGCAGGAAGCTCGCCCGCCGTCGCCAGGTCGGCGTGCCGACCTGATCGGCGGTGACAGCGATGCCGGTCTCCTCGCGTAGCTCGCGCACCGCCGTGTCGCGATAGGTCTCCCCGGGGTCCATGCCGCCGCCCGGCAGCTCCCACCAGGTGCCCAGCCGGGGATGGTCCGGGTCGCGGGTGTGGAACAGCAACACCCGATCGGTGTGGTCGATGACCACCACCCGCACCGCGCGTCTCTCCAGGATCGGTAGGTCGCGGGGAAGATCGTCCATCGGCCCAGTCTGTCGCAACCTCCGGTGCGGCGGCGGGTAGGCTGCCCGCCGTGGCTGGTCTGTTGAGGAATGTCGCGGCTCGTATCTCCCGGGTGGGCGCGGTGCTCCCGTCGCCCCGGCGTACCGGGCCGGCGCCCGCGCAGGTGGCCCGCCGCCGTCAGGTGAGCGCGTTGCAGCGACGGGAGCTGACCTACGCCCCGGAGCGAGACGGTCAGGCCGACCCCGGCGAGATCGTCTGGACGTGGGTGCCCTACGAGGACGACCCCCGGCAGGGCAAGGACCGGCCGGTGCTGGTCGTCGGGCGGCACAGCCGGACGCTGTTCGGGCTGATGCTGTCCAGTCAGAGCGAGCGGGACGGGCAACGGCACTGGTTCGCGCTCGGGCCGGGTGAGTGGGACCGCGACAACCGGCCGAGCTGGGTCCGGCTGGACCGGGTGCTCACCATGCGTGAGGACAGCATCCGCCGCGAAGGTGCCGTGCTGGACCGGCCCCGCTTCGACAGGGTCGGGCAGGCACTGCGCGCCAGCTACGGCTGGCGCTGACCGCGCGCCAGGTGCGGCGAGCAGCCGGGCCAGGTGTGCCGTGTTGAGCGCCAGAGCCTTCGTGGTGCGGCCGGTCGTGTCCGGCTTGGGGTCGACGTCGCGGTAGAGCACAGTGTGCAGTGCCTCGTGCCGGAGCGGATGGTGCAGACCTGATGACTGAGGACGGCGCGCGGCGGGTGGCCGAGCAGGTCCGGGCGAGCTTCGGCCTGCGACTGTCCGCGATGCGGCGGGTGACCCACGGCGCGGACCAGTACGCCAGTCTCTGGCTGGCGTCCACCGTCGATGGCGCCCGGTACGCGGTCAAGCTCAGCGGCGGTGGCACCGCTGCCGGTCTGGCCGTGACGGCGTACCTGGCCGGGCAGGGTGTGCCGGGCATCGCCGCGCCGGTGCCGACCCACGATGGACGGCTGTGGGTCGACCACGACGGCCACCGTCTCTCGGTGGTGCCGTGGGTCTCCGACCAGCGGGCGCTCGACGGCCCGATGACCACCGCGCACTGGCGTGGGTACGGCGAGGTGCTGGCCGCCGTGCACGCGGTGCCGGTCACCGACGAGTTGAGTCGGCTGCTGCCGGTGGGCGGGGCGGCGTACCCCTCGATCGTGGCGGCGACCCACGCGATGGCCGAGCGGCTGCGCGACCCGGACCCGGCCGACCCCGCCGGCCCGGTTATCGCCGACCTGGCGGGGGTGTGGTCCACGGTGGCCGACCGGGTGCGGACACTGACCCGTGAGGTCGAGCGCCTGGCCGTCGACCAGCGGGATCGGCCGGTGCCGTTCGTCGTCTGTCACGGCGACCCGCACCTGGGCAACCTGCTGCTCGGCGCGGACGGGCGGGTCTGGCTGATCGACTGGGACGACGCGGTGCTCGCTCCGCGTGAGTGCGACCTGATGTTCGTGCGCGGCGGGGTGCTCGCCTTCGCGCCGATCACACCCGAGCAGCAGCGGGCCGTCCTCGCCGGCTACGGCACGACCGACGTCGACCCGGCGCTGGTGGCCTGGTTCCTCGCGGTGCGCGCCCTCGACGACCTCACCGACTGGACCCGCCAGGCGTTGGACACCGACGCCGAGGCCGCCGATCGGGACCGGGCGGCGCGGATCGTGCACGGCCTGGTGTCGCCGGTGGGTCTGGTCACCCTCGCCGACGCGGCGCTGCGCGACCTCGCTGCGCGGCGCTGAGCGGCGACCGCGTCGGGGTGGGCGGGAAAACACAAAGGCAAGGAGGTCATCCCCTCCCTGCCAATCCCAACATATACCGCACCGGGGGCCTTGCGGCAAGACCCGGGTCGTGCAGCAGAATCACCAGCCGAAACCCACAACCGGGAAAATCGGGGGATTCTGTGATCGATGTGATCATTGCCGGCGGTGGACCAACCGGCCTGTGGCTGGCCAGCGAGTTGCGGCTGCACGGGGTGCGCCCCCTGGTGCTGGAGAAGGAGACCGAGCCGACCAGGTACGTCCGCGCGCTCGGCCTGCACGCGCGCAGCATCGAGGTGCTGGACCAACGCGGCCTGCTGGAGCGGTTCCTCGCGCTCGGCACGCGGCACCCCGTCGGTGGCTTCTTCGCCGCCATCCCCAAACCGTCGCCGGGCGGGCTGGACACCGCACACGCGTACGTCCTCGGCATTCCGCAGACCAGCACCGACCGCCTGTTGGCCGAGCACGCCAGCGCCGTCGGCGTCGAGATCCGGCGCGGCAGCGAGGTGGTCGGGCTGAGCCAGGACGACCACCGGGTGACAGTGGAACTGGCCGATGGCACGCGGTTGGGTGGACGCTACCTCGTCGGCTGCGACGGTGGCCGCAGCACCGTACGCAAGTTGCTCGGCGTCGGCTTCCCGGGTGAGCCGTCGACGGTGGAGACGCTGCTGGGCGAGATGGAGGTGGGGGTGCCGCCGGAGGCGGTGGCCCAGGTCGTGGCCGAGGTCCGCAAGACCCACCTCCGGTTCGGTCTCGGGCCGCTCGGCGACGGGGTCTACCGCGTCCTCGTCCCCGCCGAGGGGGTGGCCGAGGACCGCGCGGTCCCGCCGAGCATCGGGGACTTCAAAGACCAACTGCGGGCGTACGCGGGCACCGACTTCGGCGTCCACTCACCGCGCTGGCTCTCCCGCTTCGGCGACGCCACCAGGCTGGCCGAGCGTTACCGGGTCGGCCGGGTGTTGCTGGCCGGGGACGCGGCGCACATCCACCCGCCGACCGGCGGGCAGGGTCTCAACCTCGGCCTCCAGGACGCGTTCAACCTTGGCTGGAAGTTGGCCGCCGACATCAACGGTTGGGCGCCGGAGGGGCTGCTGGACAGCTACCACACCGAACGGCACCCGGTGGCCGCCGACGTGTTGACCAACACCCGCGCGCAGATGGAGCTGCTGTCGCCCCGGCCCGGCCCTCGGGCGGTGCGCCAGTTGCTGTCGGAGCTGTTGGACTTCGAGGACGTCAACCGGCACCTGATCGAGAAGATCACCGCGATCGGGGTCCGCTACGACCTCGGCGAGGGCCACGACCTGCTCGGCCGACACCTGCGCGATGTGCGGCTGCGGCGGGGGCGCCTCTACGAGCTGATGCACGCCGGTCGCGGACTGCTGCTCGACCAGACCGGTCGGCTCTCGGTGGCCGGGTGGGCGGATCGGGTCGACCACGTCGTCGACACCAGCGAGGAACTGGACGTGCCCGCGGTGCTGCTCCGGCCGGACGGCCACGTGGCGTGGGCCGGCGACGACCAGACCGACCTGCTCGGTCAGCTGCCCCGGTGGTTCGGCACGCCGACCACCTGACCGGTCAGCGCTCCACCAGGCGGGCGCTGTCGACAAGCTGCCGGGGCGCCCGGGCGCCGCCGAGGCTCTTCGCCTGGTACATGGCGGCGTCGGCGCGGCTGAGCGCGTCGGTGAGCTGGGCCGGACCGGTCACCGGGGCGAGCCCGACGGACGCGGTGACCCGGACACTGCAACCGCTGAGGCGGATGGGCGCGGCGACGGTTTCGCTGAGGCGGCGGGTGGCGTGGTCGATCCAGCGCCGGTCGACGGTGGGTGTGGAGAGCAGCCCGGCGAACTCGTCGCCGCCGAGCCGGGCGACGAGGTTGTCCCCGGCGAAGCCGGCGAGCCGCTCGGCCACGCTGATCAGCACCTGGTCGCCGGCGGCGTGCCCGTACTGGTCGTTGATCTGCTTGAAGTCGTTGAGGTCGAGCACGACGGCGATCAGCGGTTGGCCGGCCGCGTCGGTGAGCAGGGTGGCGGCCAGGCGGTAGAAGGCACGGCGGTTGGGCAGCCCGGTGAGCGGGTCGTGGCTCGCGGCGTGCCGCTCGGCGGCCAGCTCGGCCTGGAGGTGCCCGATCTCGACCTCGGCGCGCAGCGCCCGCCGACGCAGTTGCCAGGAGGAGAGCAGCGCACCGGCGGCACAGATGCCGGAGGCGACACTCATCGGATCCGGCACGATCCCTCCCATCGCCTCGACCGCCTCCAGCCTCCGGTCCACGCGGCCTGCCGCGTCGGGGCCACGTTTTGCCTGATGGTTGCCCCTGTGGGGGTAACCCTAAGTGAACGGATGGCCACCGATCACGTGCGTTATCATGCTCGCCGTCCGATGCAGATGCAATAGCAGATGCACGTGCATGACCGTCCAATGTCGTTGAAACACCCCCTCGCCGTCACCGCTCCTCCCACGGCCACCGGCGGGCTCGTGAGCAGAAAGACGCCTCCATGCAGCAGCCACCCAATGGCGTACCGATCCATCAGTTGCCCCCGCTGAGCTGGCAGAAGAGCCGCCGGAGCAACCCCAGCGGCAACTGTGTCGAACTCGCCGAACTGCCCGGGGGAGCGGGCATCGCGGTCCGCAACTCACGACATCCGGAGGGGCCGGCGCTGATCTACACGGTGGACGAGATCGCCGCCTTCGTGCTCGGTGCGCGCGACGGCGACTTCGACCATCTGATCAACTGACCGTTCGTCGTCCGCGGCGTCCCGGCGACGAGACTGAATCGCCGGTGTGGAGGAGTTCACCTCACTGTCGGTCCATGGCATGCTTACACGTCGGCCGGGCCGGGGCGCCCGGTCGCCGTGGGTCGGTGTCCGGAGGTCCGCACGTGTCGATGGTTCCTACCGAGGGTGGCCCGACAACCGGGCCGACCGTGCTTCGGATGCTGCTCGGCGCCCAGTTGCGCCGCCTGCGGGAATCCAGCGGGGTGACCCGGGAGGGCGCCGGCTGGGAGATTCGCTCCTCCGAGTCCAAGATCAGCCGGATGGAGCTGGGCCGGGTCGGCTTCAAGGAACGCGACGTCTCCGACCTGCTGACCCTCTACGGCGTCACAGAGGAACACGAGCGTGACGCCCTGCTCAAGCTCGCGCGTGACGCCAACAGTCCCGGCTGGTGGCACCGCTACGGTGACGTGTTGCCGACCTGGTTCCAGTCGTACCTCGGCCTGGAGGCCGCGGCCGCGCTGATCCGCAGCTACGAGGTGCAGTTCGTGCCCGGCCTGCTCCAGACCCGGGAGTACGCCAGGGCGGTCGTGCTGCTCGGGCACGGCGCGGCCGGTCCGGACGAGATCGACAGACGCGTCGCCCTGCGGATGCAGCGTCAGCAACTGCTTCGCCGGGACAGCCCGCCGCAGCTCTGGGCCGTGGTGGACGAGGCGGCCCTGCGTCGGCCGATCGGCGGCCCCGAGGTCATGCGTGGCCAGCTCACCGCGCTCATCGAGGCGACCAAAACCCCGCACATCCGGCTCCAGGTCATTCCGTTCGCGGCCGGGGGCCACGCCGCCGCCGGGGGCGCCTTCACCATCCTGCGGTTCGGTGACCAGGAGTTGCCCGACATCGTCTACATCGAACAACTCACCAGCGCGATCTACCTCGACAAGCGCGACGACCTGGATTACTACGCGGTGGCCATGGAACGACTCTGTGTGGAGGCCGAGCCACCGGAGCGTACGGCGGAGATTCTCGGCCGGCTGCTGGACGACCTCTACCCCGCCTGATCGCTGAGGTGGGGCCGCGGCCCCGCCTGCCGTGGCGCTAGCATGGTCCACGATCGACGACAGTGGACAGACGTCATTGCGGGAGCTGCCTTGACCACCGACGCCACGGGCACGACGGCCGGCTCGCCCAGCGACCGGATCGACACCTCGGTGGCGCACCCGGCCCGCCGCTACAACTACTGGCTGGGCGGCAAGGACAACTTCCAGGCCGATCGGGAGTCCGGCGACGCGGTGGCCGAGGCTTTCCCGACCATTCGCACCGCCGCCCTGGAAAACCGCCGGTTCCTGCGGCGGGCGGTGGAATACCTGGCCCGCGAGGCCGGCGTCCGGCAGTTCCTCGACATCGGCACCGGCATCCCGACCGCCAACAACACCCACGAGGTCGCCCAGGCCATCGCGCCGGAGACCCGGGTGGTCTACGTGGACAACGACCCGATCGTGCTGGCCCACGCCCGCGCGCTGCTGACCAGCTCGACGGCGGGTGCCACCGCCTACATCGACGCCGACCTGCGCGACCCGCGGCGGATCATCACCGACCCGGAGCTGGGCCGCACCATCGACCTGTCGCAGCCGGTCGCCCTCATGCTCGTCGCGGTCCTGCACTTCGTCCCGGACGAGGACGATCCGTACGAGCTGGTGCGGCAGTTGCTCGACGCGCTGCCGGCGGGCAGCTTCCTGGCCGCGTCGCACGCCACCCACGACTACCTGCCACCGGAGATCGCCGAGGACGCCAGGGCGGGGGCCCGCAACGGCGGCCCGCACGGGATGATCAGCCTGCGCACCCGGGACGAGTTCACCCGCTTCTTCGCCGGCCTCGACCTGATCGAGCCGGGTGTCACCTCGGTCCCCGAGTGGCGGGCGCAGAGCGAGCGAGGGCCGCGTCCCTCGGCCGCCGAGGTGAGCATGTACGCCGGGGTCGCCCGCCTGTCCTGACCCGGCCGGGCGACCCGAGTGCGGGCGTTCAGTCCTCCGGGGCGGCGTAGCGGGCCCGCGCGGCGTGCACCTCACCGATGTGCGTCTCGGCCCACGCCTTGATCGCCCGCTGCACCGGCAGCAGGCTCTCGCCCAGCGGGGTGAGCTGGTAGTCGACCCGGGCCGGCACGCCGACGGTCACCGACCGGCTGACCAGACCGTCGCGCTCCAGTTTGCGCAGCGTCTGGGTGAGCATCTTCTGACTTGCCCCGGCCACCGTGCGGGCCAGTTCGCTGTGCCGTCGCGGCCCGTCGGCAAGCGCGCTCACCACCAGCGTCAACCACTTGTCGCTGAGCGTCGCGAGCAGTTCGTGACCCGGGCACTCGGCCAGGAAGGCGTTGTACGAACGCCGATCCCGCTCGCGGCGTTCGCCGGCGGTCATGGTGGCCATCGTGTCCCTCGCGGGTGCCCAGGGCACCTCGCGGTGCCCTCCTGGCCGAGCTGTCGGCGTTGGTCGACAGTGGCCAGCTCAGCCTGCGGCTGGCCGGACGGCTGCCGGTGGCCGACGTGGCGGCGGCACACCAGCGGCTGGCCGCCGGGGGTTGCGGGGGCGCCTGGTGCTGGAGCCCTGAGGCCGACGCCCCCCGGCCGCCGTGCTGGCCGACGCCCCGTTCTCGGATCCACGTATTGACCGACGCCGACTGGTCGAGCTAGTCTCTGTATCGATTCAGACTGGATCGATACAGAGGGGTGCCGGTGAAGCCAACACTGCAAGCCGTGGCCGACGCCGTCGGCGTCTCCCGCAGCACCGTGTCCAACGCCTACAGCCGCCCCGACCAGCTCTCCGCCACCCTGCGCGAGCGGATCCTGGACGCTGCCCGGCAACTCGGCTACCCCGGCCCCAACCCCACCGCACGTTCCCTGCGCCGGGGCTTCGTCGGGTCGATCGGGGTGCTGTTCACCTCGCGTCTGTCGTACGCCTTCACCGACCCGTTCGCGGTCCGCTTCCTCGCCGGGGTCGGCGTGGCCGCCGAGCGGCACGGCACCAGCATGCTGCTGGTGCCGCTGCCGCCGGCCGTGACCGACGCCCGGCGGGCTGTGGAAAACGCCGCGGTCGACGGGTTCTGCGTCTACTGCGTGGCCGACGAGGAATGGGCGTTGGACGTGATCCGCGCCCGCGGGCTGCCGTTCGTCAGCACCGCCGCACGCGACGACGCCGGCTCGGACGAGCGGTTCGTCGGCATCGACGAGCGGGCCGCCGCGCACGGTGTCGCCGCGCACGTCGCCGGGCTCGGCCACCGCCGGGTGGCGCTCCTTGCCGACGCCGTGCTGCCCGACGCGCCGGCCGGCCCGCTCACCCTGGCCGGGGTCGACCAGGTGCCGCACCCGACCACCCGAGGTCGGCTCACCGGCTTCGCCGACGCCTTCGCCGAGGTCGGCGTCGGCTGGGCCGAGCTGACAGTGGTCAACGTCCTCGGCAACAGCCGCCCGGCAGCAGCAGCGGCCATCGCCGGGCTGTTCGACCAACCCGCACCGCCGACCGCCGTGTTGGCCGGCTCCGACGTCCTCGCCCTCGGTGTGCTGGACGCCCTGGCCGCGCGACCCGCCCATGATCGTCCAACCGTCTCGGTGACCGGCTTCGACGACGTCCCCGAGGCCGCCGCGGCTGGCCTCACCACGGTCCGGCAGCCAGCCGAGGAGAAGGGCCGGATCGCCGCCGAACTCCTGCTCGACCCGCCCGCGGACGCCGCGGCCGGCCATGTGTTGTTGCCCACCGCGCTCGTCGTCCGGGACTCCACCGGACCTGTCCCGAGGAGTTGACCATGGAACTTCCCAGCGGATACGTCACCGCGCTCGACGCCGTGAACCGGCACGTCAACTCGGCCCGACCGAACGCCCCGGTCCAGGTCGAACGCGTCCGTCCGGCACTACTCGCCCCGACCCGGCAGGCCGCCGCCGTCGCCCTGCGCCGGCTCGCCGACCGCATCCAGCCGCGACCGTTGCCCGCCGCGCCGCGCTGCTCCTGACCCGAACGAAACTCATTCCGGCACGCACGGGACGAACGGTGTGGGCCCGGGCACGCAGAGTGGCCGCAAGGGGCGCGGCCAGGCAGACTGGTGAAGCCATGTCACCCTTCATGCCCACCCTCCGTCTGCACGACCGCTACGTACTGCACGAGCGGATCGGCCTCGGTGGCATGTCCGAGGTGTGGCGGGCCGACGACGACGTGCTCGGCCGACCGGTCGCCATCAAGGTCCTCGCCGGGCAGCTCGCCGCCGACCCGCAACTGCGGGCCACCATCCAACGCGAGGCCCGCGCGGCCGCCCGGCTGACCCACCCCCACGTGACCCAGGTGTACGACTACGCCGAGGCGACCCTGGCCGGCGGCGTCGTGGTCCCGTACCTGGTGATGGAGCTCGTCGACGGCCACAACCTGGCCGACCGGCTGCGGGCCGGGCCGCTGCCCTGGCCGGAGGCGGTCCGGGTGGCCGGGCAGATCGCCGCCGCGCTCGCCGCCGCGCACCGCATCGGCGTCGTGCACCGCGACGTCAAGCCGGGCAACGTCATGCTCACCGACATCGGCGCCAAGGTGCTCGACTTCGGCATCGCGGCGCTCGGCAGCCTCGACAGCCAGTCCGGCGAGCCGCTGATGGGCACACCCGCCTACTTCGCCCCGGAGCGGCTGGCCGCCGGCCCGCCCGACCCGGCCAGTGACGTGTACGCCCTCGGCGCGCTGCTCTACCGCACCCTCACCGGGCAGGCGCCGCTGCCGGTGCAGAGCTGGGAGGACGCCCTGGAGGTGCACCGGCGCGGCACGCCGGTGCCACCGCTGCGGGTGCCCGGCCTCCCCGCCGACATCGCCGCGTTGACCCTCGCCTGCCTGGCCGCCAACCCGGCCGACCGGCCGAGCGCCGCGCACCTGGCCCGCCGTTTCGGCGCCGGCCAGCCGGTCGAGCCGCCCACCGAGCTGCTGCGTGTCCGGTCGGCGGCGCACCCGCCCACCGAGCTGCTGCGCGTCCCACCGGCGGCGCACCCGCCCACCCTGATCGACCGCTCGGCGGCCCGCCCGGCCCCGGTCGCCGCCGAGCCGCCCCGCCGCCGGTCGCGCCGGCCCCTCGCCGTGCTCGTCGCGGCCGGCCTCGCCGTGCTCGTCGGCGTCGGCGCACTGCTCGCCGAGGGCCCCCTCGGCACACCGAGCGGGCCCACCTCGCCGCAGGTGGCCGCCCCGCCGTCGACCTCCGCCCCGAAACCCGCGCCCACGACGCACTCGCCGACGCCGCCGGCACCCTCCTCGCCCCGACCCAGCGCCAGCACCGCGCCCCCGACCGTCGGGCAGCAGGTGCCGGTCAGCCTCCGGGAGGTGACCAGCGAGTTCGCCGCGGTCCTCGCCGGGGCGGTCGCCCGCGGCGACGTGGACCGCAAGACCGCCGAGGATCTGCGCGACGAACTCGCCGACCTGAACCGGCACACCAGGGACCGGTCCCGGCGCGTCGCCGACCTGCGCGGACGCATCGCCGAGTTGGTGCAACGCGACCGGCTACCAGCGCAGACGGGTGCCCAACTGGATGCCCTGCTGACCCGGGCCAGCGGCTTCTCCGTCGGCCGTACGGACGACTGACAACGCTGTCGATGCCGCTGGCATGATGTGCCGATGCGGACACGTCTGATCTTCGTGCGACATGGCGAGTCGCTCCACCAGCTCGAAGGAATAGTGGGCGGGCCACGGGGCTGCCGGGGCCTGACCGCCCTCGGCCACGAGCAGGCACACGACCTGGCCGACCGGCTCACCCGTGACGTCGCTGCCGACGGGCCGGTGGCGGTCTACTCGTCGGTGCTGCGCCGCGCCGTCGAGACCGCGCACCCGATCGGGGCGGCGTTCGGCGTCCGACCGGTGGCCGACTGCGGCCTGTGCACCTGGCACACACCCCCGTACGCCGACGGCCTGCCGACCGCCCGCTTCCGCACCGAACACGCGGTGGCCGGTGGCGGCGTGTTCCGGCCGTTCGAGGAGGGCAACGAGAGCTGGGCCGAGCTGGTGGTCCGCGTCAGCCGCGCGATCATGGAGATCGCCCATCGACACCGGGGCGCCACAGTGGTGCTGGTCGGCCACAGCGAGACCGTCGAGGGCGCGTTCCACGCGCTCGCCGCGCAACCGATCTTCCGAGCGTTCGACCTCGACGTGCCCCCGGCCTCGATCACCGAATGGACAAGCGACCACGACCCCGGCGGTTGGCCGCCGGCGCGCTGGACACTGCGTCGCTTCGGCGACATCGGCGGGTGGGCCAGAGCGTGATCCGTGGCCGTCGCCGGCACGGCGTGGTCAACCACCGCTTCGCGCCGGTCGTAGTCTCAGCGGCATGACGACAACGCAGACGCACACCCTCGCCGTGCCCGGCGTCGACCTGGTCTACGACGTCCGCGGCCCGCTGCCCCCGTCCGACGGGCGCCCCGTCCTGCTCATGATCGGTCAACCGATGGCGGCGGAGGGCTTCACCGCGCTCGCCCCGCTCTTCACCGACCGCACAGTTGTCACCTACGACCCGCGTGGCCTCGGTCGGAGCGTCCGCACTGATGGTCGCACCGACCACACGCCGCAGCAGCAGGCGGCCGACCTGCACCACCTGATCGAGGCGCTCGGCGCGGGCCCGGTCGACCTGTTCGCCAGCAGCGGCGGTGCGGTGACGGCGCTCGAACTCGTCGCGGCCTACCCGGGCGACGTCGTCACGTTGGTGGCGCACGAGCCGCCGATCAACGCGGTGCTGCCCGACGCCGGGGCCGCCGAGCGCGCTCGGGCCGACTTCTACCAGGCGTACCAGACGAAGGGCGCCGGTGCGGGCATGGCCGCGTTCATCGCGATGACGTCGTGGCAGGGCGAGTTCACCGACGCGTACTTCGCCCGGCCCGCGGCCGACCCGGCGACGTTCGGTCTGTCCACCGAGGACGACGGCAGCCGCGACGATCCGCTGCTGTCGGACCTTTCCTGGGCGATCAGCGACTACCGCCCGGACGCGAGCCGGCTCGCCGCGGCACCGACGCGGATCGTCATCGCCGTCGGCGAGGAGTCGACGGGCACGTACACCGCGCGAACGGCTCTCGGCCTGGCAGCCCTGCTCGGCCAGGAGGCCGTGGTGTTCCCGAGTCACCACGGCGGTTTCCTCGGTGGCGAGTTCGGCTACGCGGGCAAACCCGAGGAGTTCGCGGCACGCCTGCGGGAGGTGTTGGACGCCGCCTGAGCGCCCGCGTCACTCCGCCAGGATCTGCTCCCGCAGGATCTCGGCGTGCCCGCAGTGCTGGGCCAGCTCGCGCAGCACGTGCAGGTACACCCAGCGCAGCGGCAACGGGCCGCGCCGGTTGCCGCGGAGCACGTCGTCCAGGCCCAGCGCGGACGTCGCGCGGCGGGAGGCCGCGCAGGCTTCGCGGTGTGCTCGCCGCACGCTGGCGATCGTGTCGTCGTCGTCGAGGATGAACGACTCGTCCGGCGTGGCCGGGATGCCGATCTCGGTGCGGGACCGGCACGTGACGGCCTCGTCGAACCAGACCATCTCCAGGAAGGTGGCGTGCTTCACCAGACCCAGCAGCGTGGTCCGGGACGGCACCAGGGAGCGGCGCGACTGCTCCTCGGTCAGCCCGTCCAGATAGCCGTCGAGTGCGCTGCGGTGCTCGTCGATGAACGTCTCGATCTGCGTCTGCGCCGGCTGGCCGATGACATCGTCGGCGAAGGTCCCGGGAAAGGAAGTCACCCGCGAAGCATCGCAACGTCCCGGTCGCGGCGCAAACACCAGCCACTCAGCCGATGCTGGCGCTGACCAGCTCGCCCGGCGTCGTGCCCGCCCGCGCGTACACAGTGCCCTGCGGTGTCCAGATCCCCGACCGCCCGGCAGCCTCGGTGTAACCACCGCCGGTGGACCCGGCGAAGCTCGCCACCGCCACCCAGACCCGCTGGGCTGCCGCGATCCGCTGCGCCCGCAGGTCGATCACGGCGCTGTCGCCTGCCGACTCGAGGACACCCGCCGCGTACACGTCGATCCCGAGCGCCGCGGTCCGCTCCGCGTGCGCGACGACGCCGGTGTCCTTGCAGACGGCCAGTCCCACCCGCCATCCGTCCACGGTGAGCACGGCGGGTGTGTCGCCCGGCCGGAACCGGCGGGCTTCGGCGTCACCCAGCCACATCTTGCGGTACGCCACAGTCACCCCGTCGCCGGTCACCGCCAGCATCGCGATGTGGTCGCCCGCGACCGGTGCGCCGGCCAGGGCCAACGTGCCGGTCTCGGCGCACGCCTCGACCAGCGGCACCAACCACGGGTCGTCGACCGACACGACCGGCGTGTCCAACTCGTACCCGGTCAGGGACAGTTCCGGAAACACCACCACCCGGGCACCCGCCGCGCGGACCACGGCGGCGTGCGCCCGCGCGTTCTCCGCGACATTCCGGGGTACGCACAGTGGCTGCGCCACCGCGAGCCGCAGTGGGGTGTGGTTTCCCGCACCCCCACCGGTGCGGTCGACCCGCGGGGCCGGGCGGTCAACCGCATGGTCGGCTCTCAGGATCGCTTCGTACGGTGGGTGCATGATTCGAACGTCCCACGCCGTGCTCGCCACCGGAACCCCCACCGCCGTAGCGGAACCACCGCAGGGTGGGCTCGTCGGCTACGTCACTGACCTGGTGGAACGGCTCGGCGGGCCGGGCGCGGGTCTGGCCGTGGCGTTGGAGAACCTGTTCCCGCCGATCCCCAGCGAGGTGATCCTGCCGCTCGCCGGGTTCGTCGCGGCGCAGGGCCGGATGAGTCTGGTCGGCGCGATCTTCTGGACCACGCTGGGCTCGGCGGTGGGCGCGCTGGCGCTCTACCTGGTCGGCGCGTCGCTGGGGCGCGACCGGATGCGCGCCATCGTGGCCCGGCTGCCGCTGGTGAAGCTCAGCGACGTGGACCGGACCGAGGCGTGGTTCCTCCGGCACGGCGTGAAGGCCGTCTTCTTCGGCCGGATGATCCCGATCTTCCGAAGCCTGATCTCCATCCCGGCCGGGGTGGAGCGCATGCCGGTGGGCACGTTCCTGCTCTACACCACACTGGGCAGCCTGATCTGGAACACCACATTCGTGCTCGCCGGATACTTCCTCGGCGACAACTGGCACCTCGTCGAGGGGTACGCGGGCACGCTGCAGAAAATGGTGATCGTGGTCTGCGCGGCGGGGGCGGCCTGGTTCGTCGGGTCCCGCGTGCTGCGGGCCCGCCGAGGCGCCCGCGACCCCGAGCGGGCCGACAGTGACACCGCCGGTTACGGCGAGCCGACGCTCGGGGTGCCCGATCCGGCTGGGCGCGGCACCCTCTACCGCAGCGGTTCGTGGACCTCGGACGAGCGCTAGGCCGCCCCGGTCACCGCGGGCGACGGACTCGGCACGGGAGGGGGCAGGTGACCGTCGAACCCGGACCCCGCCTGCGGCTGCCGCTTCTCGTCGCCGCCGGCAGCGCGACAGGCGCTGTCGAGCTTGCCTTCCTGGTCGTCGCGGCCGTCGCGCTCGCCGTGTCCGCGCCCGTGCCACCCGCCGCTCGCGGGGCCGCCAGGCTCACCCAGCGGTACGCGGGCCAGCTCGTCCGCCTGGAACGCGCCCGCCTCGATCGACTGTTCCCCGGCAGCGAACTGCCCGCGGTCGACGCGGTGGCGACCCGGCGGCAGGTCGGCTACCTGGCCGCCCGACTCCTGCCCGCTGCGCTCGGCCTCCTGGCGTACGCGATGCTGGGCGTCGGCCTGGTGTTAGCGGGGATCGTGCTGCGCGCGGCGGTACGCGGCGAGCTGTCCCTGCTCGACACCCTGGCGCAGGTCGGCGTCGGAGTGGTGCTGCTGCTGCTCAACGTCCAAGCGCTCGCCAGCGTCGCCGCGCTGGACGTCCGGATGGCGCGGCGGCTGCTCGGGCCGGGCAGTCGGGCCGAACTGGCGCGGCGGGTCGACGAGCTGACCAGCAGCCGGGCCGGAGTCATCGCCGCCGTCGATGCCGAACGGCAACGCATCGAACGGGACCTGCACGACGGCCTCCAGCAGCGGCTTGTCGCCCTCGGCATGCTGCTCGGCCGGGCGCGGCGTGCCCGCGACGCCGACCGCACCGCCGCCCTGCTCACCCAGGCGCACGAGGACGTGCAGCGGGCCATCACGGAGCTACGCGAGGTGGCGTGGCGGGTCTACCCGTCGGCGCTGGACGGCAGCGACCTCGGCGAGGTGCTCGCCATTGTCGCCCGTCGCTCCGAGGTGCCGGTGCGGATCCGCTGCGATCTGCCGGTCCGCCCCGATCGGCAGATCGAGACGGTGCTGTACTTCGTGGCCTGCGAAGCGCTCACCAACGCCGCGAAGCACGCCGCCGCTACGCTGGTCGCGGTCGAGATCGGGGTACGGGAGGGGTGGGTCCGGATGCGCGTACACGATGATGGTGTCGGCGGCGCGGACCCCAGCGGGCGCGGCTTGTCCGGCCTGGCCCGACGGGTCGCCGCACTGGACGGCCGGCTGCGGGTGACCAGCCCGGTCGGCGGCCCGACCACGGTGCTGGCGGAACTGCCGTGCGGCTAGTCCTCGCCGAAGACTCGACGCTGCTCCGGGAGGGCCTCACGCGCCTGCTCGCCGAGGAGGAGCACGAGGTGGTCGCGGCGGTCGGCACCGCCGACGAACTGGTCGAGGCGGTCGGACGGACCCGTCCGGCGGTGGTCGTCACCGACGTCCGGATGCCGCCCACCCACACCGACGACGGGCTGCGTGCCGCCCTGGAGATCCGTCGACGCTGGCCCGCCACCGGCGTCCTGGTGCTCTCCCAGTACGTGGAGCGGCGCTTCGCCGGCCGGTTGCTCGCGGACCGCCCCGAGGGGGTCGGCTACCTGCTGAAGGACCGGGTCGCCCAGGTGGACGACTTCCTCGACGCGCTCGACCGGGTTGCCGCCGGCGGGACCGCGCTCGACCCGGAGGTGGTTCGTCAGGTCGTGGCCGGCTCGCAACGGCCCGACCCGTTCGGGCGGCTCACACCGCGCGAACGGGATGTCCTGCACGAGATGGCCCAGGGGCACACGAATCTCGCCATCGCCCAGCGACTACACGTGTCGCAGAGCGCGGTGGAGAAGCACGTCAACGCCATCTTCGACAAGCTCGGCCTCGCAGAGGTGACCGGTTACAGCCGCCGGATCCTCGCCATCCTGCGCTACCTGGACACCTGACAACCGGCGCGGCACGCGCCGGGCGGGCCTGGGATTGGCCTGCGGGTGGGCCTGGGCGTGCCGGTGGGCCTGCGGGTGGGCCTGGGCGTGCCGGTGGGCCTGCGGGTGGGCCTTGATCGACTCGGTTTTCTTGAAATCGGGGTGTCCGGGCGTCCGGGATGGCCCGGTTTTCATGAACGCGAGTGGATCATGCCTGATCGGGTCGGCTCGGGCGTGTCGGTTCGGATGTTATGGGTGAGTTTGTCCGTACCTGCGGCTCGGTGGACGGTGACCGGTCGCACCCGTGGGCCGGAATCGTGGCCGGGTCGGGGTCGTTACACACCCTGACGATCGCAGCACCACCGGCCCGACGCCCGACCCGCAGGGTGTGGGATGCAGGCCCGGCAGGTTGGAATGCCGACCCGGGCCCGGTCGTTGCAGTCCCCACGAACGACCGCCCGCCCGCCTCCACGCAGGTGCCGGCAGGCGGGCCACCCCGGGAATGACCCCGGCCCCCGGGTCGTTGCAGTCCCCACGAACGACCGCCCGACCGCCTCCACGCAGGTGCCGGCAGGTCGGCCAGCCGGGAATGACCCTGGCCCCCGGGTCGTTACACCCGGACCCCGGCGCCGCGAGCCCCCCGCTCGCAGGCGTCGAAACCCCGAAGACTTTTTCCCCTTGTGTCTGTGCAGCGCCGGACGAGGTGCTCGCACCCGCGGTCGCCGTTGCCCCGATCGGTGGCAGTGGGTGTTCTACCCCCGAAGGAGCTACCCCCATGAACACGATCATGCGTAAGAGTGTGCTGTCCGTTGCCGGTCTCGCGTTCGCCGGTGGTGTGTT
>NZ_JBEZCZ010000063.1:0-30644 GCF_040647875.1 Micromonospora sp. NPDC049230
CCGGTGGTCGCGGCCGGGGGTTGGAACGGCCGGGTGAGATAGCCCGGTGGGGTGGGCGCCTTCACGGTTGCCCGCGGGTGCGGGCTGGGTCGGCGCCTGGCCCGGCCGGGAGGCCGCGGGTGGCGAGGACGCGCCGTTCGCCAAGCAACTCGGCGACATGCGCAAGATCGTCGTCTCCCGCCAACCACTGGAGTTCTCCTGGCGCAACTCGGAGCTGATCGCCGGTGACCTCCTCGACGCCGTCAGGTCGCTCAAGGCCGATGACGGGGTGCGCGGCATCCTCATCCCCGGCTCGATCTCGGTCGTGCAGCAGCTGCTCGCCGCCGGGCTTGTCGACGAGCTGCGCCTGCTCGTGCATCCGGTGGCGGCGCGCAAGGGCCGAAAGCTGTTCGACGAGGGTGACACGGCGTACCACCTGCGAGTGGTGGCGACCGAGGCGTTCCCGACGGGCGTGCTGCGCGTGATCTACGCGCCGGGCGCGGCACCCGGCAAGGCTGGCTACGACGATGTCAAGGACCAGGTGCCGGCCGGGCGGTAGCCACCCTTCGCGGTGAGCGTCGTAGGTCCGTGTGACCATCGTCGCCGTGACTGGATGGACATACAACGATCGCCCCGACGGCGCCCGGTTCCTGACCGACCGGATTCCCGAGCCGGGGCGCAGCGCGATCGAGGACGAGCTCTGGGCCTGGATCGTCCGTGGTGAGACCGACGCCGACGAGTTCGTCGACTACTTCGACGACGACGACGAGCGTTGCGGCGCGACGGACGAGGAGCTGATCGCGGCGCACGAGAAGGCGTCCGCTGCGCGGCGGGCGCAGCAGCGGGGGTGGGGTGAGGTGCGGAGCAACCTCACCCGCGCCTTCGCCGAGCTCAACGAGCTGGGTTGGCTGGCCCGGGAAAACTTCAGCTGTTGTGGCACCTGCGCGAGCGCCGAGATCCATGACGAGCGGGACGACTCCCGGCACTGGCACGGCTACGTCTGGTACCACCAGCAGGACACCGAGTCGCTGATCGCCAGCGGCGACGGGTCGGTCTACCTCGGCTACGGCGCCTACCCGTCGGTCGACTTCGACGAGGTCGCCTACGCCGACCTGTCGGAGGCCGAGCAGCAGGCCCACTACCAGGCCGACCTGGAGCGGCTGCTCGACGACGTCGTGTTCCCGGTGCTGCGCAGGCACGGCATGCGGGTCGAGTGGAATCGCCAGCAGTTCAGGCGGGTCCTGGTCACCGGCGCCCAGTGGTATGCGCCGCTGGGCTGAGCACCACCGCGTCATCCCACACCTCGGACCAGCATTTAGTGAGGCTCATCGATATTGACGTGCGGCGTCGGCGGCGACAGGATCTCGGCACCACCCCCGTGATCCCCTCTGGGAGGCGTCATGACCCGTCCCCGCCTGCCCCGCCTGCGGGCAACCACCCGGTTGGCCGCACTCGTCGTGGCCACCGTCGGTGTGCTGCTCACCGTCGCCACACCCGCCAGCGCCGCAGTGCCCACCGGCCGATACGTCGCGCTGGGCGACTCGTACACGGCCGGCCCGCTGATCCCCACCCAGGTCGACCTGAACTGCCTGCGATCCAACCGCAACTACCCCTCGCTGGTGGCCGCCTCCGCCGGTTCGTCGTCGTTCGCCGACGTGAGCTGCTCCGGCGCCACCACCGACGACATCCTCTACGGTGGCAGCGGCCAGCTGGGCACCACGCTGCCACCGCAGCTCAACGCGGTCACGTCGACCACTGCCCTGGTGACGGCGCAGATCGGCGGCAACGACATCGGCTTCGCCGGCATCATCGGCGAATGTGCGCAGGCGAGCCTCAGCAGTCCGCTCGGATCACCCTGCAAGAACCGGTACACCGCCGGAGGTGTCGACCAGTTGCAGGCGCGGATCGCCGCAGCCACGCCGAAGGTGACAGCAGTGCTCCAGGGGGTCCGTCGGGCCGCGCCGGGCGCGCGGGTCGTGGTCCTCGGCTACCCGGCGATCCTGCCGGACACCGGCTACGGCTGCTGGCCGGTCGTCCCGATCGCCTACCAGGACGTGCCGTACCTGCGCGGCGTCGAGAAGTCCCTCAACGCGATGTTGGCCAGCACCGCGACCGCGAACGGCGCCGCCTACGCCGACGTCTACACCCCGTCGATCGGGCGCGACGCGTGCAAGGGCAGCGGCACCCGGTGGATCGAGGGGCTGGTGCCACAGAACTCGGCAGCCCCCTTCCACCCGAACGCCCGGGGTGAGCAGGGCATGGCGAACGCCCTGCTCAGCACCCTGGCCAGCTGACCGGCCCGAACGTCGCCGACCCGGCCCCGTCGCGCGCCGCGCGGGGCCGGGCACGGCGAGAGGGCGCTTGGGATCGGCGGATCCGGGGTACGGGAGGCTTTATGCCGAGTATGGGGCAACTCGTCGGAGACCGTTACCGCCTTGTCGAAAGCATCGCCAGCGGCGGCATGGGCGATGTGTGGCGGGCGGTCGACGAGACCCTGGACCGCTGCGTGGCGGTCAAGACGCTGCAGGCTCGGCTGGTCAGCGACGCCGGCTTCGGCGAGCGGTTCCGCCGCGAGGCGCGGGCGATGGCGGCTCTGCGTCACCCGGGCGTCGCCCAGGTCTACGACTACGGCGAGGTGACCCGCTCCGGAGAGCCGGTCCTCGCCTACATCGTGATGGAGTGCGTGCAGGGCCAGCCCCTGTCGGAGCGGATCGCCGAGGCAGGCCGACTGGACGTGGCCGAGACGATGTCGATCGCCGCGCAGACCGCCCGGGCCCTCCAGGCCGCCCATGACGCCGGCGTCGTCCACCGCGACGTCAAACCCAACAATCTGATCATCGAGCCCGACGGGCACGTCGTACTCGTCGATTTCGGGGTTGCCGTGACCCAGGAGGCGGCGAGCCTGACCGGCACGAACCAGGTCGTCGGCACCGCCCTGTACATGGCGCCGGAGCAGATCTCGAAGAACGAGATCGGCCCGGCGATCGACATCTACGCGCTGGGCGCTGTCGTCTACCACTGCCTCGCCGGGAGGCCCCCGCACCAGGGCGAGAACGCGGTGGCGGTGGCGCTGCGGCACCTTGAGGAGGACCCGGCGCCGCTGCCCGAGGGCATCCCGGCGGCGGTGCGGCGGTTGGTCGCCACCGCGATGGCCAAGGAGCCCGCCCGCCGATTCCCGACGGCGGCGGCCATGGCCACCGCGGCGCAGACCCTCGCGGGCCCGCCCGACCACCCGGACCGGACCGCCGCCGGGGCGGCCTCGATCGGGGGACGAGACGAGCGGACGGCCGTCCTCGGACCGGGCCACGGCGGTGCGCCGGGTCGGGCGGGCGGTTCCGGGTCTCGGGTCCTCGCGGTGCTGCTCGGGTCGGTGGCCGCCGCGGCTGCCGTCCTGGTGTTCGGCGACCCCACCGGGATGCTGCCCGGCCCGACCGGGCGACCCTCGACGCCTCCCGCGGTGTCGCCCTCGGCGCCGGGCGATGGCGGCACCGACACCGACACCGACCTCGACATCGGCAGCACCGACACTGGCAGCGACACCGGCCCGGGTGCCGGTGGGGGACAACCGGCCACGACCGGCCCCGCTGGCCTGCCGGTCCGGGCGTCCGGATCCCCGACTCCGACGGCCTCTGGTCCCGCTGCGGGGCCCGACCAGTCCGCGCCACCCGACGACAGCGGTGGCGATCCTCCGACCCCCGCCACCTCCGGGAGCGCCGACGAGGACCCGACAGCAGACCCGACGGGCGAGACGTCGGCGGCACCGACCGCGGCACCGACGGAGGAGCCGCCGGCGGACCCCTCCGGGAACCCGGCGGAGGAAACGAGCGAGGAACCGACGGCGGGGACGACCGGGGGGAGCGCGTCGCCACGGGGCTGATGGACGACGGCGAAGGCCACGAGCACGCCATTGCCGTGCCACCCGATCCACCGAGCAGGACTGGCACGCGGACGCGGCACTGGCGTGGCGGCCGGAGCCACCACGCCAGTGCTGTGCTGTCAGACGCCGATCAGATTCAACTGGTACGGCAGGTGACAGTCGGCCAATTCCAGTTGCCGTTGGCCATGACCGTTATCCCGAAGTTGTTGCCGTTGCCGTTCGGTGTCGCGGTGACGGTGCCACTGGTGCCGCTGACCGAGGCGTTCCAGCTGTTCTGGATGCTCTGGCCGCCGCCCAGACCGAGGCTGACGACCCAGTTGTTGGTGCCGCTGACCGCGACGTTGAGGTTGAACCGGTCACCCCACTGCTGGCCGGCGGAGAGCGTCGCGGTGCAGTTGCCGCCTCCTGGGTTGCCGGTGGTCGGCCCGGAGGTGGGGTTGCCGCCGCTGCCCTCGCGGACTGTGACGTCGGAGCTGCCACTGCTCTGGTAGCCCTCGGTGGCCATGATCTGGTAGGCGTGGTTGGTGCCGAGGTTCAGGCCGGCGCGGGCCCAGGCGTCGAAGTGGTTGGCGGTGGTGATGGTGCCACTCGAACGCTTCTGCTGGCGGACGCTCCAGTACTGGTAGAACGTCTGGTTGCCGTCGATCGAGGGGGCGTTGGTCCGCAAGCTGCGCAGGATGTCGTAGGTGCCGCCGTCGGTGGTGACAGTGCCCAACCGGGTGGCGCCGTTGCTCGGGTTGTAGCTGCCGAAGTTCTCCACCACGTAGTACTCGATGAGCGGGTTGCGCGTCCATCCGTACAGGGCGAGGTAGGTGTTGTTGTTGCCCGGGTTGTAGGTGGCCGAGTAGCTGACGGTCCGCCGGCTGCCGGTGGCCCAGCCCTTGCCGCCGACCCAGTTGTTGGTGCTGCGGTCCCAACTGCTGGAGTAACGGCCGTCGGCGCGCAGCGTCATGCTGGCGTTGCCGCCGTCCTTCCAGAAGGAGAAGTAGTAGCCGTTGTGCGTGCCGGTGAGACTCGACGTGAGGGTCCGGTCGGCCTCGGCGTACGCGTTGGTGGCCGTCATCGTGCCGGCGACGGCCAGCACGGCGGCGCACGCGGCACCGAGGAGCAGCCGCATGCGGCCGCGCCCTCTTGGTGTGGTGTGGCTGGTGTCGGTCATGTAACTGGTGCCTCCTCGTGACGGCTGGCGGGGGCCAGCAGCGCGGTACGCCTCGGCAGGCTGCCGGTGGTCGGGTAACGGCCACGGCGTTGTACCGCTCGGTGGTGGGCCGGTCGTCCTGCACGACGACCGCAGGAGTGGATAGTGGTGGTTGGTGCTGACGGCGATTGAACCCCGTCGATGGCGACCGTATTGACCCAGTCGTCGACTTGTCAACAATTCTCGGAAACAGGGTGGCAACAATGCCATCGGCGCCGACAACTATCCATCCAGGTCAGTAATCGATCAGGGCCCAGCACTGTCATCCGTGCGGTCCTCAGGACAGGTGGGGGCCCGAGTAGTGCTCGCCGAAATTTCCGGAGACTTTCCGGACCGTCGCCGGTCGACCCCGGGGCGCGGCAGGGACCGGTGTCACCGCGACGTGACCGGTCAGCCACCCCGAAGCGTATTGAGCCGGGCGGCCTGGCGGGTCAGGTGGTCGCGCTCGGCGAGGTTGGGGGCTTTCCGGGCCGCCTCGGCGTACAGCCGTGCGGCGGTGGCCACATTGCCGTCGCGCTCGTGCAGGTACGCCGCCACCGCCGTGTGGCGGGGCAGCGAGTCGTCCAGGACGCCGAGCGCCGCGAGACCGGCGCGGGCACCGTCGGCCTCGCCGACGGCCACCGCGCGGTTGAGTCGGACCACCGGGTTGTCGGTCAGGCGCGCCAACTCGTCGTACCACTCGACGATCTGCACCCAGTCGGTCTCCTCGGCGGTGGGCGCGTCGGCGTGCAGTGCCGCGATGGCGGCCTGGGTCTGGAACTCGCCCAGCCGGTCGCGGGCGAGGGCCGCCTGCAGGATCTGGACCCCCTCGGCGATCAACGCGGTGTCCCACCGGCGGCGGTCCTGCTCGGCCAGCGGCACCAGGCTGCCGTCGGGCGCGGTCCGGGCGGCCCGTCGGGCGTGGTGCAGCAGCATGAGGGCGAGCAGCCCGGCCACCTCGGGATGGCCGATCGAGGCCGCGAGCTGCCGGGTGAGCCGGATGGCCTCGGCGGCGAGGTCGACGTCGCCGGAGTAGCCCTCGTTGAAGACCAGGTAGAGGACGCGCAGCACGGTGGCGACGTCTCCGGGTTGGTCGAAGCGCACCCCGGAGACTGTGCGTTTGGCCCGGCTGATGCGCTGCGCCATCGTCGCCTCGGGTACCAGGTAGGCCTGGGCGATCTGGCGGGTGGTCAGCCCACCGACGGCACGCAGGGTGAGCGCGACCGCCGACGCCGGGGTCAGCGACGGGTGGGCGCACAGGAAGTAGAGCTGGAGGGTGTCGTCCACGGCGCTCGCGGGGCCGGGCGGCGGCTCCTCCTCGACGACGTCCTCACGTCGGCGGCGGGCCGCGTCGGCGCGTGTCGCGTCGAGGAACCGGCGCCAGGCCACGGTGATCAGCCAGCCCTTCGGATCCCGCGGCGGGTCGGCCGGCCAGGTGCGGACCGCCTCGAGCAGCGCGTCCTGCACGGCGTCCTCGGCCGCCGCGAAGTCAGCTCCGCGGCGGACGAGGACGGTGAGCACGCTCGGCGTGAGGCTCCGGATCAGGGCCTCGTTCATGAGACTGTCACTCCGTGATGGTGGGCGGCTCGGTGAGGAACGGGCGCAGCTCAAGCCACTCGTGGATCGGCTTGCCGTCCTTGCCCGGGGCGGCGGACAGCTCCCCGGCCAACTCGACGGCGCGCTCGTAGCTGTCGACGTCGATCGTCATCCAGCCGGCGATGAGGTCCTTGGTCTCGGCGAACGGGCCGTCGGTGACCGGCGGGCGACCCTCGCCGTCGTAGCGGACCCAGGCGCCCTCGGGGGCGAGGGCCTGGCCGTCGACGAACTCGCCGGTCTGCTCGAGCCGTGCCGCGAAGTCCCGCATGTACGTCACGTGCGCCGAGATCTCCTCCGGCGTCCACTGGTCCATGGGTACGTCGTTGACCCCGGCCGGGCCGCCGCGGTAGTGCTTGAGCAGCAGGTACTTCGCCATCGTGTGCTCCTCGGTGCCGGTGCGACCGATCAGTTGTGGTCGCGCTCACCTCGGGGACGGAGCCGCCCACCGGGTCTCGACATGGCTGCCCGGACTTTTTTCGCCGCCCGGGTGAACCGGGGGTGAATCTGTCAGCCACGCCGGCACACGGAAGGGCGCAAAACTTGATCCGTTCCAGAATAGTGAGCTAGTGTTCGCCAGGTGATGTCCGACTTCGAGGCGCAACTGCGGGCCGCCTCGCTGCGCGTCACCCGGCCCCGACTGGCGGTGCTCGCGGCGTTGCGCGACCACCCGCACGTCGGCACCGACGCGGTGATCGCGCTGGTTCGGGCGGATCATCCCACGATCTCCCATCAAGCGGTGTACGACGTGCTGCGTGTGCTCACCGAGGCTGGCCTGGTGCGGCGCATCCAGCCGGCCGGAGCGACCGCCCGCTACGAGTCCCGGGTCGCGGACAACCACCACCATGTCGTGTGCCGCTCCTGCGGCGCGATCGCCGACGTCGAGTGCGCCGTCGGTCACGCCCCCTGTCTCACCGCCTCGGTCGACCACGGTTTCGTGATCGACGAGGCGGAGGTCGTCTACTGGGGCATCTGTCCCGACTGCGCGACCGAACGTACGCCCCAGAGATCCGCAAGCTCGGAAGGAAGTTCATGAGCGACACCCAGGACAACGGCCCCACCAGCGCGCAGGGCGTGGACCAGAAGGCAGCCGCCGGCTGCCCGGTCGCGCACGACTCGGTGACCGCGCACGGCAGCGAGAGCGAGAACCCGGCGATCGACTCGCCGACCCCGAAGACCGGCGGTCGCCCGCGCACCAACCGGGACTGGTGGCCCAACCAGCTCGACCTCTCGGTGCTGCACGCCCACTCGTCCAAGGGCAACCCGCTGGGTGCCGACTTCAGCTACGCGAAGGAGTTCGCCAAGCTCGACGTCGAGGCCCTCAAGCGCGACATCACCGAGGTCCTCACCACCTCGCAGGACTGGTGGCCGGCCGACTTCGGCCACTACGGCGGCCTGATGATCCGGATGAGCTGGCACGCCGCCGGCACGTACCGCATCGAGGACGGGCGCGGCGGTGCCGGCGACGGCGGCCAGCGTTTCGCGCCACTGAACAGCTGGCCGGACAACGCCAACCTGGACAAGGCCCGCCGGCTGCTGTGGCCGGTCAAGCAGAAGTACGGCCAGCAGATCTCCTGGGCCGACCTGCTCGTGCTCGCCGGTAACGTCGCCCTGGAGTCGATGGGCTTCAAGACCTTCGGCTTCGGCTTCGGCCGCGAGGACGTCTGGGAGCCCGAGGAGATCTTCTGGGGCCCGGAGGACACCTGGCTCGGCGACGAGCGCTACGCCTCCGAGAAGGAGATGGCGGCCGGCGTGGGGTCGACCGAGATGGGCCTCATCTACGTCAACCCGGAGGGCCCGCGCGGCAACGCCGACCCGGCCGCGGCGGCGCACTTCATCCGCGAGACCTTCGGCCGGATGGCCATGAACGACGAGGAGACCGTCGCCCTCATCGCCGGTGGCCACACCTTCGGCAAGACCCACGGTGCCGGTGTCGCCGACAACCACGTGGGCCCCGAGCCCGAGGGTGCCCCGATCGAGGCGCAGGGCCTGGGTTGGCTGAGCAACCACGGCAGCGGCAAGGGCGCCGACACGATCACCAGCGGTCTCGAGGTGACGTGGACCGACGTGCCGACGCAGTGGAGCAACCGCTTCTTCGAGATCCTGTTCGGCTACGAGTGGGAGCTGACCACCAGCCCGGGTGGGGCAAAGCAGTGGGTCGCCAAGGACGCCGAGGCGATCATCCCGGACCCGTTCGACCCGGCGAAGAAGCACCGGCCCACGATGCTCACGACCGACCTGTCCCTGCGGGTCGACCCGGCGTACGAGAAGATCTCCCGCCGCTTCCTGGAGAACCCCGACCAGTTCGCGTTGGCCTTCGCCAAGGCGTGGTACAAGCTGTTGCACCGCGACATGGGCCCGATCGAGCGTTTCCTCGGCCCGTGGGTGGCGGAGCCGCAGCTCTGGCAGGACCCGGTGCCGGCCGTCGACCACGAGCTGGTGGGTGACGCCGACATCGCCGCGCTCAAGGCGAAGGTCCTGGACTCCGGTCTGAGCACCGCCCAGTTGGTCTCCACCGCCTGGGCGTCCGCCGCGAGCTTCCGCCACACCGACAAGCGCGGTGGCGCCAACGGCGCGCGGATCCGTCTCGAGCCGCAGCGCAGCTGGGAGGTCAACCAGCCGGAGCAGCTGGCGACGGTCCTGACCGCCCTGGAGGGCATCCAGCGGGACTTCAACGCCGCCGGTGGCGCGAAGATCTCGCTCGCCGACCTGATCGTGCTGGCCGGTTCGGCAGCGGTCGAGAAGGCGGCGCGGGACGCCGGCGTCGAGGTGACAGTGCCGTTCCGGCCGGGCCGCACCGACGCCACCCAGGAGCAGACCGACACGGAGTCGTTCCGGGTCCTCGAGCCCCGGGCCGACGGCTTCCGCAACTACCTGCGTGCGGGCGAGAAGACCCAGCCGGAGGTGCTCCTCGTCGACCGCGCCTACATGCTCAACCTCACCGCGCCGGAGATGACGGTCCTCATCGGAGGCCTGCGGTCGCTCGGCGCCAACACCGGCGGCAGCCAGCACGGCGTCCTCACCGACCGGCCGGGCGTGCTCACCAACGACTTCTTCGCCAACCTGCTCTCCCCGGGCACCCGGTGGAGCGTGTCGAAGTCCGACGAGCACGTGTACGAGATCCGTGACCTGGCCACCGACGAGGTGAAGTGGACCGCCACCGCGGTCGACCTCATCTTCGGGTCCAACTCCCAGCTGCGCGCCCTCGCGGAGGTCTACGCCAGCCAGGACGCCCGCGACAAGTTCGTGGCCGACTTCGTGACCGCCTGGACCAAGGTCATGGAGCTGGACCGGTTCGACATCGCCTGATCAGCTCGACAGCGACGAGCCCCGGCCGATCCCGCGAGGGAACGGCCGGGGCTCGGCCGACTCCGCGGCACCACCGACCCACCCACGAAGCCGGCGACAGCTATCGACGGGCGTCCCGTGCGACGGCTAACCTGTGGCCCCACCGACCATCGACGTGAGGAGATGCGATGGCGCGCCGCACCGGCCGGCCCTCCTACCTGTCCGACAATCCCGATGTGCGTCGTCGCCGCACCGTCCGGGTCGTGGCGGTCGCCGGGGCGATCGCACTCGTCACCGCCCTGTTGGGTGGGCTGATCGGCTACCAGGCGGGCCGACCGGACGCCACCGAGGCGTCCATCGCGAGCATCAAAGAGGCCGACGCGAAGCGGGACGCGCAGCAGATCGTCGAGCTGACCGAGACGGCCCGCCGCGTCAGTGCCCAGATCGCCCCCATCCTGACCACCCTCAAGGCGGACACGACGGCCGGGCGGGCACCCGATCCGGCGCAGGCCCGGCGGTGGCAGGAGACCATGCGGGAAGCTGCCAAACCGTTCGCCGACCCGCCCTCGGGGAGCACCGCCACGAACGTGGCGCGAGGCGGGCTGCGCGGGGCGATCCAGCAGGCCGGCCTCGCCGTCGACTCCTACGCGCTGGCCGCCAGCGCGCCGGCGGCACAACGCGCGGCCCTGCTGGACCTCACCGCGCGGCAGGCGGCCGAGGCCGTGACGATCTGGTCGGTCGCGGCGACCCAGCTCGACCAGGTCAGCATCGACGCCGGCCACGGCCATCAACACGTGTTCCTCACCACAGACCCCGAAGGGTCGGCCTTCACCCCGGACGGGGAGGCCGAGGGCACCGGCGGCTGAGGGCTCGTTGCTGCGCGACTGTCGGGTTTGCCGGCGGGTGCCGGCAATCGCCTCGCGCGCACGGCCGCAGCGTGCTCTGGGAGCGACACGCCGGGATCGGGTACGGTCGCTTATCGCAAAGTCTATGAACCAGATTGGCTTTCTATGCAATGGAAGCCGAACCGGAGGGACACAGCCGTGAGGTTTCCCAGCGCCGCCCGTCAGGCCGGCCTCGTCGTGGCCGTCGCCGCCCTCGCGCTGAGCGCGGGGTGCGCCAAGAAGGACGACAGCGAGGTCCAGGCGAGCGGCGTCAAGCTGGTCGAGGCGGGCAAGCTGACCGTCTGCACCCACCTGCCGTACCCGCCGTTCCAGTCGAAGGACGCCAGCGGCACGGTGACCGGCTTCGACGTCGAGATCATGGACCTGGTCGCCAAGGACCTGGGCGTCCAGCAGACGATCATCGACACCCCGTTCGAGGGGATCAAGTCCGGCCAGGATCTCAACACCGGCAAGTGCGACGCGGCCGCCGCCGGCATGACGATCACCGCGGAACGGCAGAAGGTGATGAACTTCTCCGACCCGTACTTCGACGCCACCCAGGCGATGCTGGTGAAGACCGGCAAGTCGTACAAGACGCTGGACGACCTCAGGGGTAAGAAGCTCGGCGTCCAGGCGGCCACCACCGGTCGTGACTACGCCAAGAAGT
Organism: Micromonospora sp. NPDC049230; assembly: GCF_040647875.1. Taxonomy (NCBI): domain Bacteria; kingdom Bacillati; phylum Actinomycetota; class Actinomycetes; order Micromonosporales; family Micromonosporaceae; genus Micromonospora; species Micromonospora sp. NPDC049230. The sequence continues at coordinate 11,466 of NZ_JBEZCZ010000063.1, forward strand.
TCGAGGCGGAGAAGGGTCTCAAGCTTGTCGAGTTCGAGGATCTCGCCGCCCAGCAGCAGGCCGTCGCCAACGGCCAGGTCGAGGCCGCCATCAACGACCTGCCGGTCTGGACCGAGTACCTGAAGAAGAACCCGGGCGGTTTTCAGGTCGCCGCCGAGTTCGACACCGGCGAGCAGTACGGCTTCTCGGTGAAGAAGGACGGCAACCCGGAACTGCTCAAGAAGATGAACGAGGCGCTGGCGAAGGCCAAGCAGGACGGCACCTACGACAAGATCTACGAGAAGTGGATCGGCAAGCGGCCGAGCGTCTGAGTACAGCGCGGTACCGGAGGACGCGCGTCCCGTGCGCCCTCCGTGTCGGTTACCTCCGGGAAGGCAACGAGCGAACGTGAAGCTGCGACGCCGCCAGCGGGAGCGGTTGTTCCTCGGGCTCCAGTATCTGGTCTTCATCGCCGTCATCGCCGTGGTGCTCTTCGCCGCGGACTGGGACCGGCTGGCCGACGCGTTCTTCCGCGTCGACATCATCAAGTCGATGTTCCCGACGATCATCACCGTCGCGCTGCGCAACACCGTTCTCTACACGCTTGGCGCGTTCGCCTTCGGTCTCGTGTTCGGCACCATCCTCGCGCTGATGCGGCTGTCCCGGGTGGCCCCGTACCGCTGGCTGGCGACGGCGTACATCGAGCTTTTCCGGGGTCTGCCGGCGCTGTTGGTGCTCTTCCTCGTCGGGTACGGCATCCCCATCGCGTTCCCCGAGCGGGAGATCCCGGGCGGTGTGTTCGGCTCGATCGCGATCGGTCTCGGGTTGACCGCCGCCGCGTACATGGCGGAGACCATCCGGGCCGGCATCCAGGCCGTCCCCAAGGGGCAGATGGAGGCGGCCCGCACCCTCGGCATGTCGCACTTCACGGCGATGCGCACGATCGTCATCCCGCAGGCGTTCCGGATCGTGATCCCGCCGTTGACGAACGAACTCATCCTGCTCACCAAGGACTCGTCGCTGGCGTACGTGCTGGGTGTGACGGCGCAGACCATCGAGGTCACCAAGTTCGGCCGGGACATGCTGAACGACCGGGTGAACGCCACCCCGTTGCTGGTGGCCGGTCTCGCCTACCTGATCATCACCCTGCCCCTGTCCCAGGTGGTACGCCGCCTCGAACTCCGCTACGCCAAGGCCCGGTGACCCCCATGACGAGCACTGCGCCCCGCCCGGCCGTCGAGATCCGCGACCTGCACAAGTCCTTCGGGCCCCTCCAGGTGCTCAAGGGCATCGACTTCGAGGTCGGCCAGGGCGAGGTGGTCTGTGTGATCGGGCCGTCCGGGTCCGGCAAGTCGACACTGCTGCGCTGCGTCGACCTCCTGGAACAGCCGACGGCCGGCAGGATCTGGGTCAACGGCGTCGAGATGACCGACCCGGACGTCGAGATCGACGCGGTCCGTCGCGGCATCGGCATGGTCTTCCAGTCGTTCAACCTGTTTCCGCACCTGACGGTGCTGAACAACCTCACCATCGCCCAGCGCCGGGTGCTGCGGCGCGGCCGGGCGGAGGCCGAGCGCGTCGCCCGGGCCAACCTGGACCGTGTCGGGCTGACCGACAAGGCCGACGTGTTCCCGGCGCAACTCTCCGGTGGGCAGCAGCAGCGGGCGGCGATCGCCCGGTCCCTGTCGATGGAGCCGAAGCTGATGCTCTTCGACGAGCCGACCTCCGCGCTCGACCCGGAGTTGGTCGGCGACGTGCTCACCGTCATGCGCAAGCTCGCCGAGGACGGCATGACGATGATGGTGGTGACGCACGAGATGGCGTTCGCCCGCGACGTCGCCGACCGCGTGGTGTTCATGGACGGGGGCGTGGTGGTCGAGCAGGGGCCGCCGCAGGAGGTGCTCGGCAACCCGCAGCACGAACGGACCCGCGCGTTCCTCTCCCGGGTCCTCGACCCGACCCGGGTCGCCCACATCGGTCAGCCCGACCAGTCGCCGGAGCCGCCGCCGGCGGCGAGCCTGCCGGCCGACGACCGACACCGTCTCTGACGACCCCTCCCGTACGTCTGCCCGCCGGGCTGCCTCATCGAGGCGGCCCGGCGTCGTGCGCTGTGGGCGGGTTCGTGTCAGGATCATGTCAATCGACGAACGTCGTGATGTCAAGGTAATCTTTTTGCAACCAGACCTGGACTTTCGTCGATGGACTACATAAGTTGCAGACATCCACCGAAAGCTCTGAGTCTTCCGAGCAAAGTCCGCGACGAGCCTCACCCCAGTCGTGCTGCCGCCCTGTGTTCGGGGTTCGTCGCACCCTGCCCTCGTCGCGTCTTCGCCCGGTCGGGAACGGAGACCCATGGACGAGCACGTCGTTGGCGCCCCACGCCAGCTGTCCCGCAGATCCCTGATCGCCACCGGGGCGCTCGCCGCCGGTGCGCTGGGCGCGGCCACCCCCGCGATCGGCACCGCGTTCGGCGGTAGCCCCGCGCAGGCCGCCGCCGGCGTCACGAAGAAGGTCACCATCTACGCCGAGCAGCTGCCCGGCGGCCTGTTCGGCTACGGCCTGGCACCCGGCCAGGCCACGGTGCCGGGCCCGCTCCTGGAGATGTACGAGGGCGACACCCTGGAGATCACCCTGGTCAACACCACAAGCCAGCGGCTCTCCATCCATCCGCACGGGGTGGACTACAGCACCGAGTCGGACGGCAGCCCGTTGAACGCGTCGTTCAACAACCCGGGCGAGACGCGGACCTACGTCTGGCGCTCCCGGGAGATGGTCGCCGCGGCGGGCCGGCGGTTCATGCCGGGCAGCGCCGGCTACTGGCACTACCACGACCACGCCATGGGCACCGACCACGGCACCGCCGGGGTGGCCAAGGGGCTGTACGGCGCGCTGATCGTCCGCCGCCGGGGCGACATCCTGCCGGAGAAGCAGTTCACAGTCGTGTTCCACGACATGTCGATCAACAACCGGATGGCACCGGAGACGCCCATGTTCGAGGCGAACCTGGGCCAGCGGGTGGAGTGGATCGCCATCGGGCACGGCAACCTGTTCCACACCTTCCACCTGCACGCCCACCGCTGGGCCGACAACCGCACCGGAATGCTGGAGGGGCCGAGCGACCCGAGCCTGGTCATCGACAACAAGGACCTCAACCCGGGCAGTTCGTTCGGCTTCCAGGTGCTGGCCGGCGAGGGCGTCGGACCGGGGGCGTGGATGTACCACTGCCACGTGCAGAACCACTCCGACGGCGGCATGGCCGGGATCTTCCTGGTGCGCAACGCCGACGGCAGCATGCCACCGGGCGCCGAGGAAGCGATCCACCGGTTCCAGGGCCACACCCACACGCACGCAGGCTGACCCAACCGAAAGTGGGGACGGGGATGACCAGACAACCACGACGAGCCCTTGCCGCGATGGCGGCCTTCGCGGCACTGATCGCGGCGTCGACGGCGGCAGCCGCACCGGGATCGGCAGCGGCACCACGACCGGCAGCCGCACCGGCGGCGCAGCCGCAGAAGGCCGCGGTCCTCGTGTTCCACGGGCCGGTGGCCGAGCAGCAGGACCCGGTGTCCCGCGCGGTGGACACCATCAAACAACTTGGTGCCGGTCATGACATCGATGTCACGGCCACCACGGACCCGGGCGTGTTCACCGCGACCGGGCTGTCCGCGTACCGCAGCGTGGTGTTTCTCTCCGCGACGGGCGCCGCGCTCAACCGCGACCAGGAGTCGGCGCTACAGAGCTACATGAAGGCCGGCGGCGGCTTCGTCGGCATCGCCGACGCCGCCCGCGCCCAGGTCGACTCGGCCTGGTTCACCGGGCTGATCGGCACCCGCCCGGCGGGCGCCATCCCGGTGGCCGAGCCGGTGGCCGCGGTGACCGCCAGCGGCGAGAACCCGCCGACCGAGACCAAGGAAAAGCTGACCGACGGCGACGCCAACACCAAGTGGCTGGTCCGCACCCCCACCGCGTGGGTGGCCTACCAACTGGCCGCGCCCAAGCGGATCACCGGGTACGCGCTGACGTCGGCCAACGACTTCGTCGGGCGGGACCCGAAGGACTGGACCCTACAGGGCTCCACCGACGGGCAGAACTGGTCCGATCTGGACCGCCGCACCAACCAGAGCTTCGCGGAGCGGTTCCAGACCCGCCGGTTCGACATCGCCACGCCGCAGGAGTTCACCCGGTACCGGCTGACCATCACCGCCAACAGCGGGGAGCCGCTGATCCAGCTCGCCGACCTGCGCCTGTTCACCGGCACGGCCACCGCGCCGCCGCCGACCCCCGTGAACCGGGCCGTGGTCGACATCCTGGACCGTGAACACCCGGCCACCGCGTCGCTGCCCCGGACCGTCACCCGGTCCGACCGCTGGGACAACTGGGACCCGAACCCGATCGGTACGGTGCACACGCTCGCCCAGGTCGAGGAGCGGCACTACGATCCGGGGCCGGGGGCCAACGGCCCGTTCCACCCGGTGTCCTGGTGCCGGGACTACGACGGTGGCCGGTCGTTCTACACCGGCATGGGCCACACCGAGGGCAGCTACGGTGAGGAGGCGTTCCGCGCACACCTCACCGGGGCCCTCAACTGGACCACCGGCCGCGTACGCGGCGACTGCCAGGCCACGATCGCCGCGAACTACAAGGTGGAGCGACTCACCGCGGCCAACCAGACCGGGCAGCTGGACCAGATCGGCGAGCCGCACGGCCTCACCATCGCGCCGGACGGCACCGTCTTCTACGTCGGCAAGGCGGCCTGCCCGAGCGGCCCGATCGAGGACTGGACCAACCCGAACGTCGGCCTGGGCTGCGGCACCATCCACTCCTGGGACCCGCGGACCAAGCAGGTCAAACTGCTCACCACCCTGGAGGTGATGGGCAACCGGGGCAGCGGCTCCGAGTTGGTGAAGAACGAGGAGGGTCTGCTCGGCATCGTGCCCGACCCCGCGTTCGCCCAGAACGGTTGGCTCTACGTCTACTGGATGCCGCACGAGTCGATCGACCGGGTGCAGCGGGTCGGGCAGCGTACCGTCTCCCGGTTCACCTACGACCGCGAGCAGCAGACAATCGACCAGGCCACCCGCAAGGACCTGCTGAAATTCCCGGTGCAGATCCACAGTTGCTGCCACGCCGGGGGCGGCATGGCGTTCGACGCCAAGGGCAACCTCTACGTCGGCTCCGGCGACAACAACTCCTCCGAGGGGTCGCAGGGCTACTCGGGCAACAACTGGACCCAGGAATACCAGGGCATCTCGTTCCAGGACGCCCGTCGCACCTCGGGCAACACCAACGACCTCGCCGGTAAGATCATCCGGATTCACCCGGAGGCCGACGGGACGTACACCATCCCGGAGGGCAACCTCTTCCCGCCGGGCACCGAGAAGACCCGGCCGGAGATCTACGTGATGGGCGTGCGCAACATCGCCCGCCTCCAGATCGACCCGGAGCACCAGTGGCTGACCGCCGGCTGGGTCGGCCCGGACGCCGCGTCGCCAAGCCCCACGCTCGGCCCGGCCAAGTACGAGACCGCCACCATCATCACCTCGGCCGGCAACCAGGGCTGGCCGTACTGCATGGGCAACCGGCAGCCGTACCGGGACCGCAGCAGCACCGACGCGAGCGTGCTGACCGGCTGGTACGACTGCGACAACCTGAAGAACACCTCCCCGCGCAACACCGGACTCGTGGACATCCCGGCGGCCCGGGACAACATGATCTGGTATTCGCCGGACGGCGGCGGCCCGGTCTTCCCGAAGCGCGACGACGGCAGCGACCTGCCCACCTACGTCGCTGCCGATGCCACCTACACCCAGCCGTACCTGCGCGGCGGCGGACAGGCCATCATGTCCGGCCCGACCTACCACCGCGACCGGGTCGACCCGAACAGCACCGTGGCCTGGCCGGCGTACTGGGACGAGAAGTGGTTCATCGGTGACCAGTCGAACGCCGCAAACCGGGTCGCGGTCACCGTCGACGAGGCCGGGGTGCCGACGGCGGCCCCACCGGTCTACGCGGAGTCGCTGCGCGCCATCATCCCCAGCGGCAACGGCGACACCCGGTTGCAGAGCTGGATGGACGCCAAGTTCGGCCCGGACGGCGCGCTCTACCTGCTGGACTACGGAGGCGGGTTCTTCAGCCTGCACCCCAACCAGAAGCTCATCCGGATCACCTACACCGGCGGCGCACCCACCCCCGCACCTGCGGCGAACGCCGTCGCCGTGCAGAACAAGCCCCTGACCATCGCCTTCGACGGCGCGCGCTCCGGCGGCGTCAGCCACCGCTGGGAGTTCGGCGACGGCACCACGTCGACCGAGGTGAACCCCCGGCACACGTACGCCAGGGTCGGCGCCTACACCGCGAAGCTGACCGTCACCTACGCCGACGGGGAGACGGCCACGGTGCAGACCACCGTCACGGTGGGCTGCGCGGTGCCGGACGACAGGCAGAACGTGTGGCTCGGCGACACGGACACCGGGGTGCCCAGCCGTACTGTCGGGCAGGGCTGCACGGTCAACGACCTGATCGACGACGAGAGCACCTGGGCCGACCACAACAGTTTCGTCCGCCACGTGACGGCGGTGACCCGCACGCTCCAAGACGACGGTCTGCTCAACGCCCGGGAGAGCGGCACGCTGACCCGGCTGGCCGCCGCGTCCGAGATCGGGCGCACCGGCCACACCGGGTACGAGCCACTCTTCGACGGCACCGCCGAGTCGCTGCTCGGCTGGCAGCAGGCCCCGACGGGATCGTTCAGCATCCAGCCGGACGGGTCGCTGCGCTCCAGCGGGGGCCTCGGCATGCTCTGGCACACCAAGGAGCTCGCCGACTTCTCACTGAAGCTCCAGTTCCGGGACATCGCCCCCGGCACCGGACGGGCCAACACCGGTGTCTTCATCCGCTTCCCGGACCTGCGAACCCCGCTCGAGCAGCGACCGGAGGGCAGCTGCGGCACCGTCGGATCGGCCCGGACCTCGCCGGCCTGGATGGCCATCTACTGTGGACACGAGATCCAGATCTACGACGGTGAGACCGGGGAACCGCAGAAGACCGGCTCGGTCTACAACTTCGACCCGGTGCCGCTCGCCCAGGCCGGCGTCACCCCGAAGAACGAGTGGAACGACTACGAGATCCGCGTGGTCGGCCAGCACTACACGATGATCCGCAACGGCGTGGTGATCAACGAGTTCGACAACACGCCCGGCAAACAGTCCTCCCGTGCCGGCGATCCGCCGACCGACCTGCGGCAGTTCCTCAGCGGCTTCATCGGTCTGCAGAACCACGGTGACAACGACCTGGCCGAGTTCCGCAACATCCGCGTGCGGGAACTCTAGGAGAAACGATGACCCGACGACTCATTGCCGCGCTGTCGGCGCTCCTGCTGACGGTGGTCCCGTTGGCCGCGCCGCCCGCCTCCGCCGCCCCGCGTGTCGCCGCGGACCAGGTGTTGACCTGGACCGCCGACGACAACACCACCCGCTACAAGTCCGCCCCCGCCCAGGCGGTGGCCGGCGCGACAACCATCATCTGGGAGAACAGCGCGGCCACCGGCAACACCACCGGGATGCCGCACACGCTGACCTTCGACACCAGCACCGAGGGCTACAACCACGACGTCACGCTCAACATCCTGGCCAACCCGTTCGACGCCAACGACGGCCGCCACCAGGCGACGGTGAACCTGACCCCGGGTCGGTACCGCTACTTCTGCTCGATCCCGGGGCACAGCCAGATGGTCGGCGAACTCGTCGTCACCGACGGCGGAGGCGGCGGCGACACCACGCCGCCGACTGTCGACGCCACCGTCTCCGGTGACCGCGATGCCGACGGCAACTACCTCGGAGCGGCCACGGTGACCGTCACGGCCACCGACGCCGACTCCGGGGTGGACACCATCGAATACCAGGTCGACGACACCAGCTTCCAGCCGTACACCCAGCCGGTGGCCGTGACCGCGGTCGGCGACCACTCGGTGCAGTTCCGGGCCACCGACCAGGCCGGCAACACCAGCGCGGTCGGCTCGGTGTCGTTCCGCGTCGTCGAGCCGAGCGAGGAGGACACCACCGCGCCGGTGGTCACGGCCACGCCGGCCGGCGAGCAGGACGGCGACGGCAACTACATCGGTACGGCCACCGTCACGCTGACCGCGACCGATGCCGGGTCCGGCGTCGCCACCATCGAGTACGCGCTGGACGGGGGCGCCTTCACCGCGTACACGAACCCGGTCGTCGTGACCTCGGTGGGCATGCACATGCTGCACTACCGGGCGACAGACGTCGCGGGGAACACGTCGGCCGAGCAGATGGCCCACTTCACCGTCGTGCAGCCGCAGGCCGAGGACACCACCCCACCCACCGTCGCCGCCACGGTGGCCGGTGAGCGCAACGACGACGGCGCGTACGTCGGCGGCGCGACGGTCACCGTCACCGCGACCGACGACGGCTCGGGCGTGGCGTCCATCGAGTACGCACTCGACACCGGTGCCTGGACCGCGTACGCCAGCCCGGTCGCCGTCCGGGCCCTCGGCGCGCACACAGTGCGGTACCGGGCCACCGACACCGCCGGAAACGCCTCCACCGAGCAGTCCACGACGTTCACTGTGGTGGCCGACGGCACCGACGGCTGCCCCGCGTCGGACACCCGGGCCACGGTGATCATCGACGGTGACGACACCGGAGTGGCGAACGTCGACACCGGCGACGGCTGCACCGTCAACGATCTGATCGACGAACACGCCGACTACCCCGGCCACGCCGCGTTCGTCCGGCACGTCGAGGCGGTCACCGCCGCGCTCGTGACCGGCGGCACGCTCAACCGGCGGCAGCAGGGCGCCATCGTCCGGGCCGCGGCCCGATCGGACGTCGGCGCATGAGTCCTCGAACCTCATCGACAGGGAGTACAACGATGCCCCGACGTACCGTCGCCAAGCTCGCCACAGTGAGCGCCGTCGTCGCCGCCTCGGTGTTCGCGGTGGCGCCCACCGCACACGCCGACCTGGTCACCCACTGCATCGGCACCGGTGGTGCCGTGACCGTGCCCAACGACCTGCTCGTACCGGCCGGCGAGTCCTGCGCGCTGACCGGCACCACGATCACCGGCAACGTCACAGTCGCGGCCGGCGGCAACCTGGTGGTCGCCGGTGGCCGGATCAGCGGTGAGGTACGCGTCGCCGCGGACGGCTACCTCGACGCCACCGAGACGAGCGTCGACGGCCAGGTGGTGCTGGCCGCAGGCGGGTACGGCCTCTTCTTCAAGGACGCCCGCAGCGGCAACGTGACGGTGCGGCCGAAGGGCACCGCGACAATCGACAGCTTCCTGTTCGTGGAGCAGTCGACGATCGCCGGGACCGTCACCGCCGGCGCCGGTGAGGTCCGGATCGACCGCGGCACCCAGGTGCAACGCAACGTCAGCAGCACCGGCACCTACTACACCGACGTACACGACTCGTTCGTCGACGGCACGCTGTCGGTGCTGAACAGCGCCACCGGCAGCGTGGTGTGCGGCAGCGCGGTCCGGGGGCGGGCCACCTTCGCCGGCAACCTCGGTGGTGTGCAACTCGGCCCGAACGGCACCCTCGACAGTTGCGCCTCCGGTAGCTACTGGGGCACGGACGTCAGCGTCACCAGCACCACCGGTGGCGTCACCGTCGACGACAACATCATCAACGGTGGGTTGACCGTCACGTCGAACGACCCGGCCGCCCAGGTGGCCGCGAACAACCGGATCCGCGGCGGCGTGACCGGCGAGCAGGCGGCGGCGAGCAGCAACCGAGCCGCCCGCGTGGCAGCTCCGGACCGGGAGGACGCCGGCGACCAGCGGGCCGAGACCCGTCGTACCTCGGCGGTCCAGGAGGCCACCGCAGCCGGCGCCGCACGGCTCTAGCGGCTTCAGGCGACAACGGCCGGTCACCCCCGAGTGGGGGGTGACCGGCCGTTGCGTCGTGGGCGCTAGAAGTTGCCTGCCGAGTCGCACTTCACGCCCTGGTCGAGGCAGTTGCGCACCCGTGCGGCGAGCGCCTCGTCCTTCCAGGCGTTGAAGAAGTCCGCGTGCATGGAGAACGAGGTGCCGGACGCGAGGGTGATGCCGTCCGTGTTCGCGCTCAGCGGGTAGGAGATCACGAACGACACCGAGGGGACCGGCACCGGGTGACTCTTCGGGCAGGCCCCGGTGTGGTCGCCGTTGGCCATGTGCGCCTTGTGGTCCGGGCTGTCCAGGTGCTTGCCGTCCCAGCAGTCCGGGAAGGTGATCTGCCGGACGATGTTCGCGGTCTTGGCGCAGACCGGGAAGGTCTTGTCGGCGCTGCGGCCGATTTCGCCGCCGATGCCGGCGCACCAGAAGTGGTTGCCCTGCTTGTCCGGGGTGTCGACCTGATTCTTGGCGTTACCGGTGATCATTCGCAGGCCGAACGGGAAGGGCTGGGTCTTGCTCGGGTCCTTGAGACGTGAACCGTAGTAGACGGTCACCTCCGTCGGGTCCACGACCTTGCCGTTCTGGTACATCGTGGGCACCCAGTAGGCGGACTGGTCGTCGGGCGAGTTGCAGGTGGTCGCCTTCGACGCCCGCAGCGATTCGGCTGTCGAGTTGGCGTCGGTCGACGTGTTGCCCCAGAACGTGTGGTTGTGCGAGGCCCCGACCAGCTTGGGCAGCACGATCGGGTCGTCACTGTTGTGGTGGCTGGTCTTGCAGCCGACGTTGAACTCGGGCACCTTCACCGGGTTGCCGGTCACGGGCTTGGGCTTGCGGGCGAAGAACGCACTGGTCGCGGCGGCCTGCGCGGCCGGGTCGATGGTGATCCAGCCACCGACTGCGGTCGGCGGTGCGGCGTTTGTCGACTGGGTCGCCGGCTTTCCCGAGGGGGACGGGGTCGGAGAGGCGCTCGGCGTGCCGTGCGTGCCGGACGCGTCGCCCGGGACATTGGACGTCGGTGCCTCCGGGGCGGGCGAACCGATGCCGGCGTCGCTCGATGGACTGGACGCCACGGGGGCGCTCGGGACCTCCTTGCATCCGCCGGCGAGCGCCACGCTCAGCAGCAACAGGGCGGCGGTGACGGAACGACGTTGTCCAGGGGTGGGTCGCAGACTAATCAACGGGGGTGCACCTTTCTTCCGAGAACGAAGAATACGAGTGCACCCCCGGCCCGCTTCCCGCTGCGACGATTAAGTCTCGCTTAAATGACGTTCTGCGATTGCCCGAGCAGCTTTACGGAACCGCCGGCCTGTTAGATCGGTCTCATCTCCCTGATTTCTCTCCCAAAACTGTAATCGGCGACTCCGCTCGCACTCGACGTTGTTGAGCGGCGGTTCGGCTCGGTATGCATCGGACCCGTCGGCCCTCGGGCACGCCGCGTACGGCGACGCCTTTCGTCAGCAACTGTCGCGGGCCTTGCGCTGGAAGGTCTTCCGCGACACGATCTTCGTCGAATCGCGCCCCCGCGGCGCCAGCACCTGGTCCGGGCCGATCCGCGGGAGATCCGCGAGGGTGAAATCGACAGAGATGGCGTTATGCCCGCTGCGCCCGCCGACGCTGTAGGTGACCTCTGGCCGCAGTTCGGTGAGCGGCTCGACGTCCACCACAGTCCCCAACCCCGAGTCGGAGAAGTCGGTGGCGGCGTGGACCTCCCAGCCATCCGGCGGCTGACCGAGCAGGACAACCTCCACGATGTCGCTCGTGGATGGGCCGCTGACGGCCCACCTGGTCAGCGGGTGCTGGGTCCCGTCGTCCGGGTGGTTCTCGTAGACGTCGAGTTGTGGAGATCTGTCGCCGCAGGTCACCAGGACGCCGACCGGTTGACCATCATGGACGGCGAGGGCGACGAGGGGCTCGTCGGGTGGAGTGCAGGCGGTCAGAAGGCTGAGCAGTGGCAGCGGCAAGAGAGTCCCAAGGATCCGTCTTCTGCGCATGCCGTCAGCATTCCGATGCAGCGTCACGCTCTGATTCCCCGATGGTCACGAAAGATGACGACGCCGACAGGACGTTCAGGATCCCCCCGCCGCCATTCGCGCCGAGCACCGGTGCGAACGCCCGCACCATGCTCAGTGTGCCGTAGAAGTGCGTGTCCATCTCGGCCCGGATCTTGCTGAGGTCGCCGGTGACGAGGTTCGTGGGGGTGAGGATCCTGGCGTTGTTGACCAGCAGGGTGACGTCGGAGGCGATGGAAGCCGCCTCCTCGACGGAACGCGGGTCGGTGATGTCCAGCCGCAGCGTCTCGACGCCGGGGATGTCGATCCGCTCCGGGTTACGGGCGGTGGCGTACACCTTGGTCGCCCCGCGCTCCAGCAACTGCCGGGCGAAGTGCCGGCCGAGGCCACGGTTGGCGCCGGTGACAAGCGCGATCGAACCGGTGATCTTCATGATTGGCGCCTCCTGGCAGGTTCAATCACGAGCCGTACGCGAGCTACGGTAGAACCTGACGTTCACGTGAGAGACAAGGTTGTGTGACTGGTGTCACCGGCCGGGGGAGGGGTCATGCGCATCGGTGAACTGGCCACGCAGACCGGGGTGTCCGTGCGAGCGCTGCGCTACTACGAGGAGCAGGGGCTCCTGGCGGCCGCGCGAAGCGGCGGCGGCCAACGCCACTACCCGGACAGCGCGGTCGATCGGGTGCACCTGATCCAGATGCTGTACGCCGCCAACCTGTCCAGCCGGACCATCCTGGACCTGCTGCCCTGCGTCGACGCGAATGTCAACACCCCGGAGTCCCGGGCCCTGCTGCGCGCGGAACGCGACCGCATCGATCAGCAGATCGCCCAGCTCCGGCAGGCCAGAGACCGGCTCGACGCGGTCATCACGCTCAGCGAGAGCCCGGCCAGCGGCTGCACCCGGGTGGAGGTCGACGCCCTCGTGTCCTAGACGTGCTGTCCAGGCAGGTTCACCAACCGTCGAGGCGCTGACGGTGGCCTGATACGAGGTCGCGCCCCACGTGCCCCCGGTAGCGGCCCCCGTGGACGCAGCCTCCGGCAGGTCCGGATTGTTCCGCCATTTCACCATCGTCGGATCTTGCCTTCAGGAAGATCTACGACTGAATTAGACGTCGGAGTTCGTCCTGCGTCTATGTTCGATGAGTCGTGCGGCTGGTTGGCGTGGACACGGGGAGGTCCGGCGCGGTGGCTGATTTTCCGGCGCATCTGTTTCGGATGGATGGTGATCCGTCGGCGATTCGGTCGTCGGCGTCGAAGTGGTCTGGTTTCGGTTCGGCCGCGACGCAGGCGGCCGCGCAGATCACGGGTCTGGACACGAGTCAGTTCGTGGGTCCCGAGGGTGATCTGTTCCGGGAAGGGCTGAATGCCCAGATGCCGGGGCATTTGCGGGTCACCGGTGATGCGTTCGGGCGGGTGTCGTCCGGCCTGACGACGTTCGCGGATTCGTTGTCGTCGTTGCAGGAGCGGATGCGTCCGTTGGCGCAGCGGGCGCCGGGTCTGTGGGCGGCGTTGCAGGCCGCGCGGGGCCGGGCGGATCGGGCGAAGCAGGCCGACAAGCGTCATGAGCAGGAGGTCGCCGACCGGCCGCCGGACGCGAAGCCGGAGCCGGATTCGTATCGGTCGGATGCGGGTGCGGCGGGTTCGGCATTGTCGCAGGCGCAGCGCGACTGGGACGAGTGCGTGGCCCAGGCCGGTGCGCTACGCGGTGAGTTGGCCACGGCGGTGCGTGACTGTGTGCGGGTGGTGAATGACGCCAAGGGTTTGCGGTTCAAGGAGAATCCGAAGTGGTGGGATCTGAAGGGTCAGTTCACCAACTTCGTCCGCGATAACCAGGAGTTGCTGGCGCAACTGTCCGGCGCTCTGAAGATCGTTTCTCTGGTCGCCGGGCTGTTGTCGTTCATTCCGATCCTCGCGCCGATCATGGGGCCAATCGCGATCGCCACTGGTGCGGCGGCGCTGCTGATCGACGCGTCGCTGTACGCGGCGACTGGCAAGGGCAGTCTCACGAACCTGTTGATCGATACGGTGTTGACTGTCGTGCCCATCGGTCGGTTGGCGATGCTCGGCAGACCGGTGTTGGCGCTGGCGAAACGGGGGTTGCCGACCCTCGCCCGGGGCCTTCCCAAGGTGCGTGCGGCGCTGCCCAACATGCCCCGCCCGAGCATTCCGCTGGGGTTGCGCAAGTGCGCCGGTGACCCGATCGATGTGGCCAGCGGTGAGGTGGTGCTCGCCCAGACCGACGCCGAACTGCCCGGCCTGCTCCCGCTCGTCCTGTCCCGCACCCACCTGTCGTCATATCGGGTGGGTCGGTGGTTCGGGCCGTCCTGGGCGTCCACCCTTGATCAGCGGGTCGAGGTCGACGGCCAAGGCGTCTGCTTCGTCGCCGAGGACGGCATGGTCCTGTCCTACCCGACGCCTGCCGGTGTCGAGGCGCAGGTCATGCCGGAGGCTGGTCCACGCTGGCCGCTCATCCCAACCGCGGACGGTTTCCGGGTCGAGCAGCCGGAGACCGGTCGCGCGCTGCATTTCCAGGCGGTGCCTGACCAACCCGAGCCAGACGGCGGTCATCCCGGGCCTGAGCCGGAGGGTGACGGTGACCCTGTTCGGGTGTTGCCCCTGGTTGCCGTGACGGACCGCAATGGTCATCGGCTCGACGTGGACTGGCGCGACGGTGTGATCACGGAAGTGCGGCACAGCGGTGGGTACCGGATCGCTGTCGATACCCTGCACGGTCAGGTGGCGGCGTTGAGTCTGCTGGACGCCGAACCTTCCGGTGGGGCCCGGACGCTGGTGCGGTTCGGCTATGACGAGGACGGTCATCTCGCGGAGGTGGTGAACGGGTCGGGGTTGCCGTTGCGGTTCGGCTATGACGATGCTGGCCGGTTGGTCCGCTGGCAGGACCGTAACGAGCAGGAGTACCACTACACCTACGACGAGCAGGGCCGTTGCGTCGCCGCGACCGGCTCGGGCGGGTTCCTGTCCGCGCGGCTGCACTACAACCCGGCCAACCGGACGACCGCGGTACACGACTCGCTCGGCCACACCACCAGCTACGAGCTGACCGAGCGTGGCCAAACCGAGCGAGTCACCGATCCGTTGGGTCATGTCACGTCGTTCACCTGGGACGGGTTTGATCGGAAGCTGTCCGAGACCGATGCTCTCGGGCGGACGACTCGTTGGTCCTACGATGACGACGGCAACCTGGTCGAGGTCACCCGCCCGGACGGCAGCCGGGCGTCGGCGTCGTACAACGAGCTGCGGCAGCCGGTCGTGGTCACCGACGTCGACGGTGCGATCTGGCGCTACGAGTACGACGAGCGCGGCAACCTGACCATGATCACCGACCCGATCGGCGCAACCACCCGCTACCGCTACGGCGAGAGCGGTCACCTCAGCGAGGTGACCGACGCCCTGGGTAGCGACTTGGTGGTGGCCACGGATCCGGCGGGGTTGATCAGCCAGGTCGCCGAGCCCACCGGCGCGGCGACGACCTACCGGCGGGACTCCGCCGGACGGGTCGTCGAGATAACCGACCCGGTAGGCGGCACCTCTCATCTCGGCTGGACCGTCGAGGGGCGGCTGGCGTGGCGGCGAAGTCCGGACGGGGCGAGCGAGGAATGGACCTACGACCCGGAAGGAAACCTGGTCACCCATGCCAGCCAGACCGGGGCGACGACCGAGTTCGAGATCGGCCCCTTCGACCTGCCAGTGGCGCGTACCGGCCCGGACGGCGCCCGGCTGACCTTCACCTATGACACCGAGCTGCGCCTCACCACGGTCACCAATCCGCAGGGGCTCGTCTGGCGCTACGACTACGACCCCGGTGGGCGGCTGGTTGCCGAAACCGACTTCAACGGCCGGACGCAGACCTACACGCACGACCCCGCCGGCCAACTCGTGGCCCGCACCAACGGCGCCGGGCAGACCATTGAGCTGGTCTGTGACCTGCTGGGCAACGTCGTGGAGAAACGCACCGTCGAGGGCGTCACCACCTTCGGGTACGACCCGGGCGGCCGGCTACTGCACGCCAGCTCACCCGAGGTGGAGCTCCGGTTCGAGCGGGATCCGTCGGGTCGGGTGCTGGCCGAGATCCGCGACGGGCAGACCGTCACCTCGTCCTACGACGCCCTGGGCCGACGGACGCACAGGCGTACCCCCGCGGGCGTCGACAGCGCCTGGGAGTACGACGCCGGGCACCGGCCGGTGGCTCTGCACACCGGTGGCGCGACGGTCAGCTTCACCCACGACGCGGCTGGCCGGGAGACCCGGCGGGCGGTCGGCAGTCTCGCGCTGACCCAGAGTTGGGACGCCAACCACCGGCTGCTCTCCCAGATCCTCACGGCGAGCCCTGCCGTCAGCGACGTGCCGGACCTGGTCGCCCACCGGGCCTACCAGTATCGCGCTGACGGCTACCTGACCGGCCTCGCCGACCAGGTCACCGGGGATCGCCGGCTGGAGCTGGACCGGGCCGGCCGGATCACCGCCGTGCAGGCCGCCGACTGGACCGAGCGATACGCCTACGACGAGGCCGGCAACGTGGCCAGCGCCGCCTGGCCCGGTGCGGACGGCGACGCCGGGGCTCGGGGCGAGCGGGAATACACCGGCACGCTGATCCGGCGGGCCGGGAACGTGCGCTACGAACACGACGCCGCTGGCCGGGTCACGCTGCGGCAGCGCAAGGAGCGTTCGACCAAGCCCTCGACCTGGCGCTATACCTGGGACAGCGAGGACCGGCTGACCGCCGTCACCACCCCGGACGGCACCCGCTGGCGCTACCGATACGACGCCCTCGGCCGTCGGGTCGCCAAGCAGCGCCTCGACGCCGACGGCGGCGTGGTCGAGCAGGTCGACTTCGCCTGGGACGGCCCGCGCCTGATCGAGCAGACCCACCGCGGCGACGGCGGCGACCGGACCAGCACCTGGGAGTACGCCCCCGGCACGTTCACTCCGATCAGCCAGACCGACGCCTCGACCGACCAGGACGAGGTGGACCGCCGCTTCTACGCGATCGTGACCGACCTGGTCGGCACACCCACCGAACTGGTTGACCCGAACGGCGCAATCGCCTGGCAACAGCGCACCACCATCTGGGGCATCCCGACCCACACCAGCACCACGGGGGTCGACTGCCCGCTGCGCTTTCCCGGCCAGATCCACGACCCGGAAACCGGCGCCTCGCACAACTACCACCGCTACTACGATCCGGTGACCGGCCGATACCAGTCTCCTGACCCGCTCGGACTCGTTCCGGCCCCGAACCCCTACGCCTATGTCGACAACCCTACTGATCTCATCGACCCGTTCGGTCTCGCGCCGTGTGTCCCGTCCGGCCAGGTCGGCCGGAATGGTGCTCTGAACCAAGCGAAGCGTGACCTGGGTATACCGCGATCGCAGCATCCGGATGCAGTCAACCGTGTGCCGATGACGGACAAGTGGGGCAGGCGGATTCTGGACGAGAACAACCGGCCGATCATTACGCGGGAATACGTCTACACCAGACCGGACGGCAGTAAGGTGGTCATCCAGGACCACGCCGCTGGTCACCAATTCGACGGCGGGGTCGGTAACCAGGGTCCACACTTCAACGTCCGGCCGCCGGAGAATACGAGAACGGGACACGTTCCGGGGACCACCGACCACTATCCTTTTGTGAGGTAACGCCCGTGCCCACTTGGTTGGATTTAGTCGAAGACCCGCGCGGCGTCCGCTCCATCTACGGAGCGGATAACCCCCCTTCGTTGGAGAAGATCCTGTTGCACGAGGTTGTGCTCCAGCGGGATGGCCCGTCGGCCGTCCTGAGATTCGATCTGCCGGAGTTTCCGACGAATGCGCCGCGAAAATGGCGCGATCAGGGCTTCAACGTCGTGCAGGTCGGCCTGACGATGATTGGCATCAAGGACCTCTCCCTGGCGGGCTGGAACCACTGCGGTTGGGCCAGCATGGAGCTGGCCTCGCAGGATGATTCGCTGATGCTGGAAGTCCTGTGGGGATCGGCTCGTATCCAGGTGCAGGCGGACGCGGCGGCCGTGACGTCGATATCGGCTTATGCCGGTGACCTGTCCCTTGAATAATCTCCGAACGTTATTGATGGGGCGCTTCTTCAGCGCCCGAGTCTTTGGCAAGTTGGACTTTTCGTGAGTAGAGAGACCGAACACCTCTTCCGGGTCCGACTTGCCGGCTGGGGCATCTACGTCAGGATCCAGGCTGGACATTACTATCCGGACGGGGAGCCATTCAGCGGTGCGTGGCTGAGTGGTAATGTCTTCTTGTGGTGGATGAACCACACCTTGATGCTGGCGACCTTGAGATGATCAGGCTTGGTGTTCTGGATGTTGCGTCTGATATCGAGTCTCTCAAGCCTGGCGCTGCGGTGGTCGTAGCAGTGTCTTCGGTGACTTTGGTCCTGACGCAATATCAACCGGAGGGCTTGCGGGCGGCCGTGATTGGATGGATCAATAAACACTTCGGCCTCAGTCACCCGATGCCGGAGGTTGTCTACATTTCAGCTTCGGACAGGTGCGATTTCAATTTCTCTTAGCACAAGAGGGCTGCTCCATCTACGGAGTAAATAATCCGCCTTCGTTGGAAGAAGGTCCCGACGCGCGAGGTTGTGCGTTCGTCCGCATTGGACGGTGGCGGCGCGCGGTGCCGGAACGTGGACGGGCCGGAGGGTCGATGCGCCGCCGTGGATGCCCGGCCTACGGTGTGACGGTGATCGTGCGGACCGGATGGACCATGCCCCACTCGCCCGACGTGTTGTGGCCGGCGCTCTGCGACTCGCGCCTGGAGTTGCAGCCGCGCTGCCCGGTGTTCTACCTGGGTACGCCCCGACCCACGTCGTGCCGACTGCCCGACGGGCCGGGCGAGGTCGGTGCCGCCCGGCAGTGCGTCTCCGAGCAGGGTGTGGTGCGGCAGCGGATCACCGTGTGGGAGCCGCCGGCCCGGTTGGCGTTCCACATGGAGTCGACGAACCTCCACTTCCACCGTTTCGTCGACCAGCTCGGTGACCTGTTCGAGTTGACGCCGGTGAACGGCGGCACACGGGTCATCCGGACCACGACGGTCACCGTCCGTGGGTATGGCCGGGTCGCGCTGGAGCCGGCGCTCTGGGTCGGGCTGAAGTCGGTGCACCGCTTCGTGTTCCGCAACTGGCAGAGGATGGCACTGTCGCCCACTGCCGCGGTCTAGGTCTAGGTTCTGTCTCGTAGATCTTGGTGGTCGGGGACGGCGCGTAGCCAGTCAAGGGTTTCGACCAGGTCGAGGGTGGCCTGGAAGTGGGTAGCGA
>NZ_JBEZCZ010000064.1:0-27461 GCF_040647875.1 Micromonospora sp. NPDC049230
CAGGGTGCGGAATTCCGTGGATCCGGGCGTACAGTAAAGGGGTCCGGACAGAGAGTGTCCGTGCCATTGCGGCAGCCCCCCGACAAGTGGACAGGCTGCTCCGGGCGGTCAGGCTTGATCCCTGCGCAGCTCGGGCTCCGGCGAAAACCTGACCTGGTCCAGCCATCCGGCGGACCCCTTCGGCTTCGGGGTTTTCCGGACAGTTGGCTCTTTCTTGGGCGACAATCCTCCTGAAGTGGTCTAACTCAGGTGGATGGGGTCTGGTATGCCGCACTTTCCGGTCAACCATCCGGCGCGGCCGCTCTACCGGGTCCTTGCCGGCCTGATCGGCGTCTACATCCTGGTGTTCGGCGTCTGGGGCGTCGCCGAGACGATCGGTGACCCGCTCTTCGCCCGCAACAGCACCTGGGCCCTCGGGCTGCGGACCAACCTGGCCTTCTCGCTCGCCTCGGTGGTCTTTGGAGTCGTCCTGATCATCGGGGCGTCTCGGCGCACCAACCTCGGCCACTACATGAACCTCACGGCCGGCGTGGTGTTCCTGGTGACCAGCATCCTGATGATGTCGGTGCTGCAAACCGGCGCGAACTTCCTCAACTTCTCGATGTCGACGGTGATCGTGTCGATGCTGTTCGGCCTGATCCTGCTCGGCACCGGCCTCTACGACAAGGTCGGTCCACCGGAGCACGCCGAGGCGGAACTGGAGAACCGCAAACACCCGGTGGCCGACGTGCACCGCCGCTGACGGGTGGTCAGTGGCGCCGGGCCGTGATCAACGTCGGCTTCGCCTCCAGGTGCGACAACCCGTTCCAGGCCAGGTTGACGAGGTGCGCCGCCACCGTCTCCTTGCGCGGCTTGCGCACCTCCAGCCACCAGCGGCCGGTCAACGCCACCATGCCCACCAGCGCCTGCGAGTAGAGCTCGGCGAGCTTCGGGTCGTACCCCCGGCTCTTGAACTCGGCGCCCAGGATGTGCTCGACCTGGTGCGCGACGTCGTTCATCACGCTGCTGAAGTTGGCCGTGCCGGACATCAGCGGCGACTCGCGGACCAGCACCCGGAAGCCGCTGGTCTCCTCCTCGATGTAGGTCAGCAGGGCCAGCGCCGCCTGCTCCAGCAGCTCCCGTGGATGCCCGGCGGTCAACGCCGTGGTGATCCGGTCGAGCAGGGCCCGGACCTCCCGGTCCACCACCACCGCGTAGAGCCCTTCCTTGCCACCGAAATGCTCGTATACCACAGGCTTGGAGACCTTCGCGCGTGCCGCCACCTCCTCGATGGAGGTGGCGTCGAAGCCACGCTCGGCGAAGAGTTGGCGGCCGGTCGCGATCAACTGCTCGCGGCGCTGGGCCGCCGACATGCGGACCCGGGAGGTGGGTTTGGTCTTGGGAGCCGGGACCGACGGTGTCACCCGTCGGCCACCGACACTGTCACCATCGGTGACCTCAGGCATGTCGCCGCCTAGCTGGCGCTCGGTGACGCCCTGCCGTGGAATGGTGCCTCCGCTGTGCCCGTTCACGTCGTCGCCTCACTGGCCGGCGGTCGGACCGCCCTGCCGCGCAGTCCGACCGGCCCCGGATCGGGCCTGGCCCCCGTCTGCCGAGCCGTCCGGTCCCCCCGCGTCGCTCGGTCATCCGGCCATCCTGCCAGGCGCCATCCTGGCGCACCGCCCGGTTTTACCGGGGTGCGACAGGCTTCACCAGCTTCGCGGCGAGACGCTCTGGTTTTGGCCAGCGCACCTGCGTCGCCGCGCCGGTCTTCTCGAACAACCAGATCACCCGGGCGGAGATGTCCACCTGGCCGCGCAGCACGCCGTGCCGGGCGCTGGTGGGGTCGGCATGGTGCAGGTTGTGCCAGCTCTCGCCGAACGACAGGATCGCCAGCGGCCAGAAGTTCGACGCGCGGTCGCCCTGGCGCATCGCGAACGGACGCTCGCCGTAGACGTGGCACACCGAGTTGATCGCCCAGGTGACGTGGTGCAGCAGGCCGATCCGGACCAGCCCGGCCCAGAAGAACGCGGTGAGGGCGCCCTGCCAGGACCAGGTCACCAGACCGCCGATAACTGCCGGGCCGAGCAGCGAGATCGCCACAAGCGCCGGAAAGAGCCTGTCGACCCGGCTGATGTCCCGGTCGGCGATGAGGTCCGGTGCGAAACGTTCGCGGTTGGACAGCTCCCGGCGGAACAGCCAGCCCACGTGCGCGTGGAACAGGCCCCGGGTCAGTGCCCAGAAGCTGGTGCCGAAGCGCCACGGGGAGTGCGGGTCACCCTCCAGATCGGAGAACGCGTGGTGGCGTCGGTGGTCGGCGACCCACTGGATGATCTCGCCCTGCACCGCCAACGACCCCGCCACCGCCAGCGTCACCCGCAGCCAGCGCTTGGCCTTGAACGAGCCGTGCGTGAAGTAGCGGTGGAAGCCGACGGTGATGCCGAGCCCGGAGACGACGTACCAGACCAGGCCGATGATCACGTCGCTCCAGCCCAGCCAGCCGCCCCAGGCGACCGGTACGGCTACCAGCAGGGCGACGAAGGGGATCACCACGAAGGCCCAGAGGGCGGCCAGGATGCCGTTGGCCTGACTGCCGTCGGTGAGTGGTTTGGGGCCGCTGACGGGCGGGTTGGGATCGAGCAGGGCGGTGGACATTTGACCTCGCAGGGGGACGGGGGACGGTCACAAAGCTACGCCTACGTCACCGTAACTTACGGCACCGTAGATCGCACGGAGAAGTTTCGAAAAGCCCTCGCACGGCCACCCAAATCCCCAGGTGAGATGCCGTAAACCCACCACCCACCCGCCCACCACCCCACCCGGTGATCATGGAGTTATGCGCGCGTGTCGTCGGCGTGTTGGGCGTTAACTCCATGATCACCGGGGTGCAGGCACGGCAGCACGTGTCTGGAGTCCGGTGCGGGGACGCGGGGGCCTCTTGGTGGCGTCGTGCGGGGCGAGCAAAGCTCTGCTGGCGGGGAGGAGCGGTGGCGTCCGGCGGTCGGGGCGCTAAGGTGTAGCGGCGGGATATCCGTCCCCCGCGCGACGTGCTCGCGTCGCTGATCGGCCGTGGTGTAATTGGCAACACCCGGGTCTTTGGTACCCGTATTTCAGGTTCGAACCCTGGCGGCCGAGCTGCCCACCTACGTCCGTTTTAGGTTCGGTGGGGGTAAGACGGGAAGGTGCCGGGCCTCGCGGTTAGCATGGCCGCGAGAGTGTCCGCCGTCCCGACGGGAGCCACGTCGTGCCCCAGCCCCACCTTCGTACCGTCGTCGTGCTCGCCGCCGGTGAGGGCAAGCGGATGAAGTCGACACTGCCCAAGGTGCTGCACCCCCTGCTCGGTCGGACGCTGCTCGGCCACGTGCTGAGCGCCGCCGCGCCGCTGGCCGCGGACCGGACAGTGGTCGTGGTGGGGCACGGCGCCGACCAGGTCCGGGCGCACCTGTCCGCTGTCGCTCCGGACGCCACACCGGTGCTCCAGGCCGAACAACTCGGGACCGGGCACGCCGTACGGATCGCGCTGGACGCCGTCCCGGAGGGCGCCGGCACGGTTGTGGTGATCAACGGGGACGTGCCGCTGCTGCGCCCGGAGACGGTCGGCGCGCTGGTGACCGCGCACGAGGAGGCGGCCGCGGCGGCCACAGTGCTGGCCGCCGAGGTGCCCGACCCCACCGGGCTCGGGCGGATCGTCCGCGACGCCGACGGCCGGCTGAAGCAGATCGTCGAGGAACGCGACGCCGACACGACGCAGCGCGCGATCCGGGAGATCAACGCCGGCATCTACGCGTTCGACGCGGTGCGGCTGCGTGCGGCGCTGGGCAAGCTCTCCACCGACAACGACCAGGGCGAGGAATACCTCACCGACGTCTTCGGTCTGCTCCGCTCGGCCGGCGAGCCGGTGGCGGTGCATGTCGCCGTCGACCACTCCGAGACGTTGGGCTGCAACGACCGGGTGGAGCTGGCGACGCTGCGCCGGCTGTTGCGCGACCGGGTCAACGAGGCGTGGATGCGCACCGGGGTCAGCCTGCTGGACCCGGTGACCACCTGGATCGACGTGACTGTGGCACTGGACCGCGACGCGGTGATCGACCAGAACACCCAGTTGCGCGGCGGCACTGTCATCGGCGCGGGAGCGCTGGTCGGGCCGGACGTCACGCTCATCGACACGATCGTCGGCCCCGGCGCGTCGGTGATCCGCAGTCACGCCGTCGGCGCGGAGGTCGGTGCGAGTGCCAGCGTCGGTCCGTACGCGTACCTGCGGCCCGACGCCCAGCTGGCCGAGAAGGCCAAGGTCGGCACGTTCGTCGAGGTGAAGAACTCCGAGATCGGCCCGGGTGCGAAGGTGCCGCACCTCAGCTACGTGGGTGACGCGACGATCGGCGCGAAGGCCAACATCGGCGCGGCGACGATCTTCGTCAACTACGACGGCGTGCACAAGCACCGCACGGTCGTGGGGGAGGGCGCGTTCGTCGGGTGCGACACGAGCCTGATCGCGCCGGTCGAGGTGGGTGCCGGGGCGTACGTCGCGGCGGGCAGCGCGATCGGTCAGGACGTGCCGCCGGGCGCGCTCGGGGTGACCCGTGCGCCGCAGCGCAACATCGAGGGCTGGGTGGCGCGCAAGCGGGCCGGAACGATCTCCGCTGCGGCTGCCGAGCGTGCGGTACGCGGTGCCGAGGGTGCGTCGGAGGTGGCCGGTGCCGCAAGCGACAGTGAGGCAATCCACGGGGTGACCGAGACGGTGGGCGGCGCGTCCGGCACGGGAGATACTGCAACCGAATAGTCCCTGACCCACCACCACCGGGTCGGGTACCGCCGACATAACGGGAGCAGACGGGCCCATGGGCAGCATCGTCGCCGAAAACCGCAAAAGCCTGATGCTCTTTTCCGGACGTGGCTTTCCGGAGTTGGCCAAGGAGATCGGTGAGGTGCTCGGCGTCGCGCCGACCCCGGCCGACGCGTACGAGTTCGCCAACGGTGAGATCTTCGTACGTTTCAAGGACTCGGTGCGTGGTTCGGACGCCTTCGTGGTGCAGTCCGTCACGCACGGGGTGAACACCTGGGTCATGGAGACCCTGATCATGGTGGACGCGCTGAAGCGGGGGTCGGCCAAGCGGATCACCGTGGTGCTGCCGTTCTACCCGTACGCGCGGCAGGACAAGAAGCACCGTGGTCGGGAGCCGATCTCGGCCCGCCTGGTGGCGGACCTGTTGAAGACCGCCGGCGCCAACCGCATCCTCACCGTCGACCTGCACACCGCGCAGATCCAGGGCTTCTTCGACGGCCCGGTGGACCACCTCTTCGCGATGGACATCCTGGCCGAGTACGTGGAGCACAAGTACGCCGGCCGGCCGATGACCGTGGTGGCACCGGACTCGGGCCGGGTGCGGGTGGCCGAGCGGTGGACCGACCGGCTGGGCGGTTGCCCGCTCGCGTTCATCCACAAGACCCGTGACCCCATGAAGCCGAACCAGGTCGTGGCGAACCGGGTGGTCGGCGAGGTCGAGGGCCGGGTCTGCCTGATCGTCGACGACATGATCGACACCGGTGGCACGATCGCCAAGGCCGCGGACATCCTCAAGGAGTCGGGGGCGGCGGAGATCGTTGTCGCGTCCACCCACGCGCTGCTGTCCGACCCGGCCACCGAGCGCCTGAAGAACAGCTCGATCAGCGAGGTCGTGGTGACCAACACGCTGCCGCTTCCGCCGGAGAAGCAGTTGGACAAACTGACGGTGTTGTCGATCGCGCCGTTGCTGGCGCGGGCGATCCGGGAGGTCTTCGACGATGGCTCGGTGACCACCCTCTTCGGTGGTCTGAGCTGAGCCGCAGCCCGGTTTCCGCCACCCGCCACGCTGGCGGAGCGGGGCTGGCAGACTGACGGAAACGAGGCCGGCGCGCTGGTGGGAGACCACCGACGCGCCGGTCTGGAGCCGTGAACGGGGACTGCCGGAAACCCGGGAAACAGCTCGGGTAGACTGGTGCGGTTGCCACGGCGAGGGTGCCCGGCGGGCCGCTGATGAAGCGCCGCACGGAGGCACCGTCATCGACGCGGTGCTCCGGGCAGTCGTTCATGACGCATGAGCCCCAGCGAGCCCCTCGCCCCAGCACCGCCAGACGACAAGCCGCCGCAGCGAAAGTATCAGGAGTTTCCCCGTGTCCGAGGTAAAGATCAGCGCCGAGCCCCGCACCGAGTTCGGCAAGGGTGGTGCCCGCCGTACCCGCCGGGCCGGCAAGGTTCCCGCAGTGCTTTACGGTCACGGCGAGAAGCCCAAGCACATCGCGCTGCCGTCGCGGGAGTTCGCCGCGGCGATCCGCAAGGGCGGTGCCAACCAGCTCTTCGCGATCGACATCACCGACGGCACCCAGGTGCTGGCGCTGCCGAAGGCGATCCAGCGTGACCCGATCCGGGACACCTTCGAGCACGTCGACCTGCTCCTGGTTCGCCGGGGCGAGAAGGTCACCGTCGAGGTTCCGGTGCAGCTGACCGGCGAGGCCGCCCGCGACACCCTGATCGTGCACGACCACGACACCCTCTCGGTGACCGCCGACGCCACGAAGGTTCCGGACCACCTCGAGGCGTCGATCGAGGGCCTGGAGGCGGGCAGCCAGGTGACCGCCGGCGACGTCGACCTGCCGTCCGGCGTCGAGCTGGCCGCCGACTCGGACCTGACCGTCGCGTCGGTGACCGCCGCCCCCACCGCCGAGCAGCTCGAGGCGACGCTGCCCGAGGTCGAGGTGGCCACCGACGAGGCCGAGGCCGAGGTCGGCGAGACCACCGAGGGCTCCGAGGGTGCGGACACCGCCGAGGGCGAAGCGACCACCGAGGCGCGCACCGAGGCCTGATCGGTTGCAGCTTTGCGACAGGCGCTCCCGGACGTTCGGGGGCGCCTGTCGGCGTATCTGGTGGGTTGGACGGCGAGAGGGACGGGGTCGTGACGGACGAGGTGGCGGGGCCGTGGCTGGTGGTCGGCCTGGGCAACCCGGGTCGGGAGTACGCCGGTAACCGGCACAACGTCGGGTTCATGGTGGCCGACCTGCTGGCCGGGCGGTTGGGTGCGCGGTTCGGCCGGCACAAGCGCGCGATGGCCGAGGTGGGCGAGGCGCGGCTGGGGTTCGGTGGTCCGAAGCTGGTGCTGGCGAAGCCACTGACGTACATGAACCTCTCCGGCGGGCCGGTGGCGGCGTTGGCGCAGTTCTACAAGGTGCCGGCGGCGCAGGTGATCGCGGTGCACGACGAGTTGGACATCGGGTTCGGTCAGGTCCGGGTCAAGTTCGGCGGCGGCGAGGGCGGGCACAACGGCCTGCGGTCGATGTCGAAGTCGTTGGGTACGAAGGACTACGCCCGGGTCCGGTTCGGCGTCGGCCGACCGCCGGGACGGCAGGACCCGGCGGATTACGTGCTGTCGGATTTCGGCACGGCAGAGCGCAAGGAGCTGGATTTCCTGGTCGACCGGGCTGCCGACGTGGTGGAGTCGGTGATCGTCAAGGGTGTGGAGCCGACGCAGAACCTCTACCACGGGGGCTGAGTCGGGCGGGGCGTACCGGATCGGAAACGGTTGGCCGGTAGTCTGCGCCTTTCGGCGTGCCGCGACCACGACGCGGGTCGCGGCGAATCGGTCCGTGCGGGCACGGGTCGCGGCGAGGCGACGGGAGCGGGCAGATGACCAGTCCTCCGATGATCGACGGCGCGTTCGCCAGATGGTTGGCGTCCCGGGCCGGCCAGGCATTGCTCGACCTGCGCGCCGAGATGGGCTTCGCGGACACCGGCGCGCTGAAGTCGGCCGGGGACAAGGTGTCGCACGACCTGATCCGCACGGAGTTGGCGAAGTGGCGGCCGGGTGACGCGGTGCTCTCCGAGGAGGACGAGGGGTCGCGGTTGGCCTGGGCCGCCGAGGTGAACACCGGGGCGGTGTCGCGGTTGACCTCGGACCGAGTGTGGATCATCGACCCGTTGGACGGCACCCGCGAGTTCTCCGAGGAGGGCCGCTCGGACTGGGCGGTGCACGTGGCGCTCTGGGCGCGTAACGCGCCGAGCCCGCACGGGCTGGTCGCCGGGGCGGTGGGGCTGCCGGCGCAGCACCGGGTGCTGGGCACCGACTACCCGCCGGCGTACCCGCCGATGACCGTGGAGGCCGCGACCGCCGGCGAGCGGAAGATCCGCCTGGCGGCCAGCCGGAGCCGGCCGCCGGTCTTCCTGACCGACCTGGCCGAGGACGTCGGGGCGCACCTGGTGCCGATGGGCTCGGCCGGTGCGAAGATCGCCGCCGTGGTCACCGGCGAGGTGGACGCGTACATTCACGCCGGTGGTCAATACGAGTGGGACTCGGCGGCACCGGTGGCTGTGGCGACGGCCACCGGACTACACGCTTCCCGGATCGATGGTTCTGCGCTGAAATACAACGAGGCGGATCCGCGTCTGCCAGACCTGCTGGTCTGTCGCAAGGATCTCGCCACTCGGTTGCTTGCAGCGTTGCAGAGACATTCCGGGTAGCCTGAGCGCACTTTCTTGACATGTCCGACCGGAAAGGTCTGGAAATCGGATGATCGAGCGAATCGAGCCGGTGTCATGACCACCCCCGCCGCCTACCGGGTCTCCCACCTGGACGCCCTGGAGGCGGAGAGCATCTTCGTGATGCGCGAGGTGGTCGCCGAAATGGAACGCCCGGTGCTGCTCTTCTCCGGTGGCAAGGATTCGATAGTCATGCTGCGGCTGGCGCAGAAGGCGTTCGCTCCGGCCAGCATTCCCTTCCCGGTCATGCACGTCGACACCGGGCACAACTTCCCCGAGGTCCTGGAATACCGCGACCAGCGGGTCGCCGAGCTGGGGTTGCAACTCGTGGTGGCGAGCGTGCCGGAGGCCCTGGCCCGCGGCATGGTCCGGGAGTCCGGCGACGGGATGCGCAACCGCATCCAGACGCCGGTGCTGCTGGACGCGGTGGAGAAACACCGCTTCGACGCGCTGTTCGGCGGGGCCCGCCGCGACGAGGAGAAGGCTCGCGCCAAGGAGCGGGTGTTCAGCTTCCGCGACGAGTTCGGCCAGTGGGATCCGAAGAACCAGCGGCCGGAGCTGTGGTCGCTGTACAACGGCCGGCACCACCCGGGTGAGTCGATCCGCGTCTTCCCGCTGTCCAACTGGACCGAGCTGGATGTCTGGCACTACATCGCCCGGGAACGCATCCCGCTGCCCTCGATCTACTACGCGCACGAGCGCGAGGTGATCGAGCGCGACGGCATGGTCTACGCGGTCAACGAGTTCTTCCGCCCCCGCGCGGGTGAGGAGCGGTTCAAGGCGCAGGTGCGCTACCGCACGGTGGGCGACGCCTCCTGCACCGCCGCGGTCCGTTCCGACGCGGACACCGTGGAGAAGGTCATCGAGGAGGTGGCCGCCACCCGGATCACCGAGCGTGGCGCGACCCGTGGTGACGACCGGGTCAGCGAGGCCGCCATGGAGGACCGCAAGCGGGAGGGCTACTTCTGATGAGCACCGAGATCATGGCCCCGGCCGCCGAGTCGCGGGCGATGGACCTGCTCCGGTTCGCCACCGCGGGCAGCGTGGACGACGGCAAGTCGACACTCATCGGTCGGCTGCTCTACGACACCAAGTCGCTCTTCACCGACCAGTTGGCGGCCGTCGAGGCGGTCAGCGCGGCCCGCGGTGACGAATACACCAACCTGGCGTTGCTCACCGACGGTCTGCGGGCCGAGCGGGAGCAGGGCATCACCATCGACGTGGCGTACCGGTACTTCGCCACTCCCCGGCGCAAGTTCATCATCGCCGACACCCCGGGGCACACCCAGTACACCCGCAACATGGTCACCGGTGCCTCCACCGCCGACCTGGCGCTGATCCTGGTGGACGCCCGCAAGGGCCTGGTCGAGCAGTCCCGCCGGCACGCGTTCCTGTGCTCCCTGCTGCGGGTGCCGCACCTGGTCCTCTGTGTCAACAAGATGGACCTGGTGGACTGGTCGCAGGAGGTCTTCGAACGGATCGCCGACGAGTTCACCGCGTTCGCCGCGAAGCTCGACGCACCGGACCTGACGGTGGTGCCGATCTCGGCGTTGCGCGGTGACAACATCGTCGCCCGCTCGGACAACATGCAGTGGTACGAGGGTCCGTCGCTGCTGCACCACCTGGAGCGGGTGCACATCGCGAGTGACCGCAACCTGGTCGACGTCCGGTTCCCGGTGCAGTACGTGATCCGTCCCCAGTCGACGACCGTCACCGACTACCGCGGCTACGCCGGTCAGGTCGCCTCCGGCGTGCTCAAGCCCGGTGACGAGGTGATGGTGCTGCCGTCCGGCTTCACCAGCCGGATCTCCGCCGTGGAGACCGCCGACGGGCCGGTGCCGGAGGCGTTTCCCCCGATGTCGGTGACGGTACGACTGACCGACGAGATCGACATCTCCCGGGGTGACCTGATCTGCCGGCCGAACAACGCACCGGCGGTGGCGCAGGACATCGAGGCAATGGTCTGCTGGATGGACGAGACGGCCCCGCTGCGGGTCGGCGGTCGGTACGCGATCAAACACACCACCCGTTCGGCGCGGGCGATAGTGCGCGGGCTGCACTACCGGTTGGACATCAACTCGCTGCACCGCGACGAGTCGGCCGACGAACTGCGGCTCAACGAGATCGGCCGGGTGCGGCTGCGGACGACGGTGCCGCTGTTGGCCGACGAGTACCGCCGCAACCGCACCACCGGAGGTTTCGTCATCATCGACGAGACCACCAACCGCACAGTCGGCGCCGCCATGATCGTCGAAGCAAGCTGACCGGAGCCCGACTCGCCGCTGCTGGCCGCGAGCGGTCGCCGGCTGCCAGCCGCGGCAAGATCGCGCTCGATCCATGAAGTAGTGGCCTCACCCACTGGGTGAGGCCACTACTTCCATTTTCGAGCACGATCATCGACCCACGGTTACGGCAGGCGGGTGGCGCTGTTCGAGCACGATCATCGACCCACGGGTCAGCCCTAGGGCAGGCGGGTGGCGCCGGGGGAGGGGAGGACCGTCAGGGTGCCGGGGGCGGTGAAGCCTCGTTCGGCGTACGCGGCGGTCACGGCTGCGGCCACCTCGTCGGCGCGGTCGGCGTCGATCAGGGCCAGGACGCAGCCGCCGAAGCCGCCACCGGTCATCCGGGCACCGAGCGCGCCGGCCGCCAACGCCGCCTCGACCGCCGTGTCGATCTCCGGCACGGTGATCTCGAAGTCGTCGCGCATGGAGACGTGTGACGCGGTGAGCAGGGGGCCGATGTCGCGGACCCGGGCCGCGCGCAGCAGCGCCACCGTGTCCAGGACGCGTTGGTCCTCGGTGACGACATGGCGGACCCGTCGCCGGGTCTCCTCGTCGTCGAGTTGGGCCAGCGCGGTGTCGAGGTGGTCGACGCTCACGTCCCGCAGCGCGGCGACGCCGAGCGCGGCGGCTCCGGCCTCGCAGGAACGGCGGCGGGCAGCGTACTCACCGTCGGCGTGCCGGTGCGGCGCCCGGCTGTCGATGACGAGCACCGCCAGGCCGGCGGCGTCCAGGTCGAAGGGGATCTGCTCGACCGACTCGTCGCGGCAGTCCAAAAAGAGGGCGTGCCCGGCCTGGCAGCGGATCGAGGCCGACTGGTCCATGATCCCGGTCGGAGCGCCGACGTAGACGTTCTCGGCCCGCTGCGCCAGCCGGGGCTGCGACTCCGCGGGCAGCTCCAGCCCACCGAGGTCGAGCAGGGCGGCCAGCACTGCCGACTCCAGCGCGGCCGAGGAGGAGAGCCCGGCGCCCAGCGGCACGTCGGAGGCGATCGCCATCCGCGCGCCCGGAACCGGATGACCGGCCTCGCGCAGTGCCCAGACCACCCCGGCGACGTACGCGCCCCAGCCGGTCACCCGACCCGCCTCGGCGACGTCGTCCGCCCCGAAGGTGACCGTCTCGTCGGACAGCTCGGACCAGACCGTCCACTGCTCCGCGTCCTGCCGGTCGGCGGCGACGACGGTCTGCAACGGCAGCGCGAAGGGCAGCACGAACCCCTCGTTGTAGTCGGTGTGCTCGCCGATCAGATTGACCCGGCCGGGAGCCGCCCAGCGGCCGGCTGCCTGGCCGCCGTACCGCGTGGTGAAGCCGGCGGTGGCCCGGTCGGCCACGGCACGCGTGGGGTCGGTCACGGCTGCTGCTCCAGGATGTGTGCGCGGTAGAAGGCCCAGGCATCGCCGACCATGTCGTGCAGCGTCGGCTTCTGCGGCACCCAGCCCAGTTCGTCGCGGGCCAGCGCGGAGGAGGCGACCAGCTCGGCCGGGTCGCCCTCGCGGCGCGGGGCCACCTCGACGGGCAGGTGGTGCCCGGTGACCTCGCGGACCACGTCGGCGACCTGGCGGTTGGTGAAGCCGTTGCCGTTGCCCAGGTTGTAGATCCGGTGTTGGCCGCCGGTGGCCGCGTCCAGCGCCAGCAGGTGCGCGCGGGCCAGGTCGGCCACGTGGATGTAGTCCCGGACGCAGGTGCCGTCCACTGTGGGGTAGTCGTCGCCGAAGAGCTGGAGCTTCTCCCGCCGGCCGGCGGCGACCTCCAGCGCGATCGGGATCAGGTGCGTCTCCGGGTCGTGCCGTTCGCCGAGCGCGATGTCGCCGTCGAGGTGGGCACCGGCGACGTTGAAGTAGCGCAGCGACACGGCGGCCAGCCCGTGCGCGATCGTCTCGGAGGTGAGCGCCATGTCGACGGCGAGCTTGGTGGCGCCGTACGTGTTGGTGGGCGCCTTGACGGCGGTCTCCGGAATCGGCAGCTCGGTGGGGTTGCCGTAGACGGCGGCGGTGGAGGAGAAGACCATTCGCGGCACACCGGCGACCCGGACCGCGTCGATCAGGGCAAGGGTGCCGACTGTGTTGTTCTGCCAGTACAGCTCGGGTTTGACCATCGACTCGCCGGCGGCGATCAGGGCGGCGAAGTGCAGCACCCCGTCGAACCCGGCGTCGCGGGTGAGGACGCGGGCGGCGTCGTGGATGGACGCCTCGACGTGGGTCGCGTCCGGGGCGAGCGCCTCGCGGTGCCCGGTGCGCAGGTCGTCCAGGACGACCACCTGGTGACCCGCGTCGAGGAGCATCCGGGTCACCACGCTGCCGATGAAGCCGGCGCCCCCGGTGACGAGCAGTTTCACGTCGTTGCCTCCTGCCTGGCCCGCCCGGGACGTGGCCTTCGCTGATCACCCTAAGGTGGCGGCCGGCACTCTGGCCGACGGCACCGCCATCCTCATTCCATCATAATCTTTCATGATTAAACAGAGCCGAACATGCACGCCTCCTCCGCGCGATCCTCGGGTGCGGTGAGCCAACGGTGTCTACCATCTCTGTCATGCGGGAAGTGGCCCGTACCGGGCTCCGGCGACGCGTGCGGGTGCGACCCCGTCGCGACCCCGGGCCGCTCGCCCGGGCCGTCGCCCGGATGCTGGTCCGCACCGCCGACGGCGCCTCCCGACTCGTCACCGACCTGCTCGGAGCCGGGCCGGCGGCCGGCCGGGAGCACATCACCGAGGCCGAGTTGCGGGACCTCGTCGCGGCGAACACGGTGCTCGACCCGGACGAACGGCGGATCATCGACGAGGTCCTGGTGGCCGGCGCCAGCCTGATCCGCGAGGTGATGATGCCGCGCACCGAGGTCGTCTTCCTCCCGGCGCGGCTCACCATCACCGAGGCCGCCCGGCTGGTGCGCGCCGAGACGCACACCCGCTACCCGGTCACCGACGGCACCCACGACGACGTGGTCGGCTTCGTCCACCTCCGGGACGTGCTGCTGCGCCCGGACACCGATCCGTGTGTCACAGTCGGCGAGCTGGCCCGGGAGGTGAAGCGACTGCCCGGGAGCAAACGGGTGCTACCCGCGCTCACCGAGATGCGCCGGGAGGGCCAGCACCTGGCGGTGGTGGTCGACGAGTACGGCGGCACCGCCGGCATCGTCACGCTGGAGGACCTCATCGAGGAGCTGATCGGCGAGATCCGCGACGAGTACGACGCCACTCCGGACCCGGTGCACGCAGGCCTGCCGGCCGTGGTGGACGGTCGCCTCAACCTCGCCGACTTCGCCGAGCGGACCGGGGTGGCACTGCCCGCCGGGCCGTACGAGACGGTCGGTGGGTTCGTGATGGCGGCGCTGGGTCGGCTTCCGGTGACCGGCGACGAGGTGCCGGTGCCCGCCGAACCGGCCGACGGTGTCGGGCCGGATCCGGCTGAGCCGGCGGGCGGCTGGCTGCTGCGGGTCCTCGACCTGGACGGCCGTCGGGTGGCCCGGCTCGCGGTCTCCGCCCTGCGGGTGCCGGAGCAGCGCCGCGAGCAGGAATATGAGCAGCGCCGCGAGCACGACGGCGGGTCGCAGCGGCAGACGGCGGGCCGGGCCGACGCGCCGGGTCGGCCCGGGCGCACCACCCGAGGTCAAGACCCCGACGACGGCGGGCCGCAACCGACCCGCCGGCCCGTCATGACGGACCCGCCCGCTTGCTGACAGAATTATCGCCATGTCCGACGTTCCCGCCCGTCCCCGCGTCTTCTCCGGCATCCAGCCGACGGCCGACTCTTTCCACCTCGGCAACTATCTGGGCGCGGTGCGGCACTGGGTGGCGCTACAGGAGACCCACGACGCGTTCTACTGCGTTGTCGACCTGCACGCCATCACCGCTGGGCACGACCCGGCACTGCTGCGGCAGCGGACGCGGGTGGCCGCCGCCCAGCTCTTCGCGGTCGGGCTCGACCCGGAGCGCAGCACCCTGTTCGTGCAGTCGCAGGTGCCCGAGCACCCGCAGCTGGCCTGGGTGCTCGGCTGCATCACCGGCTTCGGCGAGGCCAGCCGGATGACCCAGTTCAAGGACAAGTCGCAGAAGCAGGGCAACGAGCGGGCCAGCGTCGGGCTGTTCACCTACCCGGTCCTCCAGGCCGCCGACATCCTGCTCTACCAGGCCAACGCGGTGCCCGTCGGTGAGGACCAGCGCCAGCACCTGGAGCTCTCCCGGGATCTGGCCCAGCGGTTCAACTCGCTGTTCGGCCCGACGTTCACGGTGCCCGCGCCGCACATCGTCAAGGACACCGCGAAGATCACCGACCTTCAGGACCCGACGGCGAAGATGTCCAAGTCGTCGTCCTCGCCGGCCGGCATCATCGACCTGTTGGAAGATCCGGCCCGATCCGCGAAGAAGATCCGGTCGGCGGTGACGGACACCGGTCGGGAGATCGTCTTCGATGCCGAGACGAAGCCGGGTGTGTCGAATCTGCTGACCATCCACTCGGCGCTCAGCGGTCGCGGCATCGACGAGTTGGTGGCCGCGTTCGCGGGCCGTGGCTACGGCGACCTGAAGAAGGAGTTGGCCGAGGTGGTGGCGGACTTCGTCCGTCCGGTCCAGGAGCGCACCCGCGCGTACCTCGACGACCCGGCGCAGTTGGACAAGCTGCTCGCCTCCGGCGCGGAGAAGGCCCGCGCGGTGGCCGCGGCGACCCTGCGTTCCACGTACGAGCGGGTCGGGTTCTTCCCGCCCGTGCGCGGCGAGTAGCGCCGCGGGACAGGTGGACGGGTCGGTGGTCGGAGGGGCGGCGCGAAGCGTGGATCGCAGTGGCGGGGTGCCGCCGAACGGCGACACCATCCAGGTCGGCATCGCGGTGGACATTCCCGAGCCCTGGGGTGCCCAGCTCACCCGACGGCGGATCGAGGCCGGTGACCCGCTCGCCGTGCCCGCGCACGTGACGTTGCTCGGGCCCACCGAGATCCCGACGGCCAGTCTGCCCGCCGTCGAGCGGCACCTGGCCGCCGTCGCCGCCGCGCATCTGCCGTTCGCGCTGCACCTGCGGGGCACCGGCACGTTCCGGCCGGTCACCCAGGTGGTGTTCGTCGCGGTGGCCGCCGGCATCAGCGAGTGTGAGTTGCTGGCCGCCGCCATCACCGCCACGCCGGACCTACACCGCAAGGCCCGCTTCCCGTACCATCCGCACGTCACCGTGGCGCAGGACGTGGCTCCGGAGGCCCTGGACAAGGTGTACGAGGATCTGGCCGACTTCTCCGCGATGTTCGAGGTCGACGCGTTCACCCTCTTCTCGCACAGCGGGGAGGCCCGGTGGCAGCCGCGTCGGGACTTCCGCCTCGGCGACTGACCCGTCGGCGACGCGCCGGCAGGTGAGCATCGGGAGCCGGTTGCCACTACGGCGGTGGGAGATCGGCGAGGATGATCGCGTGAACGTGATCGGCGGGATCGAGGCGGCCATCGACCGCTGGGTGAGCGCCGCGCGCCACCGGTCGGGGCTCTTCGACCACGTCTGGCGCGCTGGCGCCCTGTACGCCGAGGTGCTGGCCGGCCGGCTGGCCGCCGCGATCGCCTACTACGGCTTCTTCGCGGTGTTCGCCCTCGCCCTTGTCGCGTTCTCCATCTTCGGTGCGATCCTCGAGGACAACGACGACGTCAGCGCGGCGGCGGCCGGCTTCCTCAAGGAGAACCTGCCCTTCCTGGACGCCGAGCAGATCGCCAACTCCAGCGGCACTGTCGGGGTGGTCGGCCTGGTCATCCTGGTCTTCACCGGGATCGGCTGGGTGGAGGCCATCCGGTCCTCGCAGCGGCTGATGTACGCGCTCAACCAGCAGCCCGGCAACCTGGTGATCCGGCGGTTGGTCGACCTGGGCGTGATGATCGGCATCTTCGTGCTGCTCGGCGTCTCGGTCGCGGCGGTGGACGCGTTGGAGTCGCTGCTGCGTTTCCTGCTGCGCAGCACCGGGTCGGTCGGTCTCACCACGATCAGCGCGGTGCTCAGCGTGCTCGTCAACGCGGTGCTCGCCACCGCGTTGCTCCTCGCGGTGCCCCGGCTGCGAATGAGCCGGTCCCGGCTGCGCCCGGTGGTGCTGCTGGTCGCGATCGGCATCACCCTGTTGAACACTGTGGGGCGGTACTACGTGGTGCGCACCGAGCGCAATCCGGCGTACACGGTGGTGGCCGGCGCCGTCGGTCTGCTGCTCTACCTCTACCTGCTCAACCAACTGGTGCTGTTCGGCGCCGCCCTGCTCGCGACAAGCAGCAACGGTCGGGTGGTGGACCTGGCGGAGACCCCCGCCGCACCGAAGATGGTCGACGAGGACACCGATCCCGGTACGCCGGGCGGTGCGGGCTGAGGACGGAAGGTGTGCAGGTGCTGATCTCGGTCGACCCGGACTCGTCGGTGCCCCCGTACGAGCAGGTTCGTGGGCAACTCGCCGAGCTGATCGGCGACGGCCGGCTGCCGGTGGGCAGCCGGCTGCCCACCGTCCGGCAGCTCGCCGCCGACCTGACGTTGGCCGCGAACACTGTGGCCCGGGCGTACCGGGAGTTGGAGGCAGCCGGGCTGCTGGAGACCCGCGGGCGCAACGGCACGTTCGTCGCCCCCGGGCGGGACGACGCCGTCGACCGGCTACAGCGGGCGGCGGCCGGCTACGCGGCCGAGGCGACGCGGCTCGGCGTACCGCCGGCCACCGCACTCGCCCTGGTCCGCGCCGCCCTGGACGCGGTCCGCCCCGGCTGAGGGTCGTCGATCACCCGCCGGACGGGCGAAAACTGAGCCGAAAGCCGTCGGTGCTCGCGTTCGCGGACCATGATGAGCCGGTGGGCGCACTCATGACACTTGACCTGCCGGCCGACTCGCCGCTCCTCGGTCTGCCGTGGATCATCACCTTTGGTCCGCTCGGTGACCTCGACGAGTGGGAGCCGGTGGTCTGCGGGCCGTACGAGCGGCCACACGCGTTGGCGCTGGCCGAGGCGGTGGTGGCCGAGGAGCAACTGATGGCGGTGGTGGAGCCGTTGCTGCCGGCGCTGTCGGCCGACGAGATCCGCAGTGAGATCGCCGCCGCGCAGGTCGCCGCCGAGGACGAGGCCCGCCAGGTCGAGGGCGCCGACCTGTACGGCGACTTCGAGGACGTGATCGACGAGGAGTTGGACGCCGCCGCCGACGAGGCGGGCCACGGTGAGCCCGCCGAGCCGCCGGACGAGGCCGAGGTACGCGAAGGCTTCACCCGGATCGCGGCGCTGCTCACCGCGAAGTGACCCCGGGGTCGTCAGCGGGTCGGCGGACCATCCAGCACGCAGAACTCGTTGCCCTCCGGGTCGGCGAGCACCGTGAACCGTTCGGTCCCGGTCTGCCCGACGTCGACGTGCCGCGCACCGAGGCCCAGCAGCCGTCGTACCTCGGTCTCGGGGTCCGTGTCCGCGACCAGGTCGAGGTGCAGTCGGTTCTTGCCCCGTTTGGCGGTGCCCGAGCCCTGCAACCAGACGGTGGGGGCGGTGGCCGGCGACTGCCCCGGCGGCCAGAGCTTGGCGCTGCCGTCGTCGCCCTGCTCGACCTCGTAGCCGAGCGCCGCTGACCAGAACGCGACCATCACGTCCAGGTCCTCGACGTCGAGCGTGCACTGCGCGATCAGTACCCCCATCGGGTCACCTCCGTAGCGACGGTGCCCGATGCGGTACCCGCGTCGGTCGCGGGTCACACCACCCGCGTCACCCGGACACCGGCGCCACGCGGAGCGGACTCCGCGCGGCGCCGGTGGCACCTCACCCCCCACCACAAGGGGCCGGTAGCCCAGTCGCCCGCCGGCGCGGGGCACGACGAACGACCAGGTCGAGAAGGTCTTACCCGTTCAGCGCCGTGGTAACCAGACGTCGGCCTGGGGCGGAGTGGCGGTGCTGATCATCAGAGCAATATGCCGCCCCGGAGCTGCAAGAGTCAAGCAGTTCTTGCGTAAGGAAGTCCTGCGGCACTCGGCACGACAGCTGTCGAGCCGCGCACCACCAGCTCCGGACGGAACAGGTATTCCGAGTGCGGAGCGCCGTACCCGTTGATCTCGTCGACCAGGGCGCGGACGGCGGCCACCGCCATCGCGGCGACCGGCTGCCGCACTGTGGTCAACGGTGGGTCGGTGAAGGCCATCAGCGGCGAGTCGTCGTAGCCGACCACGGAGACGTCGCCGGGCACCCGGAGGCCGCGCTGGCGGGCCGCGCGGATCGCGCCGAGCGCCATCAGGTCGGAGCCGCAGACCAGGCCCGTGACACCGCGGTCGAGCAGGCGGCCGGCCGCCGCCTCACCACCCTCCACACCGAACAGCGACAGCTCGGACAGTGGGCCGAGGTCGGCCTCCGCGACACCGGCGAGTCGGGTCATCGCGGAGCGCCAGCCGGCCACCTTGCGCCGCACCGGGACAAACCGATCCGGGCCGGTGACCAGCCCGATCCGTCGGTGCCCGAGCGCGACCAGATGGGCGACGGCCAACTCGGCGGCCTCCCGGTCGTCGCAGGAGACGAAGGGGGCGCCGATGTCGGGCACGTACCCGTTGACCAGCACGACCGGCAACGGCCGGGCGAGCAGCGCTCGGTAGCGGTCGTGGTTGGCGGCGGCGTCGGCGTGCAGCCCGGAGACGAAGACGATGCCGGAAACCTGCCGGTCCAGCAGCATCTCGGTGTACTCCTCCTCGGTCACGCCACCGGCGGTCTGGGTGCAGAGCACCGGGGTGAACCCGCTCTGCGCCAGGGCCGACTCGATGACCTGGGCGAAGGCGGGGAAGATCGGGTTGTCCAGTTCCGGCACCACCAGGCCGACCAGCCCGGCGCTGCGCTTGCGCAGTCGGGCCGGGCGTTCGTAGCCGAGCACGTCCAGTGCGGTGAGGACGGCCTGCCGGGTCTCCGGGGCCACGCCGGGGCGGTCGTTGAGCACCCGCGACACAGTGGCCTCGCTGACCTCGGCCTGCTGGGCGATGTCGGACAGGCGAGCGCGCATGGCGGCACCCTAGCCCACCGGCAAGTTCTTGCGGAGCGTTCCGCAAGCCGTTCCATCGCCCGCAAAATCTTGCTGGCGACCGGCTGTGCCCGGCTCTCCGGTGTGCTGACACCGACCCGCGCTCGGGTCTGATGGCCGCGCGGCGCGGCATCGACGCGCCGAGCGGCCCGACCCCCTACTACAAAGCGTCGTTGATGGGGGAGGATGTGCGACGTGGAAGCGCTGCGACTCATTCTCCTCTATGTCCATCTGATCGGCTTCGCCCTGCTGCTCGGCGGCTCGATCGCCCAATACATCAGTGGCCGGCTCCGGATCAACCCGGCCATGCTCTGGGGCGCGGTGATCCAGTTGCTCACCGGGCTGGGCCTCTCCGCCCCGCTGCGCGACGGCGACGAGCCGGCACTCGCGAAACTTGTGACGAAGTTGGTCATCGCGCTGCTGATCTTCGTCATGGTCTTCTTCTCCCGGAAGCGGGACGTGGTAAACCGTGGCCATTTCCTCGCGATAGTCGGTCTGACCCTGGTC
Source organism: Micromonospora sp. NPDC049230 (assembly GCF_040647875.1). Taxonomy (NCBI): domain Bacteria; kingdom Bacillati; phylum Actinomycetota; class Actinomycetes; order Micromonosporales; family Micromonosporaceae; genus Micromonospora; species Micromonospora sp. NPDC049230. Next base: position 20,229 of record NZ_JBEZCZ010000064.1, read on the forward strand.
AACGCGGCGGTCGCGGTCTTTTGGCGGTAACGTCCGAGGGGGGGCAGCCGCCTCCGAAAGCGGACGTTGTGGACGCCGGGACACGCGCCTACCAGCGCCAGGAGTGACCTGCCCCACGCAAGGGTTACACCCGGGTAACAGGCGCTCAACAGTCGTGCACGATTGTCGGCCGGTGGGTGGGCGCGGGCGTACGCTCCCGTCCGTAACGTGGGACAGCCGGCGGCACACCGCAGGTCGGCTGATGGGCTGCCACCGCACTAGGCGCGGTGTGCAATGGGAAGGAGACGTCTTGCGCTCGGTGCGTGGGATGCGGATCGCCTCGGTCGTCGCGGTGGGTGGGCTCGCGCTCACCGCCGCCGCTTGTGGCGAGGCCCCCAAGGATGACAACAACGCCGGCAGTGGCGGCAAGAAGTTCAGCGCCTGCATGGTGACCGACGTCGGCGGCATCGACGACAAGTCGTTCAACGCCTCGGCCTGGCAGGGTCTGAAGGACGCCAAGGCCGCCAACGACAACATCGACATCAAGTTCGTCGCGTCGAAGGCGGAGGCCGACTACGAGCCGAACCTGACGCAGTACGTCAACCAGAAGTGCGACTTCATCCTGGCGGTCGGTGGCCTGATGGCCAACGCCACCAAGAAGATCGCGGCGGCGAACCCGAAGCAGGAGTTCGGCATCGTCGACGCCAACCCCGGGCTGGACAACATCTACCCGATGCAGTTCGACACCGCGCAGGCCGCGTTCCAGGCCGGCTACCTGGCCGCCGGGATGACCAAGAGCGGCAAGGTCGCCACCTACGGCGCCCTGCCGATCCCGCCGGTGACGATCTTCATGGACGGCTTCGTCGACGGCGTGGCGTACTTCAACACCACCAAGAAGAAGAACGTCCAGGCGCTGGGTTGGAACAAGGAGACCCAGAAGGGCTCCTTCAGCAACGACTTCGCCAAGCAGGACGAGGGCAAGAAGGTCTCCGACGCGCTGGTCGCCCAGGGCGCGGACATCATCATGCCGGTCGCCGGCGGCTCCGGCCTCGGCACCACCGCCGCGGCCAAGGCCTCGGGTGGCAAGTACAGCACCATCTGGGTGGACGTCGACGGCTGCCAGAGCACCCCGGACTGCTCGGCGATCATCACCACCGTCGTCAAGAACATCCCGGGGGCCGTCAAGGAGGCCGTGGTCAAGGCCGCCGCCGGTGACAAGCTGCCGGCCAAGCCGGGCTTCGTCGGCACCCTGGCCAACAACGGCGTCTCGCTCGCCCCGTACCACGACTTCGACAGCAAGGTTCCGGCCGAGCTGAAGGCGGAGATCGACAAGATCAAGGCGGACATCGCCGCCGGCACCATCACCGTCACCTCGAAGGCCCAGCCGACCAAGTGACGTCCGGCCAGCCCCTCCGGTGAGATCATCGGGAGGGGTCGGCGGGGAACAGGTACGACCGATCGGCCGCTCCGGCCCGCGGGTGACCGTGGGGTCGGAGCGGCCGATCGCGCACCACGTCGGCCGGGCCGGTCCGGTCGGGTCGACGGCAGCTAGGCTGCACCATCGCTCGCACTCCAGGAGGTTGCGCTGAGACTCGAACTGCGCGGCATCACCAAGCGGTTCGGTGATCTGGTCGCCAACGACCACATCGACCTGACGGTGGAGCCTGGAGAGATTCACGCCCTGCTCGGCGAGAACGGCGCGGGCAAGTCGACACTGATGAACGTGCTCTACGGGCTCTACCAGCCCGACGAGGGCGAGATCCTGGTCGACGGCAAGCCGCTGAAGCTGAGGGGCCCGTCCGACGCGATCGGCGCCGGGATCGGCATGGTGCACCAGCACTTCATGCTGGTGCCGGTGTTCACCGTCGCGGAAAACATCATGCTCGGCGCCGAGCAGACCCGGGGCGGCATCGCCGGCTTCCTGGATCGGCGTCGCGCCCGGCGCGAGGTCACCGAGGTGTCCGAGCGCTACAACCTGCGGGTCGACCCGGACGCGGTGATCGAGGACCTGCCGGTCGGCATCCAACAGCGCGTCGAGATCGTCAAGGCGCTCACCCGCGACGTCGACCTGCTCATCCTGGACGAGCCGACGGCCGTGCTCACCCCGCAGGAGACCGAGGAGTTGCTGACGGTCATGCGGTCGCTGAAGGCCGCCGGCAAGTCGATCGTCTTCATCACCCACAAACTCGGCGAGGTCAAGGCCATCGCCGACCGGATCACCGTGATCCGGCGCGGCAAGACCGTCGGCACCGCCTCACCCGAGGCCAGCCGGGACGAGCTGGCCGCCCTGATGGTCGGGCGTAACGTCCGGCTGACAGTGGACAAGTCCCCGGCCACGCCGGGCGACCCGGTGCTGGAGGTGGCCGGGCTCGTCGTCGACGACGACCGGCAGGTCCGCGCGGTCGACGGGGTGGACCTGACGGTGCGCGCCGGCGAGGTGCTCGGCGTGGCGGGCGTACAGGGCAACGGTCAGACCGAGCTGATCGAGGCGATCATGGGCCTGCGCCCGGTGCTCGCCGGCACTGTCAGCCTGGTCGGTGACCGGATCGACGGCTGGACGCCGAAGAAGGTGCTCCGCGCGGGCGTCGGCTACGTGCCCGAGGACCGCAGCGTGGACGGCCTGGTCAAGGAGTTCAGCGTCGCGGAGAACCTGGTGCTGGACATCTACGACAGGCCACCGTTCGGTGCGGGGCTCGCGCTCAGGCCGGACGCCATCGCGGCCTCGGCGAAGGAACGGATCGAGCAGTTCGACGTCCGCACCTCGTCCGCCGAAGCGGCGGTGGGCACCCTCTCCGGTGGCAACCAGCAGAAGGTGATCGTGGCCCGGGAGCTGTCCCGGCCGCTGAAGCTCCTCATCGCCGCCCAGCCGACCCGTGGCGTCGACGTCGGGTCGATCGAGTTCATCCACAGCCAGATCATCCACGAGCGGGACATCGGCACCGCCGTCATGGTGGTCTCCAGCGAGCTCGACGAGGTGATCGGGCTGGCCGACCGGATCGCGGTGATGTACCGCGGTCGGATCATCGGCGTCGTCGGCCCGGACACCCCGCGTGAGGAGATCGGCCTGCTGATGGCCGGCATCAGCCCGGACGAGGCCCACGAAGCCGTCGCGGCACCCGCCGCCGACGACCCCGGTGCGGCCGACGGGGGCCCGGCGAGCGACGCGGGCCCCGCGAACGAGGACAAGGCATGAGCGAGAGTGACGGCATGAGCGAGCGTCAGCGAGCGAATCATCGTTGCAGGGCGTTGGTGTCTCGTGGCGGCACGCAGCGAAGCGGAGTGACGGCATGAGCGAGCGTCAGCGAGCGAATCATCGTTGCAGGGCGTTGGTGTCTCATGGCGGCACGCAGCGAAGCGGAGTGACGGCATGAGCGACCCCACGTCGCAGTCGGGTTCCCCGGACAAGGGGCCGGCGAGCGAGGCGCAGGCCGCGCAGAACGCGCTCGGCAACACCGAACGGGCCGAGTCGGCGACCGAACCGGACCGCTCGGCGGCGACGTCCGCTCCGGACCAGCGGCCCGAGCCCAGCCTGGGCCGGTTGTTCGTGGACAACCTCTGGGCGGCCAACACCTTCACCGTGACACTGCTGTCGTTGGTGCTGGCGATCGTGGTCGGTGCGGTACTGATGATCATTTCTGATCCGTCTGTGCTGTCCACCTACTCGTACATCACCTCGCGGCCGTCCGACGCGATCAACTCCAGCTGGACGCTTGTCAGCGAGGCGTACGCGAACCTGTTCAAGGGTTCGGTCTTCGACCCCGAGGCGTTCTCCGGCTGGTTGAACGGCAGCAACGGGTGGGAGGCGGTGCTCGCGCCCATCTCCGAGACGCTCACCTACACGACGCCGCTGGTCTTCACGGGCCTGTCGGTGGCGCTGGCCTTCCGGGGCGGCCTGTTCAACATCGGCGCCCAGGGCCAGGCCACCGTCGGCGTGATCCTGGCGGCGCTGGCCGGCTTCCTGCTGCCCCTGCCGCCGGGCCTGCACCTGCTGGTGGCGGTGCTGGCCGGCGCACTGGGCGGGGCGATCTGGGGATTCGTCCCGGGCATCCTCAAGGCCCGCGCCGGCGCACACGAGGTGATCACCACGATCATGCTCAACTACGTCGCCACGTACCTGCTCACCTGGTTGATCGTGCAGGACGGCGTACAGGACCCGACCCGTACCGACGCGATCAGCAAGGCCGTGGACACCTCCGCCCAACTGCCCCGCCTGCTCGGTGACAACCTGCGGGTGCACGCCGGCATCCTGCTCGCCGTGCTGGCGACCTGGGTGGTCGCCTGGCTGCTGAACCGCTCGACGCTCGGCTTCGAGCTGCGGGCGGTCGGCGCCAACCCGGACGCCGCCCGCACCGCCGGCATCAGCGTCACGCGGACGTACATCCTGATCATGGTTTTCGCCGGCATCCTGGCGGGCCTCGGCGGCTCGAACATGGTCCTCGGCTCCACCGCCAGCGCGCTGACCCCGTTGGTGGTGGCGCAGATCGGCTTCGACGGCATCCTTGTGGCGCTGCTGGGCCGGGTGAAGCCCTGGGGGGTGCTGCTTGCCGCGTTGCTGTTCGGGGCGTTGCAGGCCGGTGGCAACCGGATGCAGTCGTACTCCGGGATCTCGCTGGAGCTGGTGACAGTGCTCCAGGCGCTGATCGTCATCTTCATCGCCGCGCCGGCCCTGGTGAAGGCGATCTTCCAGCTCCGGGCCGCGCGCGCCGCCCGGTTGCAGACGAGCCTGGCGAAGGGCTGGTAGCTCATGTCCACCATGGCTGTCCCCGACATCGCGGTCGCCCCGGTCCACCAGGGCTTCTGGACCCGGAGCCGCAAGGTGGGCCTCACCCTGCTGGCGCTCGGTCTGCTGGCCGCTGTGCTCTTCGGCGCGCTCGCCACCGACCAGCAGGCCCGGTTCACGCTCAGCGACGACGCGGCAGGTGCCGCCTTGGAGATCAACGGCACGATCGGGGCGATCCTGTTCGGGATCATCGCGATCGCTGCCGGCGCGGCGCTGCTCGCCGGGGTGCCGAAGCGGTGGTTCCTCCCCGTGCTCGGCGTCGGGCTCGCCGGCTTCGTGCTCTCGTTCCTCTGCTGGCAGGTCTCCGCCGCGCCGGCCGGGCAGAACTTCATGCCGCTCGTCAACATCATCCGGGGTACGTTCATCCTGGCCCTGCCGCTGATCTTCGGCGCGCTCGCCGGGGTCCTCTGCGAACGGTCCGGCGTGGTCAACGTGGCCATCGAGGGTCAGTTGCTGATGGGCGCGTTCAGCGGCGCGCTGTTCGGCAGCATCTCCGGCAGCGTCTGGGTGGGCCTGGTCGCCGCCGCCATCGGCGGTGCGTTCATCTCGCTGCTGCTCGCCGTCTTCGCCATCCGCTACCTGGTCGACCAGGTCGTCATGGGCATCGTGCTGAACCTGCTCGCGGTCGGCGTCACCGGCTTCCTCTACGAGCGGCTGATGCAGACCGACGCGGCGAAATACAACAGCGCGCCACGCTTCAGCAACTGGGAGATCCCGCTGCTGAAGGACATCCCGGTGCTCGGGCCGGCGTTGTTCCGCGGCAACATCTTCCTCTACCTCGGGCTGCTGCTGGTGCTGGTGATCCACATCGGGTTGTTCCGTACCCGGTGGGGGCTGCGGACCCGCTCGGTGGGCGAGCACCCGATCGCCGCCGACACGCTCGGCGTCAAGGTGCTGCGGGTCCGCTACCGCAACGTGCTGCTGGCCGGCGTGGTCGCCGGCATCGGCGGGGCGTCCTACACGCTGGCGCTCTACTCGTTCACCAAGAACATGATCGGCGGCAAGGGGTTCATCGCCCTGGCCGCGCTGATCTTCGGCCGGTGGAACCCGACCGGGGCGCTGCTCGCCGCGCTCTTCTTCGGCTTCGCCGACCAGCTCGCCACCTACCTGGGCGCGATCAGCAGCTCGATCCCCAGCCAGTTCCTGGCCATGCTGCCCTACCTGGCGACCATCCTCGCGGTCGCCGGCCTGGTCGGACGGGTGCGGGCACCGGCCGCCGACGGCAAGCCGTACATCAAGGGCTGACGCCGGAGCCGTGCCCGGCGGGGCCTCCCCGCCGGGCACGCCCCGCGCTCATCCAGACCCTTCCAGGAGTACGCCCAGACGTGGCGCATCGTGAACGCGGCTGTGCGGACGCAACGAAGGCCACCATCGAGCGTCCGCTGCTGTCGTTGCAGGGTCAGCCGAGCGGCCCGATCTGCTTGGCCAGGTCGACGAACGACTGCCACGTCCGCGGGTTGAAGTGAAGGACGTGCCCGTGCACCCGGCCCTGCTCGCTTCTGACCTGGGCTCCTTCGGCAGAATGGTGGCATGACCGACATTGACTGGGCGCGGCTGCGCGCCGCCGCCACCGAGGCGATGCGGCACGCGTACGCGCCGTACTCGACGTTCCCCGTCGGCGCGGCCGCGCTTGTCGACGACGGCCGCGTGGTGGTCGGCTGCAACGTGGAGAACGCCGCCTACGGGGTGACGCTGTGCGCCGAGTGCGGGGTGGTCTCCAGCCTGCACGCCACCGGTGGCGGTCGACTCGTGGCGCTGTCCTGCGTCGACGCGACAGGTGAGCCGCTGATGCCGTGTGGTCGCTGCCGGCAGTTGCTCTGGGAGCACGGCGGGCCGGAGTGCCTGATCGAGAGCAAGACCCGCCCGCTGCGGATGGCCGAGTTGCTGCCACACGCCTTCGGTGTGGAGGACCTGGAAGCCGTCACCGGGGAGACGCCGGTGCCTGTGGTGCCGGAGCGGCTGGCCGCCTGGCGCGGGCGCGGCACCGTCTTCGTACACCCGGACATGTCGGCCGGGCAGCAGGTCTGGACCGCGTACTGGGAGCGGTCGGCCGGAGACGACGTCGGCGCCGAGACCGGGGTGCTGGAGGAGGCCCCGAGCTGGGACGACCCGGCCGAGGCGATCACCTGGGGTCTGGCCCGGACACCGCGTGTGGTGGTGGTCGACGCGACCGGCACCATCTTCTGGGCCGGCGAGGGTGAGCCGCCGCTGGAGATCCCGGTTCGCTGGTCCGCCGACTGACCGCAAACCGCGAGCGACCGCGAGGCCACCCGCAGTTTCATGATCGTGCTCGATCATGGATGTTCAACACCGTTGCGGTAGGGCCGTAGCCGGCGGGCCAACCCGAGACAGGGGCCCGGCTTGGCGATCATGGAGTTGTGGTGCCGACTTTGGGGGTTTTACGGGCGTTCTGTTACCCACCACAACTCCATGATCGGCGAGGCAGTGCTGGTTGACGAACAGCCGTTCCACCT
>NZ_JBEZCZ010000065.1:0-27376 GCF_040647875.1 Micromonospora sp. NPDC049230
TGGGTGGGGTGCGGGCCCGTGGGTGGCTGGAGGCGCTGCGCGCGCTCGCAGCGGATCCGGGATCCGGGGGTTACACCCCGTCCGACCTGAGCCTGGTCGAGGTGAGCCAGGCCGACATCGACAGCCTTGAGGCCGAGTTCGCCGACCTCGAGTCCGAGTGGGAGACGCAGTGACAAAGAAGACCGGGCTCGAGGACGTCCTGCCACTGACGCCGTTGCAGGAGGGGCTGCTCTTCCACGCGCTCTACGACACCGACGCCCCCGACGTCTACACCGTGTCGACGGCGCTGGACCTGACCGGGCCGCTGGACACCGTCCGGCTCCGCGACGCCGGGCAGGCGCTGCTGGACCGGCACGCCAACCTGCGGGCCGGGTTCCGGCGTACGGCAAAGGGCAGCACTGTCGCCGCGATCCCCACCCGGGCCCGGCTGCCCTGGGCCGAGCACGACCTGAGCGGCCTGCCCGAGGTCGAACGCACCGCCGAACTCGACCGGCTCGCCGCCGCTGACCAACAGCAGCGCTTCGACATGGCCCGGCCGCCGTTGCTGCGGATGACGCTGACGCGACTCGGGGACGCGGCGCACCGCCTCACCATCACGCACCACCACATCCTGCTCGACGGCTGGTCCGCGCCGCTGCTCGTGCGGGAACTACTCGCCCTGTACGCCAAGCCCGGCTCGTTGCCGCCGGTCACCCCGTACAAGGCGTACCTGGCGTGGCTGGCCCGCTGGGACCGGGACGCGGCCACCGCCGCCTGGCGGGACGCGCTCGCCGGGCTGAACGAACCGACCCGGATGGCACCCGCCGGCACCACGCCCGAGCCGGTCGTCCCCGGCTCGGTGGAGACCGCGCTGCCCGCCGAGCTGAGCGGCCGACTCACCGACCTCGCGCGTACCCTCGGTGTCACAGTCAACACTGTGGTGCAGGCGGCCTGGGGTCTGCTGCTGGCCCGGCTCACCGGCCGCGACGACGTGGTCTTCGGCGCCACAGTCTCCGGGCGGCCACCGCAGTTGCCCGGTGTCGAGTCGATGATCGGCCTGTTCATCAACACAGTGCCGGTGCGGGTGCGCATCGACCCGGCCGAGCCGGCCCACGACCTGCTCGTGCGCCTCCAGGACGAGCAGGCCGCGCTGATGGAGCACCAGTACCTCGGGCTGGCCGACATCCAACGGCTCGCCGGGCACGGCGAGTTGTTCGACACCCTCACCGTCTTCGAGAGCTACCCCGACAGTCCGGACGCCGCCGAGCCGGTGCCCGGGCTGCGGGTCACCGAGGCGCAGGACGAGGACGCCACCCACTATCCGCTGGTGCTCGTCGCCGAGCCGGGCTCGCGGATCAACCTGGAGATCCGGCACCGCGCCGACGTGTTCGACGCCGACGCGGCCCGCACCATCCTCGACCGGCTGGTCCGCGTCGTCACCGCGCTGGCCGCCGACCCGGCCGCCCCGGTCGGCCGGATCGACATCCTCGACCCGGCCGAGCGTGCGGCAGTCCTCACCGAGTGGAACGGCAGCACGGACGGCATCGTCGCCACCACATTCCCCCGGCAGTTCGCCGACATGGTCGCGGCGTACCCGGAGAACATCGCGGTGATCTGCGAGGACGAGCAGGTCAGCTACGCCGAGTTGGCAGTGCGTTCGGACCGGCTGGCCCGGGCGCTGGCCGCCCGTGGGGTCGGCCCCGGCCAGGTCGTGGCGGTGGCACTCCCCCGCTCCGTCGACCTGGTCACCGCGCTTGTCGGCGTGCTGCGCTCCGGTGCCGCCTACCTCGCTCTCGACCTGGACTACCCGGCCGACCGGCTGCGCTACATGCTGGAGGACGCCGCGCCGGCCTGCGTCGTCACCCGCGCCGAGCTGGCCGACGCGCTGCCCGGCGACAGTCCGGTGGTGGACGTGGCCGCGTCCGGCCCGGACGTGACGCCGATCGAGCCCGACGTCGCGGACGCCGCGTACGTCATCTACACGTCCGGGTCGACCGGGCGGCCCAAGGGCGTCGTCGTCACCCACGAAGGCGTCGCGAAGCTGCTCGCCACCCAGCAGCGCCGGCTCGGTGTCACGCATTCCAGCCGGGTGCTGCTCTTCGCGTCGCCCAGTTTCGACCTCGCCTACTGGGAGCTGTGCCAGGCGCTGCTGTCCGGCGGTGCGCTCGTGGTGGTCCCGGCCGAACTGCGCGTCCCCGGCGCGCCGCTCGTCGACTACCTCACCAAGCACGAGGTCACCCAACTGGCACTGCCGCCGTCGGTGCTCAGCGCCCTGCCCGCCGACTGCCGACTGCCGCTCGGGGTCTCCATGCTTGTCGGCACCGAGGAGGTGCCCGCCCGGCTGGCCGAACGGTTCGCCGCCGGCCGGCGCATGTTCAACGCGTACGGGCCCACCGAGACGAGCGTCAACGCGACACTGTGGGAGTGCGCACCGGTCTCCACCGGCACCGTGCCGATCGGCTATCCCGATCCCGGGCAGTTGGCGTACGTGCTGGACAGCGGCCTGAACCCGGTCCCGCCCGGGATCGTCGGCGAGCTGTACCTGGGTGGTCTCGGCCTGGCCCGCGGCTACCACAACCGGCCCGGCCTGACCGCCGAGCGTTTCCTGGCCGACCCGTTCGCCGTGCCCGGCGGCCGGATGTACCGCACCGGCGACCTGGTGCGCTGGACCCCGGACGGGGCGTTGGAGTTCGTCGGCCGCGTCGACCACCAGGTCAAGATTCGCGGTTTCCGGGTGGAACTCGGCGAGATCGAGGCCGTCGTGGCCCGTCAGGAGGGCGTCCGGCAGGCCGCAGTGGTGCTGCGGACCGACGGTGGCGTCAAGCGGATCGTCGCGTACGTCGTCGGCGGCACCGATCTCGGACGGTTGCGCACGGGTGTGGCCGCCACGCTGCCCGACTACATGGTCCCCGGCGCGTTCGTCGCCCTGGACGCGCTGCCGGTGTCGGTCAACGGCAAGCTGGACCGGGCCGCCCTGCCCGCCCCGGAGTTCACCGCCGACAGCGGGCGCACGCCCCGAACGCCCCGCGAGAAGCTGCTCTGCGACGTCTTCGCCGAGGTGCTGGGGGTGCCCGCGGTCGGCATCGACGACGACTTCTTCGCCCTCGGCGGGGACAGCATCATGTCGATGCAGTTGGTCGGCCGGGCCCGGGTCGCCGGCCTGGTGATCTCCCCGCGTCAGGTGTTCCTCCAGCGCACCCCGGCCCGGCTGGTGGCCGTCGCCGGCACCGTGACCGGCACCGACGCGGTCGCGTCGAGCCTGTCCCTGGTCACCCTCACCGAGGCCGACCGGCGCGAGCTGGCCGGCCTCGGCGTCGACGTCCGCGAGGTGTTGCCGCTCTCGCCGTTGCAGACCGGCCTGCTGTTCCACAGCCTGCTCGACGACGCCGGCCCGGACGTCTACACCGTCCGCATGGTTGTCGACCTGACCGGGCCGATCGACGCCACCCGCCTGCGCGCCGCCGGTCAGGCGCTGCTCGACCGGCAGCCCAGCCTGCGCGCCTCGTTCCACCACCTCGCGTCCGGCACGGCGGTCAGCGTCGTCCCGGCCACCGTCGCCGTGCCGTGGACGGCTGTCGACCTGTCCGAGGTGGACACCGACGCGAGGGAGGCGGCCTGGCAGCGGCTCCTCGCCGAGCAGGGCCGTCGTTTTGATCCGGCCGTCGCGCCGTTGCTGCGCCTGGCCCTGGTACGCACCGGCCCGCACTCGCACCGGCTCGTGCTCACCCACCACCACCTGCTGCTCGACGGCTGGTCCCGGGGGCCACTGCTGGCCGAGCTGTCCGCCCTGTACCGCGACGGCGACACCGCGCCGGTGACCGGCCGGCCGTTCCGGGACTACCTCGCCTGGCTGGCCGGGCAGGACCGGCGGACCGCCGAGAACGCCTGGGCCGCCGCGCTCGGCGGCCTGGCCGAACCCACCCGTGTCGCGCCCGCCGACGCACGCCGTGCCGCGCTGGCCCCCCAGGTGGCCGAGGTGGAGTTGCCCGCGGACCGGACGGCGGCGTTGACCGCGACCGCCCGCGCGCGTGGTCTGACCGTGAACACCATCGTGCAGGCCGTCTGGGCGCTGTTGCTGGCCCGACTCACCGGCCGCGACGACGTGGTCTTCGGCGCCACAGTCTCCGGGCGGCCACCGCAGTTGCCCGGCGTCGAGTCGATGATCGGGCTGTTCATCAACACAGTGCCGGTGCGGGTGCGCATCGACCCGGCCGAGCCCGCCCACGCGCTGCTCGACCGGATCCAGGACGAGCAGTCCGCGCTGATGGAACACCAGTACCTCAGCCTCACCGACATCCAGCGCGTCGCCGGACACGGCGAGTTGTTCGACACCCTGCTGGTCTTCGAGAACTACCCGGACGGCGACGCCGACGACGACGGGTTGCCGGTCACCGGCACCGACGGGCACGACGCCACCCACTACCCGCTCACGCTCATCGCCGAGCCCGGCCCGACCCTGCACCTCGCCGTCGAGTACCGGCCCGATCTGTTCGACTCCGCGTACGCCACCCGGCTCGCCACGGCGCTCGTCACTGTCGTGGACGAACTGGTCACCGGGTTGGACGCCCCGATCGGTCGGGTCGGGCTGCTCGACCGGGCCGGGAGCACGGCGATCCGGGCCGCCGGGACCGGCGAGGTCCGCGAGCTGCCCGCGGCGACCCTGCCGGAGCTGGTGGCCGCACAGGTCGCGGCGACCCCCGACGCGGTGGCGCTGGTCGACCCGGACGGTGTCGAGATGACCTACCGCGAGCTGGACGCGCGCACCGAGCGGCTGGCCCGGGTGCTCGCCTCCGTCGGCGCCGGACCGGAGACAGTCGTCGCGCTGGCCCTTCCGCGTTCGGTCGAGCTGGTGGTGGCGATCCTCGCTGCCGGGCGGGCCGGCAGTGCGTACCTGCCGCTCGACCTGGACCACCCGGACGCCCGGCTGGCGGCGATGCTCGCCGACGCGCGGCCCGTCGCGGTGCTCGCCGTCGGCCGCACCGCGTCGCGCGTCGCCGGGCTGCCGCACGCGGACGCACCCATCGTGCTGGACGGACCGCTCGACGACCCGGACGTGCGGCTCACCCCGCCCGGTCCCCGGCACCCGGCGTACGTCATCTACACCTCCGGCTCCACCGGCGTGCCCAAGGGCGTCGAGATCGAGCACGCCGGCATCGTCAACCGGCTGCGCTGGATGCAGCACGAGTACGGCCTCACAGTGGGCGACCGGGTGTTGCAGAAGACCCCGGCCGGCTTCGACGTCTCGGTCTGGGAGTTCTTCTGGCCGCTGAGCACCGGGGCCACCCTGGTCGTCGCCCGGCCGGACGGCCACCGCGACCCGGTCTACCTCGCCGAGGTGATCCAGCGGGAACGGGTCGGCACCGTGCACTTCGTCCCGTCGATGCTCGCCGCGTTCCTCGCCGAGCCGGCCGCGGCCGGCTGCACCACCCTGCGCCGCGTCCTGTCCAGCGGGGAGGCGCTGCCCAGCGTTCTCGCCGACCGGTGCCGGGACGTGCTGCCCGGCGCCGCCCTGCACAACCTGTACGGCCCGACCGAGGCGTCGGTGGACGTGACGGCGTGGCCCGCCGAGCGTGGCACGGGCACCGGAACGGTCCCGATCGGTGCGCCGGTGTGGAACACCAGGGTGAGCGTGCTCGACGCCGGGCTACGCCAGGTGCCGGTGGGGGTGCCGGGTGAGCTCTACCTGTCCGGTGTGCAGTTGGCCCGCGGTTACCGGGGCCGGCCCGACCTGACCGCCGACCGATTCGTCGCCGACCCGTACGGTCCGCCCGGCACCCGGATGTACCGCACCGGCGACCAGGTGCGCTGGAGCGCGCCCGGGGTGCTCGACTTCCTCGGCCGGGGCGACGGCCAGGTGAAGATCCGTGGGCTGCGCGTCGAGCTGGGCGAGATCGAGGCCGCGCTCACCGCACAGCCCGAGGTGGGTTCGGCGGTGGTGCTGCTGCGCGAGGACCGGCCGGGTGTCGCGCACCTGGTCGCGTACCTCACAGTGGCCGGCGCTCTGGACGAGGCGGTGTTGCGGGCCCGGCTCGCGGCGCTGCTGCCCGCGCACCTGGTGCCGTCGGCATTCGTCGTCCTCGACGCGTTGCCGGTCTCGGTCAACGGCAAACTGGACCGGGCCGCCCTGCCCGCCCCCGACCTCGCCGCCGCGGGCACCGGCACGGCCGCGCGCACCCCGCGCGAGCAGGTGCTCGTGGACCTGTTCGCACAGGTGCTGGCGCTGCCCACGGTGGGCGTCGAGGACGACTTCTTCAGCCTCGGCGGCGACAGCATCATCTCGATCCAGTTGGTCGGCCGGGCCCGCGCCGCCGGTCTGTCGCTCACCCTGCGACAGGTGTTCCAGCTGCGGACGCCTGCCGCGTTGGCCGCCGCCGCCGGGTCGGCGTTCACCGCCGCCAGCGGCAGCGGTGCGCTCGTCGCGCTGACCGACGCCGAGACCGCCGAGATCGCCGGGCGGGGTCTGGACGTGGCGGAGGTGCTGCCGCTCTCGCCGTTGCAGACCGGGCTGCTCTTCCACGCCGCGTTCGACGCCGACGGCCTCGACCTCTACACCGTGCAGATGGTCTTCGACCTGCCCGGCACCGTCGACCCGGCTCGGCTGCGCGCCGCCGCGCAGGCACTTGTGCAGCGGCACGCCAACCTGCGGACGTCGTTCCACCAGCTCGACTCCGGCCGAGCGGTCGCCGTGGTGCACCGTGGTGTCACGCTGCCCTGGGCCGAGGCGGATCTGTCCGATCTGGAGGCCGTGCGGCAGGAGGAGGCGTGGCAGCGTTGCCTCGCCGAGGAGGGCCGCCGATTCGATCCGGCGGTCGCCCCGCTGCTGCGGATGATGCTGGTACGCGCCGGTGATGCGTACCGGCTGATCCTCACCCACCAGCACATGCTGCTCGACGGCTGGTCCCGAGGCCCGCTGATGGACCAGCTCGCCGAGTTGTACGAGGGCGCCGACGGCGGCACCGCCCCGCCGCCGTACCGTGACTTCCTCGCCTGGCTGGCCGGGCAGGACCGGTCCGCCGCCGAGCAGGCGTGGCGCACCGCGCTGGCCGGGGTCACCGACGCCACCCGGCTCGCCCCGGCCGACCCGCACCGCGAGCCGGCGGTGCCCGAGCTGGTCGAGCGGGAGCTGACCGAGGCCGTCACCGCGCGCCTGACCGGCCTGGCCCGCTCCCGGGGGCTGACGCTGAACACGCTGGTCCAGGCCGCCTGGAGCATCGTGCTGGGCCGACTCACCGGCCGCGACGACGTGGTCTTCGGCGCCACAGTCTCCGGGCGGCCGGCGCAGTTGCCAGGTGTCGAGTCGATGATCGGGCTGTTCATCAACACCGTGCCGGTGCGGGTGCGCCTCGACCCGGCCGAGCCGGTGGCGGGGCTGCTGGCCCGGCTTCAGGACGAGCAGTCGGCGCTGCTCGACCACCAGTATCTCGGGCTGGCCGACATCCAGCGCCTGGCCGGGGTCGGGGAGCTGTTCGACACGCTGCTGATCGTCGAGAACTACCCGGAGCGTGCCGACGACGGGTCGGAGAGCCTGCTCGCCGCCGTCGACGCGGGCGGGCGCGACGCCACCCACTACCCGCTCACCTGGGTCGTCGACCCCGGCCAGCGGCTGCGGGTGGGCCTGGAGTTCCGTCCCGACCTCTTCGCCCCGCCGGTGGCCCGGCGACTCGTCAACGCGCTCACCACCGTCCTGACCGCGTTCACCACAGATGCGGACCGCGCGGTGGGCCGCCTGGACCTGGTGGCGGACGAGGACCGCACCGACTGGAACCCGCCGTCGCCCACCAGCGGCGACGACCCGACGGTGGCGGACCTGTTCGAGCGGCAGGCTGCCGAGTCACCGGACGCGCCCGCCGTCGTCTGCGGCGCGGTCCGCCTGACGTTCGCCGACCTCAACGACCGCGCCAACCGGCTGGCCCGGCTGCTGGCCACCCGTGGGGTCGGCGCCGAGCACGTGGTGGCCCTCGCGCTGCCGCGCACCGCCGACGCGATCACCGCCATCCTCGCGGTGCTCAAGTGCGGTGCCGCCTACCTGCCGCTGGACCCGACCTACCCGCCGGCCCGGGTCGCCGCGATGCTCGCCGACGCGCGGCCCGCCGTGCTTGTCACCGCCGCCGGGGTCGGTGTCAGCGCGGACGGGCTCGACCACGTCCTGGTCGACGACCCGGCGTTGGCCACGCTCGCCGGGCACGACCTGACCGACGACGACCGGGTACGCCCGGCCCGCCCGCAACACCCGGCGTACGTCATCTACACCTCCGGCTCCACCGGACGCCCGAAGGGCGTTGTGGTGACCCACCGCAACCTGGTCAACCTGTTCCGGAGCCACCGCGCGCAGTTGCACCTGCCCGCCCGTGCCGCCACCGGCCGCCGTCACCTGCGGGTCGGGCACGCCTGGTCGTTCGCGTTCGACGCCTCCTGGCAGCCGCAGCTGTGGCTGCTCGACGGGCACGCCCTGCACATCGTCACCGAGGAGCTGCAACGCGACCCGGAGCAGCTCGCCGAGCTGATCCGGACCGAGGGGATCGACTTCATCGAGCTGACCCCCTCGCACTTCGCGCAGCTCGCCGACGCCGGCCTGATCCGCGACGGGCGCTGCCCCCTCGCCGTGGTCGGTGTCGGCGGCGAGGCGGTGCCGCCCGCGCTGTGGCAGCGTCTCGGCGCGCTGCCCGGCACCGAGGCGTTCAACCTGTACGGACCGACCGAGGCGACAGTTGACGCTCTCGCCGCCCGGATCGGCGACACCGCGTCCCCGGTGATCGGCCGGGCCGTCGCGGGTGCCCGCGCGTACGTGCTGGACCGGGCCCTGCGGCACACCCCGACCGGCGTGGCCGGTGAGCTGTACGTCGCCGGGGCCGGCCTGGCGCGTGGTTACCTGGGCCGGCCCGACCAGACCGCCGAGCGTTTCCTCGCCGACCCGTACGGTGCGCCGGGCGAGCGGATGTACCGCACCGGTGACCTGGTGCGGTGGACCGAGGACGGCCGGGTGGAGTATCTCGGCCGGGTCGACGAACAGGTGAAGATCCGCGGCTTCCGGGTGGAGCTGGGTGAGATCGAGTCGGTGCTCGCCGCGCAGCCCGGCGTCACCGAGGCCGTGGTGATCGCCCGCGAGGACCGCCCCGGCGTACGCCTCCTCGCCGGCTACGTGGTCGGTGCCGACGACCTCGACCTGGCCGCCCTGCGCGCCGCGGTCGCCGTCGAGCTGCCCGACTACATGGTGCCGTCCGCAGTGGTCCGCCTCGACCGGCTGCCGACCCTGGCCAACGGCAAGCTGAACCGGGCCGTGCTGCCCGCGCCCGACCTCGGCACGAGCGGCGTCGGCCGGGCACCGCGGACGGACCGGGAACGCGTCCTGGCCGAGGTGGTCGCGGCCGTGCTGGGTCTGCCCTCGGTGGACGTCGAGGCCGACTTCTTCGCGTTGGGCGGTGACAGCATCGTCGCGATGCAGCTCGTCGGCCGGGCCCGTGCGGCCGGCCTGCGGCTCACCCCGCGGCAGGTCTTCGCGGAGCGTACGGTGGCCGGGCTGGCAGTGGTCGCGACCGCGCTCGATCGGGCCGACGGCCGGATCGGCGACGGCGTCGGGTCGTTCCCGCTGACCCCGGTGATGCGCTGGCTGCGCGAGGTGGACGGCCCGATCGACGGGTTCAACCAGTCCGCTGTCGTGCAGGTCCCGGCGGGGCTGGGTTGGGAGCCGCTGCTGGCCGCGTTGCAGGCCGTCGCCGACCGGCACGACCTGCTGCGGGCCCGACTGGACCGCACCGGCGACTGGTCGGTGACAGTGCCGCCGCCGGGCTCGTCGCGGGCCGCCGACTGGACGGTACGCGTCGACGTGCGCGGCCTCGACGATCGTGGCCTGTGGGACGCGGTCGTCGAGCAGGCCACCATCGCGCAGGCCGGGCTCGACCCGGACGACGGGACGATGATCCGGGCCGCCTGGCTGGACGCCGGCCCGGACCGGCCGGGCCGCCTGCTGCTGCTGGTCCACCACCTGGTCGTGGACGGTGTCTCGTGGCGGGTGCTGCTGCCCGAGATCGGCGCGGCCTGGCGGGACGCGGTCGCCGGCCGCACACCACTCACCGCCGCCACCGGCACGTCGTTCCGCCGCTGGGCGACGGGCCTCGCCGAGCGCGCTGTGGACCCGGCCCGGGTGGCGGAGCTGCCGAGGTGGGAGCGGATTGTGCGGCGGGGCGACCCGTTGCCGGTACGCCGCCCGCTCGACGCCGCGATCGACGTGGCCGGCACCCTGCGCGACATCACCCTGACCCTGCCCACCGACGTCACCGAGGCCCTGCTGACCCGCGTGCCGACCGGGCTCGGCGCCGGCGTCAACGACGTCCTGCTTGGCGCGTTGGGCGTGGCCGTCACCCGGTGGCGGGCCGCGCGGGGCGGTGCGGGCGACGCGGTGCTCGTCGCGCTGGAGGGCCACGGGCGGGAGGAGCACCTGGTGGACGGGGCCGACCTGTCCGGCACGGTCGGCTGGTTCACCAACATCTTCCCGGTCTGCCTGGACACCGCCGGGATCGACGTGTCGGCGGGCGGTGCGGCGGTGGCCGAGGCGGTGACGCGGGTCCGCGAGCACCTGGCCGAGTTGCCGGACAACGGCATGGGCTACGGCCTGCTGCGCTACCTCAACCCGGTGACAGCGCCCACCCTGGCCGCGCTGCCGCATCCGCCGATCCAGTTCAACTACATGGGACGGTTCGACTTCCCGGAGGCCGCCGACTGGGAGTTCGCCCCCGAGGCGGAGGCCGCCGAGAACGGCGCCGACGACGCCATGCCCGAGACGTACGAACTGGTGCTGAACGCCCAGACCGAGGACCGCGCGACCGGCCCACAGTTGGTCGCGACCTGGAGCTGGCCGGACGGCGTGTTCCCCGAAGGCTCGGTGGACGATCTCGCCCACCTCTGGTTCGACGCCCTGCACACCCTGGTAACGCACACCCGCACGAGGAGTATCCGATGAGTACGAACCCGTTCGACAACGCCGATGGCACGTTCCTCGTGCTGGTCAACGACGAGAACCAGCACAGCCTCTGGCCGGTCTTCGCCGAGGTGCCGGCCGGCTGGCGGACAGTGCACGGCCCGGCCGCTCGGCAGGACTGCGTCGACTACGTCAACGCGAACTGGACCGACATGCGCCCGCAGAGTCTGATCGACGCCGACCGCTGACCGACGGCCCGGACCAGCGCGCTCAGTGCCGGGCGCGCTGGTCCGACCAGGCCCGCCACAGCGTGGCGTACGGGCCGTCCCGCTCGATCAGCTCGCTGTGGGTGCCCGCCTCGACGATGCGCCCGGCGTCCATCACCACGACCCGGTCCGCGGTCACCGCCTGGGTGAGTCGGTGCGCCACGATCAGCGCGGTACGTCCCGCCAGAGCCGCGGTGGCCACCCGTTCGAGCAGGCGCGCTCCGGCACTGCCGGCCTCCGCGGTGGCCTCGTCCAGGATCGCCACCGGCGGATCGGCCAGGATCAGCCGGGCGAACGCCAACTGCTGGGCCTGCGCCGCGGTGAGGACGTGCCCGCCCGCACCGACCTCGGTGTGCAGGCCGTCGGGCAGCTGCCGCACCCAGCCCAACGCCTGCACCCGGTCCAGGGCGGCGCTCACCTCGTCGTCGGTGGCGTCCGGGCGGGCCAGCCGCAGGTCCTCGACGAGGGGCCCGGCGAAGACGTGCACCTCCTGGGTGATCAGCGCGACCTCGCCGGCCGGCACCGCGACGGTCCCGCCGCCGGGTTGGTGCACCCCGGCGATCACCTTGGCCAGAGTGGTCTTTCCGGCGCCGCTGCTGCCCACCAGGGCGACCCGTTCGCCGCGGGCGATGGTCAGGTCGACGTCGTGCAACACCTGCCGGTCCGGCCGGTACGCGAAGTCCAGCCCGCGGACCACCACCGCGTCCGGACCGTCGCCGGCGCGGGCCCGCTGCCGTACCGGCGGGGTCAGGTCGGCGACCCCGACCAGCCGGTCCAGCCCCGACGCGGCGGCCTGGGCGTCGTCGACGAGGGCGAGAGCCACGTTGATGGGGCCGAACAGGCCGTGGAAGTACAGCGCCGCCGCGGTCGCCGTGCCGATGCTCACCGCGTCCTGACGGACGAGGAAGAAGCCGGTGCCGAGGACGGCGGCGAGCCCGAGGAACTCGGCGACGTGCAGCCGGGCGTAGAACCGGGTCTGCAACGCGACGCCCCGCAGCAGCAGGTCCACCGCCTGTTGGGACTTGGTGGCGACCCGCTCCCGGTGCTCGTCGGCGATCCGGAACGCGCGAATTGTCGACGCGCCGTCGATTGTCGCGAGCAGGTGGTGCTGCTGCGCGGCGACGGCGACCCGCTGCCGGGCGTAGAGCGGGACGGCGCGGCGGGCGTACCAGCGCACGGTGTGCGCCTGCACCGGCACCACGATCAGCGCGGCGACCAGGAAACGCCAGTCGAGCACGGCCATCCCGGCCAGGGTGAGCACGATGGTCAGCAGGGCGCGGGTGAACTCGGGGACCGCGCTGCGGGCCGCCTCGGCGATCACGGCGACGTCGTTGGTGACCCGGGAGGTGAGGTCACCGGTCCCGGCGCGCTCGACCTGCTCCAGGGGAAGGTGCAGCGCCGAGGAGACGAACCGTTCCCGTAGTCGGGCCAGCACACCCTCGCCGACCTGCGCGAGCAGGGCGAACCCGAACCCGGCCAACGCCGCCTCGACCACCGCGCCGGCCACCAGCCCGGCGCCGGTGAGGATCATGTCACCGGTGCTGCCTCCGCCGGTGGCCAGGTCGACGATGCGCCCCAGCAGCGGCGGGCCCACCAGCCCGGCCGCGGTGCCGGCGACCAGCAGGGCGAGTGCCCCGGCCAGCCGGGACCGTTGCGGACGCACCAGCGCCCGCAACTGGGCCAGGGTGCGACGTCCGGTCGCGATCGGCAGCAACGTCGTCGAGTCGGTGGTCATGCGAGCACGGTCTCCCGGTAGGTGTCGTCCTCGGCGACCAGGTCGCCGTGCGCGCCGACGGTGCGGACGGTGCCGTCGTGGACGACGATCACCCGGTCGGTCACCGCGAGCAGCGCCGGGCTGGCGGTGATCAGGATCGTGGTGCGTCCGTCCCGCATCGCCCGCAGTCGCCCGGCGATGCGGGACTCGGTCGCCGCGTCGACGGCGGTGGTCGGGTCGTGCACGACGAGCACCGGCGGTTCGCCGGCAAGTGCCCGGGCGAGCGCGATGCGCTGGCGCTGCCCGCCGGAGAGTGAACGGGCCCGGTCGTCGAGCACCGTGTCCAGCCCGTCGGGCAGGCCGCGCGCCACCTCGTCGGCGTCCGCCGCGGTCACCGCGGCGTCGACGCTTGCCGGGACGGCCCGCCCGGCGAGCGAGACGGCGGCGCGGACGGTGTCGTCGAACAGGTCGGTCTGATGGTCGACGGCCAGCACCACGGCCCGCAGGTCGCCCGGCGCGAGGTCGGCGAGTGGCACGCCGTCCAGTTCGATCACCCCGGCGACCGGGTCACGGACCCGCCCGAGCAGCCGCACCAACTCGGCCGCCGCGGCCGGGTCGGTGGCCACGATCCCGACCACCTCGCCGGGAGCGATGTCCAGGTCGATTCCGCGCAGCGGTGGGCTGTGCACCCCGCGCAGCGCGAGCCCGCCCCGGGCCGGCGTGACCGGGTTCGCCGTGCCGTCGGGCACCGCCACCGGCGCGTCCAGGACGGCCGCGACACGACGGGCGGACGCGCGGCCCTGCGCGAGGTCGGCACCCACCCAGCCGAACGTGGACATCGGACCGACCAGGAACTGCGCCAGACCGAGCGAGGAGATGAGCTGACCGACGCTGATCTGGCCGCGCAGCGCGAGGATCCCGCCGAGGACCGCGATGACCGCCAGGAACGTCCCGCTGAGCGTGAGCACCAGCCCCTGGTACGCGGCCTCGGCGCGCGCCGCTCGTACGGTCGCCGCCAGCGCGCTGCGGCTGCGCTGCGCGTACCTGTCGACCGCCGCCGTCTCGGCCCGCAGGCCCTTGACCACGCGCAGGCCGCTGACCAGGTCGGCGGCGATGCCGGAGGCGTGCGCGCTGTGCTCCTGCTCGGTTTCGCTGCGCTCCTCCAGCGGCTTGCCGAACAGGCGGGTGAGCAGCAGCAGCGGCGGGGTGCCCAGCAGCACCACCAGCCCGAGCGGCAGCGAGATGGACAGCAGCAGGACCGCCGCGAGGACCAGGCCGACGACAGCGGCCACGCCGGAGACGACGGCGATGGCGACAGCGCCGACCCGGGCCGCGTCGCTTGTCGCGATGGACACCAGGGCACCGGGCAGCCGGTCGGCCTCCGCGCCGCCGCGCTCGTGCAACACCCGCTGGGTCACCCGTAGCCGCAGGTCGTGCGCCGCCTGTTCGGCGGCCCGTTCACCGGTACGCTCGCCGTAGCGGTAGCTGTAGCTCAGGCCGACGTAGACGGCGGCCAGCACACCCAGCCAGAGGGCCAGACTGCCGACGCCGCCGTCCACGGCCCGGTCGATGATCACACCGATCAGGAACGGCACCGCGGCCTCGCCGGCCTGGTGGCCGGTGATCAGGAGCGTGCTCAGCGAGATGAGCCGCCGCTGCCTGCCGAGCGTGTCGGTGAGCAGGCTGCGTCCGCCGGTCACGCGGGAACCCTGTCGACCGCCGCGACGACGCCGGCGCGGGCCAGTCGACGCCGCTGCCGCCCGGCCGGCACCACCATCGGGGTGTCCGTCTCCGGGTCGGTCGTCACCCGGCAGGGCATCGCGAAGACCGTCTCCACCAGCTCCGCCGTCATCACCTCGGCGGGCGGGCCCTGGGCGAGGACCCGGCCCTCCCGCATCACGATCAGCTCGGTGGCGTACCGGCAGGCGTGGTTGAGGTCGTGCAGGACGGCGACCACGGTGCGGCCCTGCTCGTGCAGGTCGGCGCAGAGGTCCAGCACCTCGAACTGGTGCGACAGGTCGAGGAACGTGGTCGGTTCGTCGAGCAGCAGGATCGGCGTCTGCTGGGCCAGCGCCATCGCCAGCCAGACCCGCTGCCGCTGCCCACCGGAGAGTTCGTCGACGAACCGGTCGGCCAGCTCGGTCACCTCGGTCTGGCGCATCGCGTCGGCGACCGCCGCCTCGTCCTGCGGCGACCACTGCCGCAGCAGGCGCTGGTGGGCGAAGCGGCCCCGGGCGACCAGCTCCTCCACCACGATCCCGCCGGGTGCCACCGACGACTGCGGCAGCATGCCGAGCTGCCGGGCCACCTGCTTGGACGGCTGCGACGCGATGGTCTGACCGTCCAGGTAGACGGCACCGGACTGGGGCTTGAGCACCCGGGCCAGGGACCGCAGCAGCGTCGACTTGCCGCAGGCGTTGGGGCCGACGATGACGGTGAACGACCCGTCGGTGATCTGGACGTCGAGGTCCCGGACGACCACCCTCTTGTCGTACGCCAGGGTCAGGGCGTCGGCCCGCAGCCGCGACTCGGTCATCGCTGTGCTCCTTGTCCGCCGTTGCGTCGCTCGTGGAAGAGCAACCAGGTCAGGTAGATGCCGCCCAGGGCGGCGGTGACGAGACCGACCGGGACGTCGTCGTCGGGCAGGAGGCGCTGGGCCACCCAGTCACTCGCCGTCAACAGGGCGGAGCCCATCAACGCGGCC
Organism: Micromonospora sp. NPDC049230; assembly: GCF_040647875.1. Classification (NCBI taxonomy): domain Bacteria; kingdom Bacillati; phylum Actinomycetota; class Actinomycetes; order Micromonosporales; family Micromonosporaceae; genus Micromonospora; species Micromonospora sp. NPDC049230. Next base: position 15,579 of record NZ_JBEZCZ010000065.1, read on the forward strand.
GGCAGGATCCCGGCGTTCGGCGAGCGGGTCAGCCGAGCGGCCAACGGCGGCGCGGCGAGGGCGACGAACGCGATCGGCCCGGCCGCGGCGGTGGCACCGGCCGCGAGCCCGACGCCGGCCAGCGCGAGCACCACCCTGCTGCGTTCGACGGGTACGCCGTGCAGCATCGCGGTCTCGTCGCCGAGGGCCAGCATGTCGAGGTGCCGGCCGTGGTAGAGCGCCACCGGCAGCAGCACCGCGACGGCCACGGCGACGAGCGTCACCTCGGTCCATCCGGGGCCGTTGACGCTGCCGATCAGCCAGACCTGGGCGGCGATCGCCTCGTCCAGTCGGCTGCGGTAGATCAGGAACGAGTTGAACGAGTCGAGCAGCGCGGCCACTCCGACGCCCATCAGCACCAGCCGGAACGGCTGCACCCCGCGACGGAACGCGAGCAGGTAGATGGCGACGGAGGTGGCCAGACACCCGACGATCGCACCGGCGGCGACCTGGAAGCCGCTGCCGTTGAGCAGCAGCAGGACGATCAGCGCGCCGGTCGCCGCGCCCACCGTCAGGCCGACGAAGTCGGGGCTGCCCAGGGGGTTGCGGGTCAGCCCCTGGAAGATCGTGCCGCTCGCGCCCAGGGCCGTGCCGACCAGCAGCGTGATCAACACGCGGGGCAGCCGCAGCTCCTGCACGATGAAGTCGGTGCCCGGGTCGCCCTGGCCGACGAGGCTGCGCAGCACGTCGGGCACGGGGATCGGGAAGTCGCCGCTGGAGAGGTTGACGAGCGCGACGCCCAGCGCCGTGAGCAGCAGCGCGGTGCCGGCGATCAGCGCGCGCAGGTGCACCCGCAGCGAGAGCCGGCCGCCCCGACCGCGGATCACCAGGCGGGTGGTCCGTCCGGTCGGGCGGAGCTGGAGCACCGGGCCGCTCACAGGGTGCTCAGCCGGCGTCGGCGGCACAGCGCGATGAACAGTGGTGCGCCCAGGAACGCGGTGACCACCCCGACCGGCAGCTCGGCCGGGGCCACCAGGACCCGCCCGAGCACGTCCGAGACGAGCAGCAGGGTGGGCCCGAGGACCAGGGAGTAGGCCAGGATCCAGCGGTGGTCCGAGCCGGTGAACATCCGGGCCGCGTACGGGACGGCCAGGCCGACGAACCAGATCGGCCCGCAGGCGGCGGTGGCCGCACCGCAGAGCAGGGTGATCGTGATCATGCCGAGCACCCGGATCCGCCCCGGGTGTGCGCCGACCGAGGTGGCCGCGTCGTCGCCCATGCTCAGCGCGTTGAGTTGGCGGCCCAGCACCAGCGCGAGCAGGACGCCGACCACCAGGAACGGCGCCAACTGCGTGATCGTGCCGGTCTCCCGGTCGGCGAGCGAGCCGACGTCCCAGTGCCGGTACCTGTCGAACGCCTCCCGGTGGGTCACCAGGATCGCCCAGATGCCGGCGCCGAGCACCGAGGTGAGCGAGACCCCGGCGAGCACCTGCCGTTCGGGGGTGGGTGCCCGGCCGGCACCGCCGAGGGCGAAGACGGCCGCCGAGGTGAGCCCGGCGCCGGCGATGGCGAACCAGACGTACCCGTTGGCGCTTGTCACCCCGAGCAGCGCGATGGCCAGCACCACGCCTGTGGACGCGCCCAGGCTGACCCCGAGCAGGCCGGGTTCGGCGAGCGGGTTGCGGGTGAGCGCCTGCATCATTGTGCCGGCCAGCCCCAGCGCCGCGCCCACGGCGAAGCCGAGGATGGTGCGGGGCACCCGGAGCCGGTGCACGATCTCCGCGGCGGCGGAGCCGTCGTCGTGCCAGAGCACCTGCCAGACCGTGCCGAGGCCGAGCGAGCGGCTGCCGACCGCGATGCTCAACGCCACGGCGGCGGCGAGGGCGACGACGCCGACCACGAGGCCGGCCCAGCGCCGACCGGTGCGCGACAACGAATCGCGCGGCACCTTCTCGGGTGGGACGGTCCGGGGCTCCGGGCGGGTGCCGGTGCCTGAGGTCAACACGTGCTCCATCCGTCCACCCGTTCGCATTACTCAATTAGGTGAGGCTAACCTACACTCCCGTTCGAGGTCACCACCCTGGGGCCTCGCTGGCAGAAAGGAACAGCCGTGCGGCTTCCCTCAATCCGCCGGGGCGCGACTGTCGCTTCGACAGCGCTCCTGCTTCTCCTCGCGGCCTGCGGCGGTGGGTCGGAGCCGTCGGCCCCCTCCTCCGGTGCCGCCACCTCCAACGCCTTCCCGGTCTCGGTCGAGCACAAGTTCGGCACCGCCACCATCCCGGCCGAGCCCAAGCGGATCGTCGTGGTCGGCCTGGTCGAGCAGGACGCTCTGCTGTCGCTGGGTGTCGTGCCGGTGGCGACCACCGAGTGGTTCGGCGAGAAGCCGGGCGCCATCTGGCCCTGGGCCGAGGCCGCGCTGGGCTCGGGGGCCAAGCCACAGGTGCTCACCAACACCGATGGCATCCAGTTCGAGAAGGTGGCCGCCCTGCGGCCCGACCTCATCCTCGGCGTCTACTCGGGGCTGACCAGCGACGACTACGCGAAGCTGGCGAAGATCGCGCCGACCGTGGCGCAGCCGAAGGACTCCGTCGACTACGGGGTGTCCTGGCAGGACGTCACCCGTACCGTCGGCGCCGCCGTCGGGCGCAAGGCCCAGGCGGACAAGATCGTCAGTGACGTCGAGGCCAAGTTCGCCGCCGTTCGCACGGCGAACCCGGCCTTCGCCGGCGCGACAGGCCTGATGGCCACCACCTACGAGGGCTACTACGTGTACGGCCCGCAGGACTCGCGCGGCCGGTTCCTCACCGACCTGGGCTTCAAACTGCCGCCGGGTCTGGCCGAGGTGACCGGCAAGGAGTTCGGCGCCAACCTCAGCCGGGAGCGCACCGACATGCTCGACACCGGCGTGCTGATCTGGCTCGTCGACAGCTACGACACCGACCGGGCGAAGGTGCAGGCCGACCCGCTCTACAGCAAGCTCAAGGTCAAGACCGAGGGTCGCGACATCTACCTGGAGAACGAGGAGCTGGTCGGCGCCGCGACCTCGTTCATCACCCCGTTGAGCCTGCCGTTCCTGCTGGACAAGCTCGTCCCCCAGCTCACCGCGGCGGTGGACGGCAACCCCGCCACTGCGGTGCAGCGGCCCGCCGCCTGACGATCGGGGCGCTGCGGCTCACCCTTCTCTCGGGATGGCCGTGACGAACGTCGGCGGTGAAACGAAGCTCCGGCCCGGGCGCGAACCCGGGCCGGAGCTTCGGTCTTTACGGCGGTTGTGCAGGCGCGTCAGCAGCTGGCGTTCAGGCCGGCCCAGTCGGCGCGGTCGTTGTAACCGCCGTCGCCGCCGTCACCGACCAGCAGGTCGAGCACCCGGACGCCGGTCAGGTCGACGTCGACCTGACGGACGTCGTCCCGGGTCAGCACGCCGCTGTCGAACAGGACCCGCCCGTCGCCGACCACCTGGAAGGTCGAGGTGGCGCCCTCGGGGCCGACGTTGCGGACCGCGTCGTCCAGGCCGACGGTCGCGGTCAACCTGTCGCACCTGTCGCCCACGTAGTAACGGACAGTGGACGGCGAGGCGACGCCGAGGCCGGTCGGGTACACCTGGCCGACCATGCTGATCGGTGACCCGCCGCCGACGCTCTGGTCGACGGTCGGGGTCATCCAACCGCTTGTGGCGCTGACCCAGGTGTGGTGGGACAGCACGACGTCACCGGTCGGCGGTGCCGGGGCGACCACCACCGTCGACACCGACGTCTGGCGTGACCTGCCGCGCCCCACCACGTCGTACGAGGTGGTGGCGGTCAAGGCGGCATCCCCGGCGGCGGCGGTGGCCGGCAGGGTCACCGTGAAGGCGAAGGTGGTGGACCGGCCCGGGGCGAGCACGAGCGGCGCCGGGCTGAGCGACCGAACCGTCCAGCCGGTCGGCACGGCGAGACCAACCTGCGGCTTGAGGACGGGCAGCAGGCCGTCGTTGCGGACGACGACCTCGACCCGCGCCTGGTCACCGCCGCCGACCACTGGTGCGGTCCCCTCCGGCGTGGCGGAGCCACCGACCCTGGTGATCTGCGGGAGGCCGGCGGTCACGTGCGGAGCGCCCGGCAGACCGCGCGCCGGGGCGACCCGGAGCAGCGCGGCACCGTGCGCCGGCACCGCGGCACTGAGCGTGCCCGCGCTCTCGGTGACCTGGTTGGTCCACGCGTCGCGCACGGTGAAGCGGGCACCGGACAGGCCGACGGACGACGCCTTCGCGGTGATGATCTTCGAGCTCTCACCGCGGTTGAGCAGCACCACGGCCCGGTCACCGTTGGCCAGGCGCTTGACCCAGGTCTCGGTCGTGCCGGCGGCGCCGACGCGAACCGCCTGGACACCGGCGGGGTCCTGGTTGATCGCCAGGACGTCGGGGTCGGTGAGCGCGTCGATCGACGCCTGGTTGAGCTTGCGGATGTCACTGCCGATCACCAGCGGCGCGGCGGCCGCGGACCAGAGCGTCATCTGCGTCCGGAACTCCTCGTCGGACAGTCCGAGGTTGGGGCCCAGGTAGTCCGGGTCGTTGAAGTGACCCGGTCCGGCGACCTCGGGATGCCGCGCGTTCGCGTCGTAGTTGCGCAGCACGTCCTTGAACTTGATCTCGCCGACGAACCCCACGTCGGTGTAGGTCCGCCAGGACTGCGCGATCTGGGGGGCATAGCTCCAGGAGTACGTCGACTGCTGCTCCTGCGGGTAGTTGCCCCAGTCCGGAGAGGTCACCGGGTTGCACAGGTTGAAGATGATCGGCCGCTTGCTGGCGTTGTCGCGCAGCGCCCTGGCGAACTCGGTGTAGGCGGTCTTCGGGTCCAGGTCGGCGGCGATCCCGCAGAGGAAGTCGACCTTCACCGCGTCGAACTCCAGGGCGGCGAACTGGTTCGCGTCGCGCTGGTAGTAGCCGCCGCCGCTGCCGAGCCCGCACTTGCCCGGGATGTACGGACCGGCGTCGGTGTAGATGCCCGCCTTCAGGCCCTTGGAGTGGATGTAGTCGACGAGCGGCTTGAGCCCATTCGGAAAACGAGCCCGGTCGGCCCGCAGGTCACCGGCTGCCGTACGCGGCTCCGGGTCCTGCCAGCCGCCGTCCAGCCAGACGATGTCGTAGCCGGCCTTGGCCAGGCCACGGCTGACGATGGAGTCGGCGACCTCCCGTACGGACTCCTCGGAGAAGTCGCCGCCGAGGCCGAAGTAGGTGTTCCAGCCCTGGTAGGGCGTGGGGCTGAGCACCTGGTGGGGTGTCGGTTCGGTGGCAACCACGGCGTCGTCGGGGGCTGCGGCGTGGGCCGGGGCGGGCACGATCAGCAGGCTGGCCGTGACGGCGGTCAGGGCGGTGAACAGATGTCGTCTCACACGGGGTTCCTTCACAGCAGTGGGACAGGTCCGTACTCCGGGGTGGTTTCGACCGATCTTGCAAGCCGTCGCGCGCGCATGTCAATATTATTTAATAAATTATGTTCTCCGACGTCCATGAGCTGGGCATCCGCGCGGGCTCCGGGCCGGCCTGGCCGGCCGGGCCGGCCGGTGATTGGATGTGCTGATGGTTCCGTGGGAAGCGACACTGCTCGTCATCGCCGCGATCGGATCGATCGGCATTGCGGTCGGGGCGTGGTCCCAGGAGAAGCGCCGCTCGGTGACCCAACTCGCGGCCGTCCAGCGGAAGCTCGATCTGATCATGGATCACCTCGGCATCGCCGAGCCCGTGGAGCCAGAGGTGATCCGGCACCTGGAAGGCGGCCGGACGATCGAGGCCGTTCGCGCCTACCGCGAGCAGACCGGCACGAGCCTCATCGAGGCGAAGCAGGCGGTGGACCGCATCGCCGACAACCTCCGTCGCGGGCGCTGAGGCGGCGACCGATCGCCGGAAGTGAGCTGTCGACCCTTCCGGCCTTCAGTTGATCTTGCTCCACCGGCCGGACCCGGGCGTGACCTCCTACTCCGCAACAGGTCCGAAACTACCGGTTGATAATCCTGGAACCTTCTGCCAGCCTGAAGGCCATCGATACGTGTGAACGTTAACATGATCCTTTCCGCACCGGACGCGGCATCGTGGCCCCCGCCATCCGAGCAGGGCCTCCGCCTCGGCCAGCGAAGAGGATTGTCCTATCTCGCCACCGGAGGAACCGCATCGCGTCCCGGCCCCGTTCCACCGGCGCACCCGACCACCAACGCTCGGTCCTTCCGGAACGGCCCCGAAAATTCCGCACCCCACCCACCCTCAGGAGGTACCGACAGTGCGAGGACACGCACACCAGCCACCACCCTCCGGGCACACCCGTGCCGACCGGCGACCCTCCCGTCTTCGCGGGCGGCTGTTCACGATCGCCGCGGCCGGGATCGCGGCAGTGGTCGGGTTGTTCACCCTGACGGTGACGACCGGGTCGGCCTCGGCCGCCGACAACCCGTACCAGCGGGGCCCCGATCCCACCCGGACCAGCGTCACCGCGGTGAACGGCCCCTTCGCCAACACGTCGGTCAGCGTCCCGACCGGGTTCGGCTTCAACGGCGGCAGGATCTACTACCCGACCGACACCAGCCAGGGCACCTTCGGGGCCATCGCGATCTCGCCGGGTTACACAGCGTTGTTCTCCGCCGAGCTGGCCTGGATGGGGCCGTGGCTGGCCTCCCACGGCTTCGTCGTGATCGGCATCGAGACCAACAGCCGCAACGACTTCGACACGGCCCGAGGCACCCAGTTGCTCGCCGCGCTGGACTACCTGACACAGCAGAGCCCGGTCCGCGACCGGGTCGACCCCAACCGGTTGGCGGTCGCCGGCCACTCGATGGGCGGCGGCGGCGCGCTGAGCGCGGCCATCCGACGCCCGTCGTTGAAGGCAGTGGTCGGCATCGCGCCGTACTCGCCCTCGTCGAACCTGGCCAACGACCGGGTGCCCACGATGATCTTCGCTGGGCAGGCGGACACGGTGGTCACCCCGTCCTACGCCACCGGCCTGTACAACAGCCTCCCGACCACGACGGAGAGCGTCTACCTGGAGGTCGCCGGTGCGGATCACGGGTTCATGGTCGGGCGGTCGAACCCGGTGATGGTCCGGACCATGCTGCCGTTCGTCAAGATGTTCGTCGACAACGACGCCCGGTACAGCCAGTTCCTCTGCCCGCTGCTGGACAACAGCGGCGTGGTCACCTACCGCAGCACCTGCCCGTTGCTGCCCTCGACGCCGACCAGCCCGACGGCGACCCCCACCAACACTCCCACGCCCACCAACACGCCGACCCCCACCGCCTCGCCCAGCGTCCCACCCACCTCCGCCAGTGAGATCATCGGCACGCAGTCCGGCCGCTGCGTCGACGTGCCCAACGCCTCCCACAACAACGGCACCCGGGTGCAGCTCTGGGGCTGCAACAAACAGTCCAACCAGGCGTGGACCTACACCACGGGCAAGCAACTACAGGTGTACGGCAACATGTGCCTGGACGCGGCGGGCTCCGGCAACGGTGCCGCGGTCCAGATCTACGGCTGCCACAGCCAGACCAACCAACAGTGGAACGTCAACTCCAACGGCACCATCAGCAACGTGCAGTCCGGCCGATGCCTGGACGTCTGGAGCACCGCCAACGGCGCCCAGATCCAGTTGTACGACTGCCACGGACAGACCAACCAGCAGTTCAGGCTCGCACCGCTGGCCTGATGGCCGTGACCGGGCGGGCGCGGCGGCATGCCGAGCCCGCCCGGATCGCACGGGCCGCCCGGCCGGGCCGAGGTGGAATTCAATCGACAGCGGTCATTGACAGTCGCGTACACTTTTCGCGGGGTAGTTGGCACGGGTCGTTGGTGGGTGAGCGCAAGACCGTCTGACGTCGCACCGTTTGGGTCGGCGTCACTCGCCACCCAAAGGAGGACTCGTGACCGAGGCAGCCCCCCTCGACGCCACCGTTGACGATCATTTGGTTCTGGACGCCGACCAACTGGCGCAGCCACACGAGTTCTACAAGGTGCTCCGCGAGCAACGACCGGTGGTGCGCATCGTCGTCCCGTCCGGAATCCGGGCCTGGTTGGTCACCCGCCACCGAGATGTGCGGGCCGTGCTTGCCGATCCACGATTGGCGAAGAACAGCGCGTCGGTCGTCCGCCTGATGGAACGCCACACCGACCCGGACAAGTTCCACAATGTGGTCAAGTCGGCGGCCCACCACATGCTCAACAGCGATCCGCCGGACCACACCAGACTGCGGCGCCTGGTCGGCAGGGCGTTCACCACGCGCGGCATCGCGCACTACCGCCCGCGGATCGAGCAGATCGCCGACGAGTTGCTGGACGCCGTGGAGGCCGGGGCGGCCGGCACCGGCGGGGAGTTCGACCTGCTGGACAGCTTCGCGTCTCCACTTCCGATAGCCGTGATCACCGAACTGCTCGGTGTGCCACTCGAACAGCGGGACGCGTTTCGGGAGTGGTCGAACGGGATCCTGTCCGGCAGGCCCTCACCAACGCGCAGGTACGGGGACCTGGCCGCCTTTCTCCGCACGCTCATCGACGACAAGCGACGCCACCCCGGCCCGGATGTGCTCTCGATGTTCGTCGCCACCGACGGCGCCGACGCGCTGTCCGATCAGGAGGCGCTCGACATGGTGCTCCTCCTCCTGATCGCCGGGCACGAGACCACCGTCAACCTGATCGGCAACGGCGTCCTCGCGCTGCTGCGCCACCCCGAGCAGATGGCCGCGCTGCGTGCCGACCCCACCCGCACACCGCAGGCGGTGGAGGAACTGCTGCGCTACGACGGACCGTTCAACATGGCCACCCTCCGCTACACGACCGAACCCGTCGTGCTCAGCGGAACGACGATCCCCGCCGACGAGTTCGTCCTCGTCGCGCTGACCTCGGCCAATCGTGACGCCGACCAGTACCCGGACCCGGACCGACTCGACATCGGGCGGGAGGGGGGAAACCTCGCCTTCGGGCACGGCATCCACTACTGCCTCGGCGCCCCGCTGGCCCGCCTCGAAGGGGAGATCGCCCTCAACGCGCTGCTGGCCCGGTTCCCGCGTCTGACGCTGGCCCGTGCGCCCGAAGAGCTCGGCTGGCGCTCCGGCACCCTCGTCCGCGGCCTGCTCACGCTCCCCCTCCGCATCGGCGCCTGACCGCCGCGCCCGCGCGTCGCACCCGCCCAGCCGCCGCCTGTCGCCAGCTCGGGTTCGGCGGTGCCGGCCGTCGGCGACCCCGGCGAACCCAACCGTCGGAAACTTATGCAACGCCTGCGGGCAGTCAGGTGACGGAATTAACCGAAACTTTCGATAAATGTCTTCGGATTGTCTCCGGTAAATGCGTTTCTCTCCGCCAGAACTAAAAGATCCCCTAGCCCTCAACACCGCACACTGTTACTCGGCGGCGTCGGGAATTGCCCCACGCGCCACTGAGCGCAGCGCTTCCGGAAGCACGAGTGCGAACGCACCGAGGACACGGGGGGCACAGTCGTGACGGCACGCCCGCAGACGATCAACGCGCTGCTCCGGCAGCGCGCCGAGCGCCAACCCGACCGCCTCGCCTTCCGGTTCCTCGACCACGTGGGGTCCGCGCCGCCCGTCGTGCACGAGTTGACCTACGGCGGGCTCGAAGCCCGCGTCCGGGATGTCGCGGCCGCGCTCAGCCAGGCGGCGAACCCCGGTGATCGGGTCCTCCTGCTGTGCCCGCCGGGCCTCGACTACGTCACCTCCTTCCTCGCCTGCCTCTACGCGGGGCTGGTAGCGGTTCCCGCGTACCCACCGGTCGCCTCGGGGCGTCACGACCGGATCGAGGCGATCGCGCGCGACTGCGGCCCCGCCATCGTGCTGTCCGAGCCGCCACCGGACGCGACGGACCCGAATCGTCTGCCGTCCGACCTGGCCGGGCAGGTCGGATCGTCGCTGCGGCAGGCGCGCTGGTTGTCCGTCCGACACGATGTCACCGAGGGCTCCGGGCGGGACTGGCAGCCCACTGGCTCGACGGGCGCCACTCTGGCGTTCCTCCAGTACACCTCGGGCTCGACCGGCATGCCCAAGGGCGTGCGGGTCTCCCACAGCAATCTGTTGGCCAACGCCCGATCGACCGAGAGTCGCCTCTCCTTCAACCCCGACACACACGGTGTCAGCTGGATTCCGCTCTACCACGACATGGGGCTGCTCTCCGGCCTGGTCTTCCCGTTGTTCTCCGGGTTTCCGTCGACACACCTGGCGTCGATGGCCTTCGTCCGGTCGCCGCTGCGCTGGTTGGAGGCGATCACGCGGTACGGCGGAGTCGTGAGTTTCGCACCGAACTTCGCGTACCAGATGTGTGTCGATCGAATCGACGACCAGGCCAGGCAGCATCTCGACCTGTCGACCTGGACGCGGGCGGTCAACGGCGCCGAGCCGGTTCGGGTGACCACACTGGACGCGTTCGCGCGCACCTTCGCCAGCTGCGGGTTCCGCAGGTCCAGCCTCATTCCCGGATACGGCCTGGCCGAGAGCACTCTCGTGGTGTCGACGAACGCGGTAGGTGCCGAGCCGGTGGTGCGATACGTCGCCAAGGACGAGCTCGAAGCGGGCCGGGTGTTGCCGCCGACAGATCCTGCGCAGGCGCGTGCGTTGGTCAGCTCGGGGCGCCCGGTGTCCGGCGCCACAGTGGAGATCGTCGATCCGTCGACCGGCCGCCGTGCCGGTGCGGGCCGGGTGGGTGAGATCTGGCTTCGCGGCAAGAGCGTGACCGGCGGGTACCTGGACAACCCGGAGGCCACCGCACGGGCGTTCCACAACACCATCGGCACCGGAAAGCAGCGGTACCTGCGTACCGGTGACCTCGGCGCGATGCTCGACGGCGAGCTGTACGTCACAGGTCGCGTCGACGACATGATGATCTTCTGGGGGCGCAACGTCTATCCCCACGACATCGAGGCCACGAGCATCGACAGCGATCCCGCGCTCGCCTCGACGCGGTGCGCCGCGTTCTCGGTCGAGGCCGCTGGCGAACCCTCGCTGGTGGTGATCCAGGAGTTGCCTCGACGTCGGCTCGACCCCGCCGAGCACGGCCGGATCGCCGCGACCATCCGACGCCGGATCTCCGACGAACACCAGTTGGCCGCCGACGCGATAGTGCTCGTCCGGCCGGGTGCCCTTCCGACGACGTCGAGCGGCAAGATCCAGCGTCGTGCCGCTCGGGCCAGGTACCTCGACGGCGACTATCCGCCTCCGGTGCCCATCGCCAGCGACGACGACGAAGAGGCAGCGAGGCTGGGGGCGCCGCCCGACGTCACCACCACCACCGGCGACGAGGTCATGTCACCCGCCGCGACGTCGCCGGCCCACGGCACGGTCACCGGCGCCGCCTCGCGGACCTGGACGCCGGCCGACATCGAGAGCCAGCTACGACTGCTGATAGCCGAATCGGCACACTGCGCCGTGCGGGACGTCTCGCCGAACGAGTCGTTCACGTACTTCGGTCTGGCCTCGGTGCAGGCGGTGGGCATCGCGGAGAAGCTGTCCCGGCGGCTCGGCCGTGACGTACCCGCCACCCTCGCCTGGGACCATCCGACGATCGCCGCCGCCGCTCGCGCACTGGCGACGGCACCGGCGGAGTCGCACCACGACAGCTCCGCGCCACCGGCGTCCGAGCCAATCGCGGTGGTGGGTATCGGGTGCCGGTTCCCCGGCGCGGACGGCCCCGAGGAGTTCTGGCGACTGCTCACCGAGGCACGCACCGCCATCACCCCCATCCCCACCGACCGCTGGGACAACGACCGCTACTACCACCCCGACCCCGACACCCCCGGCCACACCTACGCCCGCCACGGCGGCTTCCTCACCGACGTCCGCGGCTTCGACCCCACCAT
>NZ_JBEZCZ010000066.1:0-26712 GCF_040647875.1 Micromonospora sp. NPDC049230
GCCACCGCCACGCTGATCCCGGCCGCCGCTATCGGAACGAAACCGCAACGCCACCGGTCGCCGTCCGGGCCCGCCGCAGGCCGGCCAGTTCTGGTGAAACAGGCCTTGGTCGCCGTGGTGCTGATAGGTTGCTCGGCCGGCGCGCTGGGGAGGGTCCGATGGTTGAGACGGTGTACGTGGGCAACGCGGGCGTCGACGGCGCCACCAACGCCGGCTGGCTGCTCGGGCACTTCGCCCCGCCGGGGGAGATCCGGCACAGCACCGACGTCGAGGTGAAGTGGGGCGTGCATCCGCCCGGGCAGGCCCGCTCGCGGTGGGCGACCGGGGAACGACGTACCACCCTGCTCGTCCTGGTCGAGGGGTGTTTCCGGGTGGAGTTGCCGGACCGGACGGTACGGCTGGCCGTGCCCGGCGACTACGTGGTGTGGGGCCGGGGCGTGGACCACTCCTGGTACGCCGAGCGCGCGTCGGTGGTGCTGACCGTGCGGTGGCCCTCCGTGCCCGGCTACCGGGCGGACCCTCCGGTGCTGCGCTGACCGCCGGGGGACGAGTCGGCGTCCCACCAGGCGGTATTACCTACTAAACCTATAGGCTTTGCCGTCTAGAGTACGAGGGCACCCCGCCGAACGACCCGCGAGGAACCGCCATGACGCACCGCCGCCCGGAGCCCGACCTGCTCACCGTCGCCGCCCGGTGGGCCGACCCGGCCGGCTGGCCGGTCGCGCTGTGCTTCGACCCTGCCCAACGGTGGTACGCGCGCCTCGACGTCGGCGACGACCACGAGGTGTGGGCGCTGAGTTGGCTGCCCGGGCAGGGCACCGACCTGCACGACCACGGCGGCTCCGCCGGCGCGTTCCGCGTCGTGCACGGCGCGCTCACCGAGGAGACGGTCAGCGCCGGTCGGCTGCGCCCACGGCTGCTGGCCGCCGGCGTCGGTCGTCGCTTCGGCCCCCGACACGTGCACCAGGTGACCAACCAGGGGTCGATGCCGGCGGTCAGCGTGCACGTCTACCGGCCGGCGCTGCTGCGCATGACCCGCTATCACCTCGACGAGGGACGGCTGCGGGTCGCCGAGGTCGCCGAGGCCGGCCGGTCCTGGTGAGGGTCGGCCACGCACGATCCACTCTTGTCACTGGAAGGAACCCATGATGCAGCTGACCGCCGAGCACTGTCCGGCCCCCGTGCCGCCGCCGGGCTCTCGGGGCATCGACGAGATCCTGGGCGCCGCACGCGCCCGCCTGGACCGGTTGGACCCGGAGCGGGCGCACCTGGCGTACCGGGCCGGAGCGCTGCTTGTCGACATCCGGCCGGCCGCGCAGCGGGCCGCGCACGGCATGGTGCCGGGCTCGCTCGTGGTCGAGCGCAACGTGCTGGAGTGGCGCTTCGACCCGCGCTGTCCGGCCCGGCTCCCGCAGGCGGTCGACTACGACGTGCCCGTGGTGATCCTCTGCCAGGAGGGCTACACCTCGTCACTGGCCGCCGCCGCCCTACAGGACATCGGCCTGCACCGGGCCACCGACGTGGCGGGTGGGTTCGCCGCCTGGCGGATCGCCGGTCTGCCGGCCCTCGGCCCGACCCCGCTGCACCGCACCACCCCTTCCGCGCCCCCGGTCAACACCGGGCGGGCGCGCCACTGACTGTCACGCCCCACCGGGCGTGGCAGGCGTACCGCCACCCAGGAGGCACCATGTCCGTCGTCGCCATCCCCACTCGCCGTCACCCCGGGCTGCGCCCGGCGCGGCCGCGCACCGCACCGACCCTGACCATCACCCTCGACCTCGTCCCCGGGCCGATGAGCCCGCGGCTGGCCCGGCTCGTGCAGTTGCTCGGTGAGCTTGCCGAGTCGGGGGAGGGCGAGCTGCGTACCGTCGAGAATGTCGCGCCGGCGCCGCGACCGGTCCCGAGCCCGGCCATCGCCACGCCGCCGACCGGCGCGGACCACGTCGAGATCCTGGCCGGCTCGCGGCTGGTCCGCCGCGACGGCCGGGTCGTCCCGCTGACCCGCATCGAGTACGAGCTGCTGCTGTTCCTGGCCGAGCGGCCCCGCCGGGTCTTCACCCGCCTACAGTTGTTGTCCAACGTGTGGGGTTACGAGCACGCGGTGGCCCGGACCGTGGACGTGCACGTGCGCCGGCTGCGCGCCAAGCTGGCCGGATCGGAGTTGGTCGCTACTGTCTACGGGGTCGGCTACCGGCTGGCCGACGATGCGCGGATCAGCGTGGACCACAGTCGCTGAGCGCCGGGCCGGCGGTCACGTGAACGCCCAGGTGAACCGGACGGGGACCCCCGTAACGGCGCATCGTGTGGGCTCTGCTGTAATCATCTGACCTCACACGCAGAGCGAGCACCTGGCTCCGATGTGTAAGTCAATTGTCACAGTCATGCAACGCGGCCGCCCCTTGACCCTCGCCCGAGCGCCGGGAAACATCGATGAAGCGGCGTCCCGGGCCGTGGGGAGATACCCGGATCAGCCCAAGGAGGACCATGTCGGTCAGCCCTGCCTCGTCGCGCGCCGGATGGCATACGTCCCAACCCTCGGTGCCCGGTCGACCTCCCGGCGGCCAACGTCGCCCGGCGAACACCGCCGCGCCCGTGCTCACCGTGACGCTGTCCATCCCGCTGGCCTCTGAGGAGTCGCTGACGCCGGCGGCACGCCGGCTGCTCGAAGCCGCCCGCGAAATGCTGGAGCGGGGCGAGGGCGTGATCATCGGGGCCGTCCCGGGCGAACGCCGGCCCGACCAGGCACCCGCCAACCGGTCGCCGGGCCGGGCGCTCAGCCCGACCATTCCGGTCCTGCACATCCTCGCCTCGTCCCGCTCGGTGCTGCGCGACGACGAGCCGCTGCCGCTGACCCGACTGGAGTTCGACCTGCTGCTGCACCTGGTCGCCCACCCGCGCCGGGTGTTCACCCGGCTGCAACTGCTCAACGCCGTGTGGGGCTACGAGCACGCCGGCGTCCGCACCGTCGACGTGCACGTGCGCCGGCTGCGCGGCAAGGTCGGCGTGGACGTCCCACTGGTCACCACCGTCTACGGCGTGGGCTACCGGTTGGCCGACGACGCCCGGGTCACCATCGACCGCACCGGCTGACCGGCGTCACCGACCCGCCCGGCACGGGGCAGGATGATCCGGTGCGCATCCGCCCCATCTCGCCCGACCTGCTCATCGACGAGCTGGCCAGCCGGCTGGCCGACGCCGCGGGTCGCGCCGCGACGGGTGCCGCGGGGCCTGCCCTCTTGCGGGTTGCGGTGGACGGCGCTCCCGCCGCCGGCGCCGACGACCTGGCCGCCGCGCTCGTCGACCCCCTACGCGCCAGGGGTCGTCCGGTGCTGCACGTCCGCGCCACCGACTTCCTCCGCCCCGCGTCGCTGCGCTTCGAGCTGGGCCGCACCAACCCCGACTCCTTCTACGAGAACTGGGTCGACGAGGCCGGGCTGCGTCGCGAGGTGCTCGACCCGGCCGGCCCGGGCGGCACCGGGCGGCTGCTCCCGTCCCTCTGGGACGCCGACGCCGACCGGGCCAGCCGTGCCCGGTACGTGCACCTGCCACCCGGGGGCGTCGTCCTGGTCAGCGGCCCACTGCTGCTCGGCGGCGGCCTGCCCTTCGACGTCACGGTCCACCTCCAGCTGTCCCCGGCGGCACTGCGCCGACGTACCGACCCGGCCCAGGAGTGGGCCCTGCCCGCCTTCGACAGGTACGCCGAGGAGGTCGCCCCGGCGAGCTTCGCCGACGTGGTGGTCCGGGCCGACGACCCCCGCCATCCGGCGCTCGTGGAAGCCGACCGCGACGCCTGACAACAGTCGGGAAATCGTCGGTTTGTTCGGCTCATCCGGCGGGTACTCGCCCGGCTCACAGAGCGCGGGTGACCGCCCGCGTACCGAACGCGACAGTGACCGGGGCACGACGCCGCCGGCACCCGTTTCCCGTGAGCCACAGGCCCAGGAAAGGCAGGCAGCGATGCTCGTCCACGACACGGTCGGCACGACCCGTCCCCAGGCGGAGATCGACCAGATTCGGCTCTCCCTCCAGGCGCGCTACGACGAGCTGACCGCCGAGTACGACCAGGCCGTCCTCCAGAGCCAGGTGCTGCGGCTGGTGGAGGTCGGCGACACCGCCGGCGACGACCAGGCCGACAGCGGCACCAAGACGGCCGAGCGGGACACCGCGCAGTCACTGTTGCGAACCATCCTCGACCGCCGCGCCCAGTACGAGCACGCCCTCGGCCGGCTCGCCGAGGGCACCTACGGCTGGTGCGAGGGGTGCTCGGCGGCGATCCCGGTGGAGCGGCTGGAGATCTTCCCGGCCGCCACCACCTGTGTGTCCTGCAAGCAGACCCGCGAACGGCGGGCGGCCTGAGCGACGCCAGCGGTTGCCGGTCGGTCCACAACGCGATGGACTTCACCCATGGGTGACATCCTGGTGGGCACCGCGTCCTGGACCGACCGCACCTTGCTGGACGCGGGGTGGTATCCGCAGACCGCGGACACCCCGGAGAAGAGACTGGCCTACTACGCCCGCACGTTCCCGCTCGTCGAGGTGGACGCGACCTACTACTCCCCGCCCGCCGAGGCGACCGCGAGGCTGTGGGCCGAGCGCACCCCCGAAGGGTTCACCTTCAACATCAAGGCGTTCAGCCTGTTGACCGGGCACCCGACCCGGGTCAGTGCCCTCTACAAGGACCTGCGGCCGGAGACCGACAAGAAGAACGTCTACCCCGACGACCTGCCCGCGCAGGCGTACGAGGAGGTCTGGACGCGGTTCCTGTCCGCGCTGGACCCACTCGTCGAGGCGGGCAAGCTGGGCGCACTGCTGTTCCAGTTCCCGCCCTGGTTCACCATCAAGCGGGCCAACAAGCAGTACCTGCTGGAGGTGGCGAAGCGCTGCGCGCCACTACGCGCTGTCTACGAGTTCCGGCACGCATCCTGGTTCGACGGTGACAACGCCGACGAGACCCTGACCTTCCTGCGCGAGCACGACCTGCCGTACGTCTGCGTGGACATGCCACAGGGCCACCGCTCGTCGCTGCCCCCGGTGCTGGTCGCCACCGCGGACCTCGCGGTCGTGCGGTTCCACGGCCACAGCGACAAGTGGACGAGCAAGGACATCCACGAGAAGTTCGGCTACCACTACTCCAAGCGGGAGTCGGCCGACTGGGCGCCGAAGCTACGCGAGCTGGCCGACCAGGCCGGCCAGACCCACGTGCTCTTCAACAACTGCTACCGGGACTATGCGCAGACCAACGCGAAGACCCTCGCGAGTCTCCTCGACACCGACTGACCGTCCGGCTCACCCGATCGGGGTGGTGCCGGCTCACCCCGTCCGCCGGCACTGTGGACGCGGTGGGTGCGGCCGCCCGGCGGGTGGCCGACGCCGGAGACGACACGGAGGTGACGGGGGATGACGGTACGAGTGGTGACGGATCGACGGCGAGGAGCCGTCCTGCACGTGGTCGGCACACCCGACAACGCCCGGCGCGCCCCGCAGGGCAGCCCGGTGCGGGCCCGTCGTGGCCCGGTGGGGCCGCCACGTCGCAGCGACGACCGACGGTGGGACAGCACGGAACGGGGGTCGACCGATGGCTGACGCGATGATCTCAGCGTTCGAATCGTCGCTGGACAAGACGAACCTCATTCTGAAGGACATCGAGAACGCCTACGGCTGGCCGAAGAATCGGCGCAACCAGTCGTACGCGGCGCTGCGCACGGTGCTGCACCTGCTGCGTGACCGGCTGCCGGTGGACGAGAGCGTGGAGTTCGCCCAGCAGTTGCCGGTGCTGGTGCGGGGCATCTACTTCGACGGGTGGGTCCCGTCGGACGTGCCGATCAAGCTCAACCGGGACGACTTCCTCTACGAGGTCCGCCAGGGCTTCCCGTACGACGCGGAGGGCGGCCCGGAGCGGGTGACGCAGGTGGTGCTCGACACCCTGCGCCGACACGTCACCCAGGGCGAGTGGCAGGACGTGAAGGACACCATGCCCGCCGACCTGGCCACGATGATGCCCTGACGGGCCGGCCCGGCCCGACACGTGCGAGCCCCGCCCGACTGTCGTCGGGCGGGCTCAGTCGCTGTCGTCGGGCGGGCTCAGTCGCCGGAGGTGTCCGCCTCGGCGGCGGTCGGCACGCGGGACACCGGATGCCCGGTCCGACGGGCGAGCGCGGCGAACGCCACGGCGTCCACGACGGCGGCGCCGCCCGGGTCGTTGTTGAAGTACACGTACGCCGGCTCGTCGGTGCCGAACGCGTCCGCCAACCGGTGCGCCCAGGACCGCAACGCGGCACGACCGTACCGGGGCCAGGGTCGGGCCCGACCCTCGTGCAGCCGCAGGTAGCCGAAGTCGGTGGTACGCCAGCGCGGGGCGACAGGTCGCCCGAGCCGGTCCGCCCAGACCAGGGCAGCCCGCCGCCGTTCCAGCACCGCCCGGGTGGCGTCGGTCCACCAGGACGGGTGCCGGGGCTCCACCGCGACCCGCACCTCGGCGGGAAACAGCCGCAGTGTGGCGTCGAGCGCCTCGACGTCCACCCGCAGGTTCGGTGGCAGTTGCAGCAACACCGGGCCGAGCCGGTCACCGAGCGCGGTGGCCCGCCCGAGGAACCGGGCCACCGGCTCGGCCGGGTCACGTAACCGCTTGATGTGGGTGAGATAGCGGCTCATCTTCACCGCGACGCAGAAATCCGCAGGGGTGCGTGCCCGCCAGGCGGCGAAGGTGTCCCGCTCCGGCAGCCGGTAGAAGGCGTTGTTGACCTCCACCGTGGCGAACCCGTCGGCGAAGTGCTCCAGCCACAACCGCTGCGGCAGCTGCCGCGGATAGAAGCGGCCCCGCCAGTCCCGATACTGCCAGCCGGACGTGCCCACCAGGATCACCGTCCCATCCTGACACTCTGCGCCGCCGCCCGCGAACCGCCCGTGTCGCCTCGCTTCGACGTCTACGGTGAGGGTTAGAGAAGATCGCGCGTGGGGTACCACCCGCAGCACGACGGACCCCGGCGTACGGCGGGGCGGCACACCCGAGGGAGTACCGATGGCACTCAACGACGACGACATGCAGACCACGGGCGGCGGCGGCCTGGAAGGCCCGGCCGACGGTGGCGCGACAGCCGGTCACCAGGACGGTGGCGCTGACGGTGGCGCGGAGGGCCCGGCCGACGGTGGCGCGACAGCCGGTCAGCACGACGGTGGCGCTGACGGTGGCGCGGAGGGCCCGGCCGACGGTGGCGCGACCCCCGGTCAGCACGACGGTGGCGCTGACGGTGGCGCGGAAGGTCCCGCCGACGGCGGTGCGACGCCGGGTCAGCAGGACGGTGGCGCCGACGGCAGCGCACGGTAGCGGCACACCATGACGCACCTCGACCCGCCGGGCGGCCACGGCCGCCCGGCGGTCTCGTCAACGGCCGCCGACGCCGCGCTGGCCCGCTGCGTCTCGGTCGAACCGGCCAAGTTCGCCGCCGCGCACTGGGGCCACACCCCGCTGCTGTCCCGCGCCGCCGAGCTGCCCGACCCGGCCGGCTTCACCGACCTGCTCAGCCCCGCCGACGCCGACGAGTTGCTGAGCCGGCGCGGTCTGCGTACCCCGTTCCTGCGGGTTGCCAAGGACGGCCAGTTGGTGCCCGCGGCGCGCTGGACCGGCGGCGGTGGTGCCGGCGCTGAGATCGGCGACCAGGTGCTCGACGAGCGGGTCCTGGAGCAGTACGCCTCCGGTGCCACGCTGGTGTTGCAGGGTCTGCACCGGCTCTGGCCACCGCTCGTCGACTTCGCCCGTGACCTGGGCCTCGCGCTCAACCAGCCGCTACAGATCAACGCCTACCTCACCCCGGCCGGCAGTCAGGGCTTCGCCACCCACTACGACACGCACGACGTGTTCGTCCTCCAGGTCGACGGCCGCAAACACTGGCGGATCCACCCGCCGGTGCTGCCCGACCCGCTGGAGAAACAGCAGTGGGGTGGCCGCGCCGACGAGGTCGGTGCGACAGCGCAGGGCCCCGCCGCGCTGGACGTGGTACTCGCCCCCGGCGACGCCCTCTACCTGCCCCGGGGCTGGCTGCACAGCGCGCAGGCGCAGGACGCCAGCTCGCTGCACCTGACAGTGGGCATCCGGGCGCTGACCCGGTACGCCCTGGTCGAGGAGCTGCTGGCGCTGGCAGCCGAGGACCAGCGACTGCGGGCCACCCTGCCGTTCGGCACCGACGTCGCCGACCCGGACGCCATCGAGCCGGAGCTGACCGAGACGGTGGAGGCGCTGCGCGACTGGCTGCTGCGCGCCGACCCGGGCGCGGTCGCCGCGCGGCTGCGCCAACGGGCCTGGCCGGCTGCCCGCCCGGCGCCCATCCGGCCGCTCGCCCAGGCCGACGCGCTCGCCACACTGGCCGCCGACACACGTGTCATCCTGCGGCCCGGCCTGCGCTGGCAGGTGGCGCCGCACGGCGCGGACATGGTGGCGCTGCGGCTGTTCGACCGCACCATCACCCTGCCGGCGAGCTGTGAGCCGGCGGTTCGCGTCCTGCTCAGTGGCGCTGTCACCCGCGTCGGCGACCTGCCCGGGTTGCCCGACGACGCCGATCGGGTGACCCTGACCCGCCGCCTGCTCCGCGAGGCCGTCCTGGTCCCGGCCTGAGCTAGCCGGGGTTCGCCGCGACCAGCTCGATCCGGAGCGTGTTCGTGATCTCGTCGGTCAGCTCGCCCTCCGCGCCGACCGAGATCGTGCCCTGCTCGGTGACGCCGAAGACGAGTTCCACAGTGCCGGCCTTCAGCACCAGCGGGTCGCCACCGCCGCTGCCGGCGGCGACCACCGCGCGGATCGTGGCGATCGCGTCCACCAGCGTCGCCGCGACCGCGCTGTGCCGCAGCTCGTGCCGGTCCTGGAGATCCTCGGCGACGAGCGTGATGTCGATCGTGTGGGTCTTCTGGTGGGAGCGGTTGCCACCCACCTTGACCTTCCAGCCGATCACCGGGACCCGAAAGTCCACGCCACCGCCGGCCTTCGTGGTGACGACCGCGCTCAGGATCAGTTGAACGGAGGCGACCCGAAGGTCCCGGCCCTCGTCGGTCGAGGAGATGCCAGCCCGCTCTACCGCGTACTTCACCTCCGACACCAGTTCCTCGACGGGCACGCTGTAGTCGATCACGTCCATACCGCACCACCCCTTCTGCACACGTTGCGTTACCGACAGCTCAGACGGCGGCGGTGGCGAACGGGTCGCCGTACACGGTGTAGGCCAGCCAGGTCGGGTCGAGCGGGTCGTCCTGCTGCTCGACCCGCGCGGCGAGGGCCGCCGCGCCGAGTGTCGCGCCGTCGGCGAGGGAGCGGTAGAACGCGGTCGCGAAGCGCGCCGAGCTGTCCGAGCGCACCGCCCAGAGCGTGCCGACGAAAGCGCCCGCACCGGAGGACATGAACTGCTGCGCCCAGCCGAGCATCCTGGTGTACGTCGGGGCCACACCCGCGCTCCGGCACGCGTTCATGAACACCAGGGGGCCGGTCTCCGCCAGCAGCTTCCGGATGCTGGCCTCGGCGAGCAGAGCCGGCTTGAACCGGCCGCCGTCCATGTCGATGAACGAGCCGTCCGACGAGAAGGTGTTGTGGCAGGCGAAGTGGGTCGCTCCCAGCGTCCCCGAATTGATCAGGGAGAGGAGTTCGTCGGCCCTGGTGATGGGCTCGCTGTCGGCCGCGCCGAGGATCGCGCGGATGCTGGCGATCTCCTCGTGCGCCCCGGTGGGGGCCTTCGTGGGCACCACGAAGCGCGGGTTGCGCAGGCCGACCGTCGCGTTCCGGCGTTGACCGTAGGTGCGACGGACCACGGGGACCTGCTCGACGAGGAAACCGGCGTCGCGCTGAGCGCTGAGCGGATAGAGCAGCTCCCACGGGACCACGTCGTGGTCGGTGGCGATCGTGAAGGCGCTCATGTCGGCGCCGACCTTCCAGAACTGGTCCCGCACGTCGGCCGGCACCAGCTCCGACCACAGCTGGATGCCCGCCGACCGGATGACCTCGCGGGCCATCGCCGCGCCGTAGCGGGAACCACCCGCGGCCAACTGCTGCAACTCCCGGATGGCGTACTCCACCGCGGCGTTCGGTGGGTTGGTGACCGACTCGACGACCGGGGCGAACAGCGCCGCCTCGGACCGCAACTGGAAGGTGTACCGGCTGCCGTCGAACCGGACCTCCATGGTGACCTCGCCCGGCCGCGCCTCCGGCGCGCCCATCGGCGCCGTCTTCGGTTGGCCGTCGCGGAACGGCCCACCGTCGGCGACGGAGACCTCGACCGACACCTCACCGAGGAACGTGCCCCCGGCCCAGGCGGTCACGTCGACGCGATGCAACCCCGGGGTACGCGCCCCGAAACCGAACCGGACCGGATCCGGATCGTCGTCCGGCAGGACCAACACGGTCTGCTGGAGCGGTCCCTCGGCGTGCAGGCCGGCGGGCGCGTGAACGGTCACGGTCACCGGCGTGCCGGCGGCCGCGACGAGGAAAGGTCGCACCCGTGCCGTCACGGCGTCCGGATGAACCGATCGTCCCTCGGTGACGAGCCGGACCTCGACGCTCAGATCCTGCCCCGCCGGGACCCGGGTGGGCGCGCGCGCCACCAACAGCCGCTCCGGCGTCGGGGTGACGTCCGGAAATGACGAGGTCGGCGGTCCGGTGAACGTCGGTATCGCTCGGTCCTCGCTGACGTAGGCGTCACGGCCGAGAGCCTGGGCGTGGTCGCCACGCGCCAACACACCGACGTCGAACTCGCCAGACCCGATCCGGATACCGTGGGTCTGCTCGCCGGCATCGGCCCTCGCGGTTCGCTCCGGCCGCCGCACGGCGCGCGCTCGCTCGCGCAGGTCGTCCTGCGCTCGCTTCACCTCGCGCTCCCGCACGTAGGGACCGACTCGTTCGTCGAGGGCAAGCCGCACACTTCTCAGGCGCAGGGTGATGCCGTCGGAAGCGGACGTGTCCTGACCGAGCCGTCGGCGGATGGCTGCCTCGGCTCGGATCACCTCATCGATGGCGTACCGCGACGTGATCGGCCGGCAGGTGTCCAGCAGGAATTCGCGGACCAGGACCGCCGCGTCCGTGACCGCGCGTCGGACGATCCGCGCCGGGTCGGTCACCCGGAAGCCCACGGCGATCGACGCCTCGAAGTGGTACGCGCCACCCTCGGTGGGCAGCCGGAGGTCGACGACGACCGAGTGGTCGCTGGTGTCCACCTCGTGGCGTGTCACGAACCTCAGGTGCTGCCACGGCGTCAGTCGGTCACTGTCGGCGACCTCCAGACCATCCCGACGGGTCGAGTAGACGATCGCCGCCGATGGCCAGTGACTGGGGGGCGGCATGGACCACCGCACCGGCGCCACGCTGAGGATCAGCGGGATCGCGGGCCCGGCCGGTGCGGTCTCCGGGTCGAAACTCGTCGCCAGGTCGTCGACCAGGTAGCCGATGTCCGCCGGAGCGCTGGTCCGGTGGACCCGCCGGTAGTGCTGCTGGCCAAGCGGTCGGAGCGGTTCGGGCAGGCGCGTCCCGCGTTGCAGTTCGGCGTTGTCCACCAGCACCGGAATGACCGGAACCTGCTGTTGGAGGGCGGCTGCGATCGTCCGTCGGCTGATGCCCGGGAGTACTGCCGACTCGCCGGGTGAGCGAGGTTCGATCACGACGATGAGTGCCGCCGAGGTTGACAGGCGGCGCCGACGCTCGGCGGCGGAGATGACCGCGCCGGGATCGTCGCGAATGACGCTGCCGCTGCCGAATCGAGCGGTCAGCGCGTCATCGAGCAGGCGCGCGACGACGTTGTCGTCGGCGGCGCGGTGACTGAGGAGGAAGCTGACCATCGGACGTACCGTAGCGAAGATCGCGCGCTGATCTTCGCCGCGCCGGCGGTCGGCTTCTCGACAGCCTCGGTGGACTGATCGGTCAGCGACCGAGGGCCAGCAGCAGTGCGGTGGTCAGGATGCCCGCGCCGAGGACCACGGTGATCGGCCGGGGGCCGAGCACCGCGTGCCGCCTATCGGCCAGCACCCGCGCCGGCACCAGGCCGACCAACGGCCCGAGCAGGGTCACCACCAGCGCGAGCACCGGCATCCCGACCGCCAGGTCGCCGCCGTACCCGACGCCCAACGCCCGCGCCCCGGCCCCCAGCGCGTACGCGAGCACCGCGCCGGCCACCCCGCAGAGCGCCAGCAGCGGGTTGACCGAGCCCGGCAGCTCACCCGGCTGCCCGGCCCGGTCGAGCAGGTCCCGGGCGCGGGTGAGCAGCAGCACCGCGTCGGTGGCCCCGTCACTGGCCGCGGGTGCGGGCGGGCCGCCGAGGCGACGGGCACCGAGGCGGGTACGCACCTGCTGCCACAGGTGCGCCACCTCGGCGTCGACCCGTTCCTGCTGCTCGCGCGCCTCGACGAGCTCCACCTCGGCATCCTGGACCTGCTCGGCGGCGTCGGCGACGGCCTGTTCGGCGGCGGCGCACTGCCGCTCGTACCAGGTGTGCGCCTCGGCGCGCTGCTCGTGCACCCGTGCGGTCAGCTCGGCCAGTCGCCGTAACTGCGCCGCGTACGTCTCACTGGCCACTGGTTCGTTCACCGCGACGGTCCGTAGGGGATGATCACCTGTCCGGTGCGGTGGACCGCCCGGTCGAAGAAGAGCCCCCGCCAGGGGCGGGGATACCAGTCGGGGCCGCCGGTGCCCGGGTACAGCGACGAACCCAGCTCGCCACCGTGCGCGTCCAGCGCCACCCAGGCCCCGATCTGGTCGGTGCGGGCGGCTGGCCCTCCGAGGTCGGCGCGCATCCTTGCCACGCCGCGCCACCAGGCCAGCACGTGTGTGCGTCGTTCCGGCCCGTCGTGCATGATCCGGCGTAGCTGCTCCAGGCCGGTGCGTCGGCCGGCGCGGGCGGCCAGTGTGCCGGCCGCCGCGTCGACAGCGAACAGCAGCAGGTAGTGCGGGCTGCCCGGCCCGGTCAGCCCGTCGGCCGTCTCGGCCATCAGCTCGCCCACGGTCTCCTCGTCGTACCAGGCGGCGTCGTCGGCCAGGTCGTCGTAGAGGGCACGGGCCATCGGGTCGGCGTCCGCGTCGAGGCAGGCGATGGAGAACCGGGCGGTGCCCGGCGGGTGCTGGCGGGCCAGCGACCGGGCCGCCGCGTCGAGCACCGCGCACGCCTCGTCCACCCGGGTGCCCAGCACCGCGAGGTTGCGCCCCGGTGCGCGCGGCAGCCGCAGCGCCGCCGACCGGGACTGCACGTCGATGATCTCGCCGAGCAGGGCCACCGGGCTGCGCGGCACGCTTCCGTCCGGGGGTACGGCGAGCGCCCGGAAGTCCGGCGCGTCGGTCAGCCGGGGGATCGCGTCGCCGTCGAAGAGTCGGGCCGGCGCCGCGTCCGGCGGGCGCATCCGCCACAGCCGGTGCTGCAATCCGCTCCACGTCTCCCAGTCGCTGGCCGACGGGATCCGGGCGACCTCGTTGCCCTCCACCATGCCCGACTCGGCGTTGACCACCGCGTGCCAGCGGGGCAGCGACTGCGCCGCGTCGTTGCGCTCGGCGAGGATCCGCAGCGCCTTGGGCAACGCGATGCGCAGCGTGAACTGGGCGACAAGCGCCGGGCGGCCCCACAGCGCCTCGATGCCCCGTACGTCCTGCGAGGCGAGCACCAGGTGGATGCCCTGCGACCGGCCACGCCGGGCCAGGTCCTCCAGCAGGTCGGCCGCCTCCCGGGCGACCACGTCCCGACCGGCCAGCAGCATCTGGAACTCGTCGACCACCGCGACGATCCGTGGCCAGTGCCCGTTCGGGTCGACGGCCCGCAGCTCGGCCAGCTTTGTCACTTCGTGCTTCTTGGCCGCGTCGGCACGCCGGCGCAGCTCCTCGGCGAGGAACCGCAGCAGCGCCAACCCGAACTCCCGGTCGGTGTTGACGTTGATGCCGACCAGGCGCATGTGCGGCAACCAGCTCGGGTCGCGCCGGCCCTGCGCGAACCGCGCGAAGGACACCCCCTCCTTGAAGTCCAGCAGGTAGAACTCCAGCTCGGCGGGGGAGTAACGGGCCGCGAGGGCACCGATCCACGCGAAGATCAGGTTGGTTTTGCCGGTGCCGGACGGCCCGCCGATCAGCGCGTGCGGCGGGTAGTCACCCAACGTCAGCCGCACCGGCCGACCGTGCGGCCCCTCACCGATCGGCGCGGTCAACCCGTCCGCGGAGTCCTCCCGCCACATCAGCTCGGGCGGGGGCAGCAGGTCGGTGAACGGGGTCGGTGGTGGGCCCGCGTTGACCTGTGCGGCGATCTCCCGGCAGGTCTCGGTGACGAGCGTCGCCGGTGGCGGCGGGTCCAGCCGGATCGGCAGCCCGGCCGACCCGCCGATGCGCGCGCCGGAGGCCCCGGCCACCACCCGGGTCACCGTCGGATCGTCGGGCAACGGCACACCGTGCACCACCAGGTGCACCCCGCACGCCGGGCCGGCCCGTACGACCCGGTCCAACTGGCCACGCTCGTGCCGGTTCAGCTCGTCACCGCCGAGCAGCACCGCCACCCGCCACGGTTCGGGTCGTCGGCCGGTCGCCGCGGCCAGTTCCCGCAGCGAGGCGTACTCGCCGGCGAGGACCGTCTCGTTGATCCGGCGGATCTGCTCCACCAGGTCGTCCAGCAGCGGACCCAGCCCGCCGGGGCCGACGAAGGTGAGCAGCCCCGCCGTGCCCAGCGGTGCGAACCCGGCCAGGCCCCCGCCGAGCTGCTCCGGGTCGTACCCGGTCAGCCGGACCGCGCCGGGGGTGGCGCGGCCGGCGGCCCGCAGGAGCAACGCGGACACCACCGCGTCGCAGCCGGCCCGGTCGTTGCCGGAGAGGTGGACGTGGCCGGCGTCGAGGAGCGGCACCAGCGCGGGCACCGGGTCGACACCGTCGATCCGGACCGTGCCGACCCGCAGCGCGCCGGGCGGCTCCGCCCGGCGGGTCGGCGTCGGCGTCCACCCCGCCCAGTCGGCGCCCGCGCAGCCGGGCGCCTCCTGGCGGGCGGCGTCGGCGGCGCGGCGGGCCAGCTCGGCGATCCGGGCGGAGTAGCGGGCGTCGATGTCGGCGATGCGGCGGTCCCGCTGGGCGCCCACCCGTTCCGGTACGACGGCCGCCGCCCGCTGGACCCGGGCCAGCCGCTCCCGCCCGGCGGTCAGCTCCGCCTGTGCGGCGGACAGCCGGGTACGGGTGGCGCCCAACGCCTCGGCCAGGGTGTCCCGCACGCGCCTGGCCAGCTGACCGCGCCGGTCAGCCATCGGAGCCCCGACGCGTCGGCGCGTCCCGCCACGGGCTGCCCGAGCGCGGTGGGGGCCCATCGGGACGCGGCGGCCCTTCGGCGCGCGGTGGCAGCCCATCGGGGCGTGGCGGCGGCCCTTCGGCGCGTGGCGGCAGACCCTCCGAGCGCGGCGGCAGACCACCAGAGCGCTGCGCACCGGCAGTGCCCGGCCGCCGCGCCGCACCGCCGGCGCGCGCACCCGCGCCCGCCGCCTGCCCAGCCCCGCCCGACTGCCCAGCCCCGCCCGCCTGCCCAGTGCTCGTCGGTTGGCCAGCCCGCGTCGGTTGCTGCGCCACGCCTCGTTGCGGCGCCCCGCTTCGTTGCGGCGCCCCGCCTGGTCGTTCCCCGCCGCCCGGTTGCCCCGCGCCCGCCGGCTCTTTCGGGCCGGAGGGGAGGTCCCGGCCGAGGCGGGCGAGCAGCAGCCCGGTCGCCACGCCGGCGGTCACCGCGGAGTCGGCGGCGTGCGACGGCTCCCCGGAGGCGCGCGGCGGTGGCATCCGGCACACCCGGGTCAGCAGCGTCTCCAGCACCGGCGGCGGCAGTCCGGGCAGCAGGTCGCGCACGCGCCCGTCCAACTCGCCGCGCAGCCGAGGGAGGTCGGCGGCGCGGGGCGGGTGCCCCAGCAGCTCACCGGCCAGCTCGCGCAGCAGTGGTGGCGCCAGCGCCGCCATGCCCAACCCCACGTCGGCCGGGGCCCGCCGCAGCTCCTTGCGCAGCCGGTCCCGGTCGCCGGAGCGGACACCACCCACCACCCGGCGCAGCAGCTCCTGGGAGTCGCCCACCCGCTCGTCGGGCTCGTCGTCGGAGCCCTCGCGCCCGCCGGTCAGCTCCGCCACCCGCACCGACCACCAGCGGCGCATCCGGACCTGCTCGGTCGGCTCCGGCGCGACAGCGGTGGGCCCGGCCGCCGGTGGCGTGTCGTGTCGAGGAGCGCGTTGCTCGGGGCGGGGGGCCGAAGACCCGTCCGAGGCGAGCCCGATCGCCGCCAGGTACGCCGAGAGCTGTTCCTGGGCGACGCGCAGCGCGTAGCCGGCGCTCTCGGCGTGCTCGGTGGCGGCGGACAACTCCGGCACGCCCATCGGGTTGGCCGACTCCTGGCGGACCCAGCGCAGTCGCTCCGCGGCCAGGCCGAACTTTTCCAACGCCTGCCCGAGCAGCGCGACCGGGAACTCCTCGCTGGCGGCGCGGACCTGCCCACCGACGTCCTCGATGATGGACATGGCGGCCTACAGGGTCGAGACGTAGAGCTGCGCCTGCTCGACCGCGACAAGTGTCGCGGCGAGACACTCCTCCAGCTCCTGGCTGGCCTGTGTCAGCGACGCCTGGGCCGCCTCCACTGTCTCGTGCCCGCTGCCCTCCAGCGCACCGGCGAGGGTCTGCTGCGCCTCGGCCAGCTTCTCGCCGGCGGCCTGCACGGCTGTCTGCCCGTCGCCGATCTGTTGGAGGGCGACATCGATGGCAGCCTTCAGCTCGGCGACGCTCGCCACGGCGGAACCTCCTGGGGGCGGGGAGATCTCCATTAGAGCCTATCGGCCGCGCCGAAAGAACATCCGCCCTGTCGGTGTTCCTGCCCACCTGTCCGGTAGGGGCCCTGAAGTGCCGGGAGTCCGTTCTGTGGGACTCCCGGTGCGAGAACTTCTCAATTATCGCGCAGCCAGCGGGGCCCGTACACCTCCGCGCCCAGGGCGGTGACCCGCTCGCGCAGCTCCCGGTCCGCGGTGACCACCAGCCGGCGTCGCCGCGGGGCGCCCGCGACCAGGTCGACCACGCTGTCGTCGCCGGAGCCCGGGGCGGAGACCACCCGGACGCCGTCGGTGCCCGGCACGTCCCGCGCGGCCCCCTCGACCACGAGCACCACCTCCACCGGGGCGGGCAGGCGGGCCGGCAGCCCGATGGTCGCCACCGGGGCGAGGGAGTCGCGCAGACGGGCCGCCGCCCCGGCACGGTCACGCCACCACCCGTTCGGGCGGGAGCCCACCACGTTGGCGCCATCCACGATCAGCAGCGGGGTCTCATCCATCCCGCCAGCCTGCCACCAACCGTCGGCCCCAGCCCGACGCCACTCCCGGAAAGCCGGTGCTCCGCCTCCCGCGGCGTTTGTCGGGGCGCGCGCCGGGTAGCCCCTGCCGACCGTGCCGCGCCCTACTGCGGAGGACAGACATGATGGGACCCGGTGACACCGGCTCCGACCCGTGGGACGAATTCCTGGCCAGATACTTCGGTCGGGGCGAGGGAGGACGCCGACCGCCGCACCGGGTCGACATCACCCGACTGATGACGGCCGACGCCCGGGAGATGCTGGCCGACGCGGCCCGGCGGGCCGCGCAACGCCACAGCAGCGACCTGGACACCGACCACCTGCTCTGGGCGGCGCTGCAACGCGAACAACTCCGTGACCTGGTACGCCGGGCCGGAGCCGACCCGGACACCCTGCTCAACGCCCTCGGTGGAAAGGGCGACGGCGCACCGCGCGGCGAGGTGCCGCCGAACCTGTCGTTGACCCCGGCCGCCAAGCGGGCGCTGCTCGACGCCCACCAGTTGTCCCGGGCGATGGGCGCCAACTACATCGGCCCCGAGCACATCCTGATGGCGTTGCCGCTCAACCCGGAGTCACCGGCCGGTCGGATGCTGGCCGCCGGTCGGATCCAACCCGAGTCGTTGCAGGCCGCCAACGCCGAGCGCGGGCCGATGACCGGGCCCAAGCCGGATCGCGGCACGCCCACCCTGGACCAGTACGGGCAGGACCTCACCGAGTTGGCACGGATGGACCAGATCGACCCGGTGATCGGACGGGCCGACGAGATCGAGCAGGCCGTGGAGATCCTGTCCCGGCGTACCAAGAACAACCCGGTGCTGATCGGCGAGGCCGGCGTCGGCAAGACCGCCATCGTCGAGGGGTTGGCCGAACGGATCTGCGACGGCGACGTGCCGCAGACCCTGCTCGGCAAGCGGGTCGTCCAACTCGACCTGGCCGGCCTGGTCGCCGGCACGCGCTACCGGGGCGACTTCGAGGAACGGCTGAAGAAGGTGATCGACGAGATCCGGGCACACCGGGACGAGCTGATCATCTTCATGGACGAGATCCACACCCTGGTCGGCGCGGGGGGCGCCGGCAGTGAGGGCGGGATGGACGCGTCCAACATGCTCAAACCCGCCCTCGCCCGCGGCGAGCTGCGGGTGATCGGCGCGACGACGCTCGACGAGTACCGCAAGAGCATCGAGAAGGACGCCGCGCTGGCCCGGCGTTTCCAACCGGTGCTGGTGCCCGAGCCCAGCGTCGACGACACCATCGCGATCCTGCGCGGGCTGCGCGACAGGTACGAGGCCCACCACCAGGTGCGCTTCACCGACGAGGCGTTGGTCGCCGCCGCCGAGCTGTCCGACCGGTACGTCACCGACCGGTTCCTGCCGGACAAGGCCATCGACCTCATCGACCAGGCCGGCGCCCGGGTGCGGTTGCGGACCCGCACGCCCGCGTCCGACGTGCGGGAGTTGGAGCAGGAGCTCGACGAGGTACGCCGGGACAAGGAACAGGCCGTCACCGACGAGCAGTACGAGCGCGCGTCCGCCCTGCGCGACCGGATCTCCGAGCTGGAGGAGGACATCCGTCGCGCGAACGGCGAGGACGGCTCATCCGGCTCCCAGGTGCCCGAGGTGGGCCCGCAGGAGATCGCCGAGGTGGTCTCCCGGGCCACCGGCATCCCGGTCAGCCAGCTCACCGAGGAGGAACGGGACCGGCTGCTGCGCCTGGAGGGGCAACTGCACCAGAAGGTGGTCGGCCAGGACGACGCGGTCTCCGCGGTCGCCGAGGCCGTCCGTCGCTCCCGGGCCGGGCTGGCCGACCCGGAGCGGCCGATGGGCAGTTTCCTGTTCCTCGGCCCCACCGGTGTCGGCAAGACCGAGTTGGCCCGGGCCCTGGCCGAGGCGTTGTTCGGCGAGGCGGACCGGATGGTCCGGGTGGACATGAGCGAGTTCCAGGAACGGCACACTGTCAGTCGGCTGGTCGGCGCCCCGCCCGGGTACGTCGGCTACGAGGAGGCCGGCCAGCTCACCGAGGCGGTGCGTCGCCGCCCGTACGCGGTGGTGTTGCTCGACGAGATCGAGAAGGCCCACCCGGACGTGTTCAACATCCTGCTCCAGGTGCTCGACGACGGCCGGTTGACCGACAGCCAGGGACGCACCGTGAACTTCAAGAACACCGTACTGATCATGACGAGCAACCTCGGCTCGGAGCTGATCACCGGCGCCCAGCGCTCGGTCGGCTTCGGCAGCGGGGCCGTGGGCAGCGAGCAGGAGAACGACGAACTGCGCGAGCGGTTGATGCGCCGCCTCCAGGAGAACTTCCGCCCGGAGTTCCTCAACCGCATCGACGAGGTCATCATCTTCCGCCGACTGGAGGCCGAGCAGTTGCGCGACATCACCGCGCTGCTGCTGGAGGACACCCGCCGCCGCATGCACGCCCAGGACCTACAGGTGGAGTTCACCACCGCCGGCATCGACTGGCTCGCCGAGCACGGCTACCAACCGGAGTTCGGTGCCCGTCCGCTGCGTCGGGTCATCCAGCGGGAGGTGGACAACCACCTGTCCCGCATGCTGCTGGAATCGGCGATCTCACCGGGACAGAAGGTCACCGTGGACGTCCGCGACGGCGCGCTCACCTTCGACGTGACAGCGGGTGAGCGGGGGTACACCGCCGCCACGACGACGCACCCGCGATGAGCGGGCCGGCGCGACGAGGGGAAACCGGTGACCCGCACGAGCCCACGGGTCACCGGGACGAGGACGACCATCCCGACCCGATCCTGGCGCCGCCCACCGCTAATCCCCGCCGGACGCGGGTGCCCGCGGAGGGCCTGCATCCGAAGACCCACCAGGACGACCGACCGCCTGCGAGAGGAGACCCGATGGTACGCGAAGCGCGGCTCGACCCCGAGGTGGAAGTGCTCTGGGAGGACTTCCACGCCGAGGTCAACGTCCCGTCGGAGCAGCTGCGGACGTGGTTGCTGACCCGCGGCTCCGGCGAGGAGTCGTTCAGCCCGAACCCGACCCTCGACCTGCCCCAGCCGGGCCGGGAGATCCTCAAGGTGCTGAACAAGCGCAAGGTCGACCTCACCCCGGAGGACATCGAGGTGATGCGGGAGGCGGTCGAACGGATCCGCGAGCTGATGGACGCCAAACCGTCGCGGGGCAACGCCGACGACAGCTGGCGGCACTCGCTGCTCGACCTGGGGCACGACCCGCTCGTCGAACGCTGACCGAGCCCACGTACGACGGTGCC
This sequence comes from Micromonospora sp. NPDC049230, assembly GCF_040647875.1. NCBI lineage: Bacteria > Bacillati > Actinomycetota > Actinomycetes > Micromonosporales > Micromonosporaceae > Micromonospora > Micromonospora sp. NPDC049230. Next base: position 20,521 of record NZ_JBEZCZ010000066.1, read on the forward strand.
GTCCCCCGCGCGGGGGACGGCACCGTCGCGTCCGGCTACTGACCCTGGTCCGGTTCCAGGCTGGCGATGGTCAGCCCCGCCGCGTCGGCGGCGGCGTCGCGTTCGGCGCGGGTCTGGTCCTCCCGGGTGAGCAGGTTGGCGTACTCGGTGACGGCCGCCGGGTCGGGCACCTCCGGCAGGCGGCGCAGGAACGCCTCCACCGCACGGGTGGCGGCGGTGTGCGCGGCAGCCGCCTCACGGAGCAGTTCGCGGTCGTCGGCGGGCGGGTAGAGGTCGGTCATGTCCGCCAGATACCCGGCCAACGGCGGTTCGCACCGCCACCGCCCGGGAATACCGGCTCAGACCGGTCGGATCCCGGTGGGTTGCCGCACACCGAACCCCGGATTGCTCAGCAGCCAGGACAGGTATTCCGGATGCGGGGCCAACGAGTCGACGTACGCCGCCTTGGCCGTCTCCAACACCAGGTCGGCGCCCTGGGCGGCGGGCGAGTCCGGGTGCCAGCCGAGCAGGAGCCGCCAGCGCAGCGGTGTGCCGGCGATCCGGCGGGTCACCAGCCCGGCCACCGGACGGAACGTCGCCTGGCACAACGCCACCCCCACCCCGGCGTCCACCAGGTCGACGCAGCCACGGATGTCGGTCTCGTACACCTTGCGGGGGGTGAAGCCGGCGCGGGCGCAGGCGGCGGCGAAGCAGTCGCCGAAGCAGCCGTCGCCCGGGGCGGCCACCCACTGTTCGTGACGTAGGTCCGCCAGACGCACCTCGTCGTCTGCCGCGAGGGGATGCGTCTCGGGCAGCAGCACCAGCACCGGGTCGATGGCCACCTCCTGCCAGCTCAACCCGAACCCGCCCGACGGGCTGGCGTCGCCGCACACACCGGTGAGCGCGAAGTCCAGTCGACCCCCGGCCACCAACTGCGCCAACTCGTCCACCGACCAGGAGGCGAACGTGGTGATCTGGGCGGGCGGCTGCGCGGCGGCCAACCGGTGCACCATCCGGCCCAGGATCGGGCTGTTCACCCCACCGAAGCGGTAACACGGCGGGGCGTCGCCAGCGCCGGCCAGGCGGGCGGCCTCGTCCTGCAAACCCTTCATCGCCGGCAGCAGCACCCGGGCCCGGGCCAGCACCAGCTCACCGAGAGCGGTGGGCCGGGCGCCGCGCCGGTCCCTGTCGAACAGCGGGCCGCCCAGTGTCCGCTCGATGCGCTGGAGCTGGGCGGTCAGCGCCGGCTGGGCCAGGCCGAGCGCCGACGCCGCCTTTGTCACACTCCCCGTCTCCGCGATCGCGCAGACCACCCGCAGGTGACGCAGCTCCAGGTTCATACCGTGACGGTATGACTACGCGTCAGTCGGCGGAATAGCCCAAGCGGATCGGTGATAATGAATGCACTTGGGAATCGCCGTCGCCCCTCACTCCCGAGGTGCCCGCGGCAGGTCCGCCAGGTACGTCGGCCGGCGGGTCACCGCGTCGAGCACCTTGTCCACCACCCCGACCGCCGGCTCGACGATCCGGTTCCACGGAGGGGTGGCCGGAGTGCCCGGGTGCGGTCGGGTCGGTGCCGCCTCCTCGGCGATCTCCAGCCGGTTGCCCAGCCGGATCAGCTCCTCCTCGGTCGCGACGGCGCGCAGCTCGGTGACGAGCACGCCCACCCCGTCGACGTGTCGGCGGACCCGCTCGGCGACCTCGCTCAACGCCTCGTCGGTCAGGCCCTTCAGGGCGGCGAGCAGGCTGGCGTCGGCGCCGATCTCGGCGTCCACCCGCTCGGCGGCGTCCGGCAGCGCGGCGCGTACCGCCGGCAGCAGATACTGCTCCTCGGCGGACAGGTGCCGCGACAGCGCGGCGGTGAGCACCGCCAGTCCTTCCTGCGGGGTGGCGTCCGGGCCGCTCAGCTGGTCCAGCAGCGCCAGCAGTTGACGGTGCTCCCGGTCGACGATGTCGGCGATGTTGCGGCCACCGGGTCGGTAGCCCTCCTCGGGCGCGGGTGCGGGCGGCAACGGCGGCAGGGGAACGGCGGACATGGTGCCCTCCTCGACTGGCGGGCGGAAGCTCCGGCAGGGGACGTACGGTCGTGAGCGGCGGTACCCGAACCCGGGATCGGCGAAACCGGGCCCGTCGATGCGCCGGCCCGGGAACGCCGGCAGGTCGGGGCGGTCCGCACCGGTGCGCCGGCCCGTCGGCCGGCGCCGACTGGTATGAAGAGGCGATGACGAGCGATGCGGCCTCCGCCCGACCCGACCCCACCGCAGAGGTCGTGGACCTCTGCCGCGACCTGCTGCGCATCGACACCACCAACACGGGGGACAACGACACGAGCGTCGGCGAACGCCGCGCCGCCGAGTACGTGGCGGAGAAACTCGCCGAGGTGGGCATCGAGTCCGTCCTGCACGAGTCCGCACCGGGACGGGCGAACGTGGTGGCCCGCATCCCGGGCGCCGACCCGAGTCGGGGCGCGCTGCTGGTGCACGGCCACCTGGACGTGGTGCCCGCCGACGCCGACGAGTGGTCGGTGCACCCGTTCTCCGGCGAGCTGCGCGACGGCTACCTCTGGGGCCGCGGCGCGATCGACATGAAGGACTTCGACGCGATGGTGCTCGCCGTGGTGCGGCACTGGCAGCGCACCGGCGTGCGACCACCGCGCGACATCGTGCTCGCGTACACCGCCGACGAGGAGGCGGGCAGCGACTACGGCGCGCGCTTCCTGGTGGACAACCACAGTGGCCTCTTCGACGGCTGCACCGAGGCGATCGGCGAGGTCGGCGGTTTCTCCTACTCGGTCAACGACAGCCAGCGGCTCTACCTCATCGAGACCGCCGAGAAGGGCATCGACTGGCTGCGGCTGCACGCCAAGGGCCGCCCCGGGCACGGCTCGATGGTGCACGACGACAACGCGGTCACCGCGCTCGCCGAGGCGGTCGCCCGGATCGGCCGGCACCGCTTCCCGGTGGTGGTCACCGACACCGTGCGCGCCTTCCTGGAGGAGGTCTCCGACCTGCTCGGTGTCGAGTTGGACCCGGAGGACCCGGAGACGGCCATCGCCAAGCTCGGCCCGATCGCCAACATCATCGGCGCGACCATCCGCAACACCGCCAACCCGACACGCCTCGGCGCCGGCTACAAGGACAACGTCATCCCCGGCCGGGCCACCGCCACCATCGACTGCCGCAGCCTGCCCGGCCAGTCCGAGCTGCTGGAGCGGCAGCTGCGCGAGCTGATCGGCCCGGACATCGCGATCGAGTACATCCAGCGGCAGCCGGCGCTGGAGACCACCTTCGACGGCGACCTGGTCGAGGCCATGTCAGCGGCGCTGCGCGCCGAGGACCCGGGGGCGCGCCCGGTTCCGTACATGCTCTCCGGAGGCACCGACGCCAAGGCGTTCTCGCAGCTCGGCATCCGCTGCTTCGGTTTCGCGCCACTGCGGCTGCCCGCCGACCTGAACTTCTCGGCGTTGTTCCACGGCATCGACGAGCGCGTTCCGGTCGACGGACTACAGTTCGGCGTGCGGGTTCTCGACCGGTTCCTCCGCAGCTGCTAGCCGCGCCCGGCGCGCGACCTCCTTAACGTGAAGGGACTGCCCCACATGACCGACCAGCACGGTGAGCTGGACGCCGCTCTCGAGCGGGTGATCGAAGCGGCCCGCCACCACCTGGCCGCCGTACGCGCCGCACAGGGCCGCGTCGACGACGACGACGTCTGGCAGGCGTACGTGGCGTTGAACAACGCCTCCTTCGCGTACGACGAGCGGTTGCTCGACGCCTTCGGCGAGGTGACGCCCTGGGATGTCGACTCGATCGACCCGGACGAGGCCGACGAGCGTTTCGGCGGCCCCGAGGGCGCCGAGGCCAGCGACCCGCACCCCCGGGTGATCTCGGTGCGGCAGCGTCGCGACTACCGGGTGCCGAGCGTCGCCGCGCTGCTGCGGGTGGCCGAGGCGGCCCGTCGCGAGGGCACCCCGGAGGACGACGAGCCGGCGCCCGTGGAGGGCGTCGGCGAGGCGGTGCTGGAGTTGCTGCAGAGTGGCGACGGCTCGCTCGGCGCGCTGGACGTCCCCGAGTTGGAGCCCCTCGACGGGGTGGTCATGGTCAGCGAGGTGGGCACCCCCGTCGACCTGGAGTCGTTCGACGATGACGACGCCGTCGGCCCGTTCCAGCCGGCGGTCGACGACCGGCTGGTCGGCCGGCTCGACGAGCACCCGTTCCTCGAAGTCGACGACGACCACGACCACGCCGGGCACCAGCACTAGAAGACCGGGCCGATCATGGAGTTGTGGTGATCAGGTGCGTCGTTACCACCCACCACAACTCCATGATCGACGAGGCAGGGCGCGGGCCAGTCAGTACGACAGGCCCGGCTGGGGCTGGTTGACCCGCCGCCGTCGCAGCACCACCTGCCGCGTGCCATCCCGGTACAACCGCACCCGGGCCAACTCCCATCCGGAGAACTCCGCCTGGATCGCCAACTGCGCCGCGGCCGTCAACCGGTCGACGTTCGGCGGCAGCCGCAGCGGCGCGTACTCGTAGTCCATGCCACCCATGCTGCCCAGCCCAGCGGTTGTTCGCCACCCCCTCGGGGGTGATCGACACCGCTGCCCTGGGCGGTACGTGCCCCGGTGTCCGCGGTCGCGTGCTGTCTCCTGCCAGGAGGGACCCGTCCGCGTGTCATCGGTTGGCGGCAAACGGCGCCCCGGGTGTTCGCGTGGCGGCTCTCGCCGGGGATCCCAGCCGCCGGGCCGGGCTGAGCATCCGTTGGTCGCAGCTCGGCTTCGGGCGTACCTCGGATCGGCTCTTGTCGCACCTCGTGCGTCCACGGCCGTCGCCTGGGGTTCGGACGCCCTCACCACCGGCCTCTTCGTGCCCGGTCGCAGATCGTCGACCAGGCGGTGCGCGGCGGCGTCGCGTCGATCGGACAGAATGTCGTCGGGTAGCCGCCGGCGGGCCGCCAGGGAGGAAGGCGTGATGTCAGGGGAGCGGGGCCGGTTCGGTCGGTTCACCGAGGCGGTGCTCGGCGGCGCGCGGGCCGCCCGGGACAGGGCCCGTGAGCTGCGCGACGAGTTCCGCACCAGCGACGAAACCGAACGTGCCCTGGTCGCGCCCCTGCTCCCCGGGCAGGAGCTGCGCTACGTGGGGCTCGGCCCGGTTCGCGCCCCGAACACCCACAAGGCCGGCCGGCAGCTCGCCCACGTGATGGCCGACGAGGTTGTCGACTCGCTCGACCCGAAGGTGCTGTTCGGGCTGCTCAACATCGTCAACCCGGTGGTCTGGGTGGACGCGGTGCTGGCGCCGGTCCGACTGGCGGCGGGCGTGCTGCTGCTACCCGGCAGGGCCGGTGCCCTCGCCGCCGGCGTGCCGGAGGCGGCCGAACCAGAGCCGGGCCCACCGCACCAGCGGGTGCGGCGGGAGCCGATTGCGCTGACCGAGGAGCAGGAGGCGTTCCGAGCCCTGTTCCGGCTCAGCCTGTACCGCCCGCTGGCCGACCAGCTCGCCGAGATCGCCTACCGTCGCCGGTACGTCTTCAGCGGCGACCTCGCCACCCTCGCCGGCAGTCTGCTGCTCTTCCTGGAGCGCTACACGGGCACCCCGCTCGCGGTGACCGACACCCACCTGCACCTGCTGCGGATGGGGCCTCGTCCCGACGCCGACCGGCCCGACCGGCGGCAACCGCGGGTGCTGTGGAGCGTGCCACGCGCCCGGGTGGCCCGCATCGACTCGGAGCGCGGCGCGACCGGGTTCGTGCAGTTGACGTCCACAATCGTCTTCGACGACGGCTCGTGGATCCGGCTCACCCAACCCGCACTCCGCGACGACCAGTCGCGTTTCCTGACCGCGATCCACGACCTCCCCGGGCAGCGCCCAACTCCGTGACACTGTGCCCCGGCAAGCGTCTTCCGCCGCCGTGGCGCGTTGCCGTGCCATGCGCCGAGCGCCGTGCCATGCGCCGAGCGCCGTGGCGGTGCCGTGCGCCGTGGCGGTGCCGTGCCGTGCGCGTGTGCCATACCGGCCCGTGTCATGTGCCGTGCCCAAGAGTGTGCTCGATCCTCGAAGTCAACACCGTTGCGTCAGGGCGGTAGCCGGCGGGTCAACCCGGGACAGGAAGCGCCCGGGCCGGCCCGGCTTGGCGATCATGGAGTTGTGGTGCCGACTTTGGGGGTTTTACGGGCGTTCTGTTACCCACCACAACTCCATGATCGGCGAGGCAGTG
>NZ_JBEZCZ010000067.1:0-26264 GCF_040647875.1 Micromonospora sp. NPDC049230
GCCCTCGGCGCTGCCGAGGGGCTTGCCCAGCAGCAGGCGAACGTACTCCGACCCGATGAATCCGGCTCCGCCGGTGACGAGGATCCTCACGGGTCGGGAAGTGTACGCGAAGTTGGGTGCGGTGCGCGGGGCGCGACCCCCCGGCAGATCCGGCTTTTGTGCCGCTAGGCTGCCCCGGTGCGTGGAATCCTACTTGCCGGCGGCACCGGTTCGCGGCTCTGGCCGATCACCCGTGCGGTCTCGAAGCAGCTGATGCCGGTCTTCGACAAGCCGATGGTCTACTACCCGCTCTCCACCCTGGTGATGTCCGGGGTGCGGGAGATCCTGGTGATCACGACTCCGGACGACCAGGACCAGTTCCGTCGGCTGCTCGGCGACGGCAGCCAGTTCGGGTTGCGGCTGGAGTACGTCAGCCAGGAGCGGCCCGAGGGCATCGCGCAGGCCTTCATCCTCGGTGCGGACTTCATCGGCGCCGAGTCGGTGGCGCTGATCCTGGGTGACAACATCTTCCACGGTGGCGGCCTGGGGCGGCAGCTCGCCGCCCACGGTGACCCGGTCGGTGGGCGGGTCTTCGCCTACCAGGTGGCCAACCCGCAGGAATACGGTGTGGTCGACTTCGACGACGCCGGTCGGGTGCTCTCGATCGAGGAGAAGCCGGCCCGGCCGAAGTCCCGCTACGCGGTGCCGGGCCTGTACTTCTACGACAACCGGGTGGTGGACATCGCCCGCAAGCTCACCCCGAGCGCCCGTGGCGAGCTGGAGATCACGGCGGTCAACGAGGTGTACCGGGAGACCGGCGAGCTGTCGGTGACGGTGCTGGACCGGGGCACCGCCTGGCTGGACACCGGCACGTTCACCTCGATGATGCAGGCGGCCGAGTTCGTCCGGGTGGTCGAGGAGCGGCAGGGCCTGAAGATCGGCTGTGTCGAGGAGGTGGCCTGGCGGGCCGGCCTCATCGACGACGACCAGCTGCGCGCGCTGGCCACGCCGTTGACCAAGAGCGGTTACGGCGACTACCTGCTCGGTCTGCTCGCCGAGCCGAACGGCAGCAACGGGGTGACCTGGTGAAGATCCGGGAGTTGAGCATCGAGGGCGCCTGGGAGATCACTCCCCAGCAGCACGGCGACCCACGCGGCATGTTCATGGAGTGGTACCGCTTCGACAAACTCGCCGACGTGGTGGGGCACCCGCTGCGGTTGGCCCAGGCCAACCTGTCGGTCTCCGCCCGCGGCGTGGTGCGCGGCATCCACTTCGCCGACGTCCCGCCGGGGCAGGCCAAGTACGTCACCTGTGTGCGCGGCGCGGTCCTGGACGTGATCGTGGACCTGCGGGTGGGCTCGCCGACCTTCGGTCGTTGGGAGGGCGTCCGGCTGGACGACACCGACCGTCGGGCGGTGTACCTCAGCGAGGGGCTGGGGCACGGTTTCTGCGCGCTGACCGACGACGCGACGTTGAGCTATCTCTGCTCGGCCAGTTACAACCCGACAGGTGAGCACGCGGTGCACCCACTGGACGAGGAGTTGGGCATCGAGTGGCCCGCCGACGTCCCGCTGCTGTCCGCGCGCGACGACGCGGCGCCGACGCTCGCCCAGGCCCGCGAGACCGGCCTGCTGCCGGAGTACGACAACTGCCAACGGTTCGTGGCGAGCATCGGGCCGGACGGAATGTCGCACTCAACCGGTATGTGACCGCCCCCGGGGCACTACCTGTGGTGTGACAGTGACGAACGGGGCCTCCGGGCGGCTAATGTCTCACCATGGAGCGGCGAATCTTCGGCCTCGAGACCGAGTACGGCGTCACCTGCACCTATCGCGGGCAGCGGAGGCTGTCCCCGGACGAGGTCGCGCGGTATCTGTTCCGGCGCGTGGTGTCCTGGGGTCGGTCGAGCAACGTCTTCCTGCGTAATGGAGCCCGGCTCTACCTGGACGTCGGGTCGCATCCGGAGTACGCGACACCGGAGTGCGACTCGGTGACCGATCTTGTCGCCCACGACCGGGCCGGCGAGCGGATCCTGGAGGGTCTGCTCGTCGACGCGGAGAAGCGGCTGCACGACGAGGGCATCGCGGGTGAGATCTATCTGTTCAAGAACAACACCGACTCGGCCGGCAACTCGTACGGCTGCCACGAGAACTACCTGGTCTCCCGGCACGGTGAGTTCGGCCGGCTCGCCGACGTCCTCATTCCGTTCCTGGTCACCCGGCAGTTGATCTGCGGGGCCGGCAAGGTCCTGCAAACCCCGCGCGGCGCGGTCTACTGCCTGTCGCAGCGGGCCGAGCACATCTGGGAGGGCGTCTCCTCGGCGACCACCCGCAGCCGCCCGATCATCAACACCCGCGACGAGCCGCACGCCGACGCCGAACGCTATCGGCGGCTGCACGTCATCGTCGGTGACTCCAACATGAACGAGGTCACCACGCTGCTCAAGGTCGGCACCGCCGACATCGTGCTGCGGATGATCGAGGCCGGGGTGGTGATGCGGGACCTGTCCCTGGAAAACCCCATCCGGGCGATCCGGGAGGTGTCGCACGACATCACCGGTCGGCGCAAGGTGCGGTTGGCCTCCGGCAAGGAGGTCAGCGCCCTGGACATCCAGCAGGAATACCTGGCCAAGGCCACCGAGTTCGTCGAGCGGCGCGGCGGCGACCAGGCCGCCAAGCGGGTCGTCGAGCTGTGGGGGCGGGTGTTGAACGCGGTGGAGAGCGGTGACCTGGAGCCGGTCTCCCGGGAGATCGACTGGGTCAGCAAGCTGCGGCTGATCGAGCGCTACCAGCGCAAGCACGACCTGCCGCTGTCGCACCCCCGGGTCGCGCAGATGGATCTGGCCTACCACGACGTGCGTCGCGGTCGCGGCCTCTACGGTCTGCTGGAGCGGCGCGGGGAGGTCGACCGGGTGGCCACCGACCCGGAGATCTTCGAGGCCAAGGAGACCCCACCGCAGACCACCCGGGCCCGGCTGCGCGGCGAGTTCATCCGGCATGCCCAGGAGAAGCGGCGCGACTTCACCGTCGACTGGGTGCACCTGAAGCTCAACGACCAGGCGCAGCGCACGGTGCTCTGCAAGGACCCGTTCCGGGCGTACGACGAGCGGGTGGAACGGCTGATCGCCAGCATGTGACGGGTCGGCTGGCCCCGGCGGTGCGCTGCGCCGACGGGGCCGGTCAGCCCGGTGCACCGTGCGGTTAAGCTGGGCGCGCCATGACGACTTCTGGACCTTCCGACCGCCCTGAGGGCGGCACCGAGCGGCAGAACTGGGTCGAACGGCGGCGGGAGAAGATCCGCGCCGAGATCGACCGGAACCGCCGCGGTGACTACACAGTGCCGACGTGGGTGCTGGCCCTGGCGCTGGTGCTCATCGTCGGCGGCTGGCTAGCCCTGATCTTCCTGGCCTAACCCCCACCCCCACCCCTCCCATCGCGCGTTGATCATGAGGTTATTGCCATGACACGCCGGGTCAGCGGGCAATAACGTCATGATCAACCGGGGGCCGGGGGAGGAGGGTTGTGGCGTGGCGGCCTGCTGCGGCGGCGGCCAGGAAGTACGCGTGGTCGGCGTCGAGACCACGGCCCATCGTGGACAGCGGCACGGAGCTGGTGCGCAGCGCGGCGTCGAGACCGGCGGTGGGCACCCGGACGATCCGGTGCCGGGCGGCGAGGGGAGCCAGCGACGCGTCCACCTCGGTCGCGAGGGCCGGGTCCAGGTCGTCGGGCACCACCAGCTCCGCCGGTGCGAGCGCCACCCGGCCGTACGCGGTGAGGCTGTGGTGCGACACGCCCCGGTGCCGGGGGCGGGGGTCGGCGGCGGAGATGCGCAGCGAGCCGACCGGCCGTCCGCCCAGCGTGGCGATCGCGTTGACCGCCTCACCGACGGCGACGCCGGAGAACCCCCACCGGGTGCCGGTGCCCAGGTTGCCGGGCCCCTGGGCCACGATCGCGATGTCGGCGCCGAGCACGTGCCGGGCGGCGAGCAGACCGCCGTGCACGGTGGTGGCCTCCAGGTCGCCGCCGAAGGCCTGCCCGACGGTGATGGTGCCGGCCAGGTCGGCGCGCAGGCCCGCGAGGGTGCGGGAGAACCAGGCGGGCAGGGCCCCGCCGTCGGTGAGCAGGTACGCCACCCGCGCCTGCGGGGCGTCGGCCCGGATGCCGGCCAGGATCGCCGGCAGCGCCGAGTGCAGGTCGGCGGTGACCACCGGCAGGCCGCCCAGGTCGTCCGCGTCGGCCAGCACCGCGCGGTACGGGGACGCCTCCTCGTCGACGCCGAGCAGGATCGGCTGCAAGGGGGTGTAGCGGGCCTTGACCAGGTGCCCGGCGTCGCGGGTGTCGCCGACGTCCGGCGGGTCCGGTGGGAGTCGGTCCGGCAGGGCCACCACGAGGGCGTACCCGCCGGTGCCCAACCCCATCAGCAGCGCACCGGCGTTGAGCAGCACCCGGTCGCCGGGCTCGGGCGTGCCGACCAGCTCCGGGTAGGCCAGCGCCCGCATGCGTGTGCCGTCGGGCAGGTCGACGTCGAGCTCCACCGCCCCGGTCCACTGCCGTCGCAGCGTCGCCACCGTTCCCGTACGCCATCGCACCATGACGGGCACGCTAGCCGCGCGGCCCGGACGGCCCGCGCCCGGGTGAGGGTCAGGTCTGTTCGGGGCCGCCGGCGTCGGGGCTCGGCCCGGCCTGGGTGTGCCGGGCGGTGCCGGTGGCGCCCGGCATCGAACGGGTCGGGTCGAGGAAGACGAACCGGATCTCCGGGTACCTGTCGGTGAGCCGCAGCTCGGCCTCGTCGGCGGTGGCCTCGATCTGCGCGCCGGTGGCCTCGTCGCGGAAGTCGACCTTCGCGGCGACCAGGATGTCCTGCGGGCCGAGCTGCATGGTCAACAGGGTGTCGATGCGTTCCACCTCGGGCAGCCCGGCCAACTCCTGCTCGATCTCGTGGCGCAGCCGCTCCGGGACGGCCCGGCCGACAAGCAGCGACAGGTTGTTGCCGGCGAGGATCCCGGCGACAGTGAGCAGCAGCAGCCCGATCAGGATCGACGCGACGCCGTCCCACACCTCGTCGCCGGTGGCGTGTGACAGGCCGACGCCGGCCCCGGCCAGCAGCAGACCGACCAGGGCCGCGCTGTCCTCCAGGAAGACCGCCTTGATCGTGGTGTCGGCGGTCAGCCGCAGGAAGCGCCGGGGTGTGGTCCGCCAGCGTCGCGACTCGCGGCGCACCTGGCGCACGGCCCGGGCCAGCGAGATCGACTCGATGACGAACGACACCCCGAGCACGATGTACGAGACCAGGTAGTCGCCGCTGTGCTCGTGCACCAGGATCGTGGTGACGCCGTGGGTGACGGCGAAACCGGCACCGGCGACGAAGGTGAACATCGCCGCGAAGAACGCCCAGACGTAGCTCTCCTTGCCGTACCCGAAGGGGTGCCGCTGGTCGGCGGGCCGGGCGCCCCGGCGCAGCGCCTGGAAGAGCAGCACCTCGGTGGTGGTGTCGGCGACCGAGTGCGCCGCCTCGGAGAGCATCGCGGCGGAGCCGGAGATCAGCCCGGCGACCAGCTTGGCGATCGCGATGGCGAGGTTCGCGGCGCCGGCCACGACGACGGTGCCGACGCTCTCGCTCTCCTGCCTGGCCTCCGTCTGCGACATGAGGATCACCCTATGACCGCCGGACGGCGACGCGCCGGGGGAGGCCCGATCCGAACAAGTGTGCGGCACGCCCGCGTGGGTGCACGGTGTGGGCGCGTCGGCTGCTAGCGTCTACCGGGTGTCGCGGACCCGCACCGAACGCCTGGTCAACCTGGTGATCTGCCTGCTCTCCACGCGACGGTTCCTGACCGCCGCGCAGATCGCCGCGACCGTGCCCGGTTATGAGCACGACCCTGACGACGCGCGCGACCACGAGGCGTTCCAACGCAAGTTCGAGCGGGACAAGGCCGAGCTGCGCGAGTTGGGTGTGCCACTGGAGACGGGCACGGCGAGCGCCTTCGACGCCGAGCCCGGCTACCGGATCGCCCACCGTGAGTACGCGCTGCCCGACATCCTGCTCGAGCCGGACGAGGCCGCCGCCGTGGGCATCGCGGCCCGGCTGTGGCAGCACGCCGGGCTGGCCGCCGCCGCGTCGTCCGGGCTGGCCAAGCTGCGCGCCGCCGGGGTCGACGTGGACCCGCAGGCCACCCTGGGCCTGGAGCCGATGGTCACCGTCGATCCGGCGTTCGCGCCGCTGACGGCCGCGGCCCGGGACCGCCGCGAGGTCGGCTTCGACTACCGGGTGCCCGACCGTGACGCGCCGAGCCGTCGGCGGCTGCAACCGTGGGGCGTGGTCTGTTGGCGCGGCCGGTGGTATGTGGTCGGCCACGACCTGGACCGGGCGGCGACCCGCTGCTTCCGGCTGTCCCGGGTGGTCGGCGCGGTCCGGGTGGCCGGTGCGGCGGGCGCGTACGAGCCGCCGGCCAACGTCGACCTGATCAGCCACGTCGCCCGCTGGTCGGGTCCGGTGGAGCGCACCGGCCGGGCCACAGTGCTTGCCGCACCGGGCCGGGCCGCCGGGCTGCGCCGCTGGGCCGTGGAGGTGACCACCGGTCCGGACGGCGACCGCCTGGTCCTGCCGTACGCGGACCCGGACGGGTTGGCCGGTCACCTCGTCGGCTACGGACCGGACGTGCGGGTGCTCGACCCACCGGAGGTCCGCGAGGCGGTCATCCAACGACTCAAGGAGATCGCCGTCCGCCACGACGAGCTGGCCGTCGCCGGGGGTGCCCGGTGACCCGCCCGGCCGCGCGGGGCGGCTCCCGCACGTCCGCCGACCGGCTGGCCCGACTGCTCAACCTGGTGCCCTACCTGCTGGCCCGACCCGGCATCGAGATCGCCGAGGCGGCTGGTGACCTGGGTGTCACCGACCGCCAACTCCGGGAGGACCTGGAGTTGCTGTGGGTCTGCGGGCTGCCCGGCTACGGCCCCGGCGACCTGATCGACATGGCGTTCGACGGTGATCGGGTGACCATCACCTACGACGCCGGCATCGACCGGCCCCTGCGGCTCACCCCGGACGAGGCCCTCGCGCTGGTGGTGGCACTGCGGATGCTCGCCGAGACGCCCGGGGTGGCCAACCGCGAGGCCGTCGAACGGGCCCTGGCCAAGATCGAGGCCGCGGGCGACCTGGTGGGCGCCCCGGTGGCGGTGCGGTTGCCCGGGGACACCCCGCGGGTCGAGGCGCTGCGTGCCGCCGTGGAGCGCGGCCGGGCGCTGCGGATCACCTACTACACGGCCGCCCGGGACGAGACCACCGAGCGCGTCATCGACCCGCTGCGGATGCTGATGGTCGGCGGTCGGGCGTACGTGGAGGCGTGGTGTCGGCGCGCGGAGGCCGTCCGCCTGTTCCGGGCCGACCGGATCGACGCGTTCACCGAGCTGGCCGAGCCGGCCACGGTGCCGCCGCAGGCCGTCCCGCACGACCTCACCGAGGGCGTGTTCCGCCCCTCGGCCGACCTGCCGCTGATCACGCTGCGCATCGGTCGGGGCGAGCGGTGGATCACCGAATATTATCCGTGCGAGCGGGTGGAGGCCGGCGACGGCGACCAGTGGCTCGTCTCCCTGCGCGTGACCGACCTGGGGTGGGCCCGCCGGTTCGTGCTGGGCCTCGGCCCGGACGCGGTGGTGGTCGCCCCTGTCGAGCTGGCCGAGCAGGTGCGGGCGGCGGCGGCCAGCGCACTCGACGCGTACGCCGTGCCCGCCCCCACGGCCGCGCCCCGGCTGCCCGCCCTCGACGCGACGAGCACGCCGTCGGGTGACCCGGCGGTGGCCGGCCGCACCCAGTAGGCTGACCGCCGTGCTGATCTGGATCGTGCTCGCGGTGGTGCTGCTCCCGCTCGTGGCGCTCGCGTTGGCAGTGCGCCCGGTGCTGACCCGGCTGCCTCGGCTGCGCCGCGCCGCGGTGGCGTTGCAGCGGCGGGCCGCCGAGGCCGAGGCGCTGCGGGAGACCGCCGAGGTGTTGCAGCGACGTGCCGAGGATGTCCAGCGTCAGCTCGACACCACGTCCCAGCGGCTCGCGGTGATCAAGGCCAAGCGCGGCTGATCCGGCCCGACCGAGCCGGATCCCGGCGACAGTTGACGATCATCGCGCGTTGGTCAAGACTTCACCCTTCGGGTCGAACCACCCCCACCCGGCGGGTGGCGGGCAGCCGATCCGCACGTACGATGGGCTGCGTACCACCCCTCGGACACAGAGCGACTGGAGCTTCTCATGGGTGCCCTCAAGCCGTGGCACATCGCTGTTCTCGTGGTTGTGCTGATCCTGCTGTTCGGTGCGAAGCGGCTTCCCGACGCGGCCCGTTCGCTGGGTCGGTCGCTGCGGATCATCAAGGCCGAGACCAAGAGCCTGCAGGAAGACGACCGCGACCTCGCCGAGAAGGCCGACGCGCAGGCCGGCTACCAGCCGCTGCCCCCGCAGGCCGGCCAGCAGACGCCGTACGCCGGGCAGCCGCAGCAGGCGCCGTACCAGCAGGCGCCGCAGCAGCAGCCGGTCGTCGACCCGGTGCACCGCGTCCGCGACAACTGACCGAAGGGCCCCACCACAGTGGCCTTCGCACTGCGTAAACGCGGCCCCAAGGCGTTCGAGCGGGCCGCCGACGGGTCGATGACGCTCATCGAGCATGTCCGCGAGTTGCGCAACCGGCTGTTCCGCGCGTCCGTGGCGATCCTGATCGGCTTCGGCTTCGGTTTCTGGTTGGCCAAGCCGGTGCTGCACCTGCTCCAACAGCCCTACTGTGACCTGCCGCAGGCCCGATATGTCGACGGCAAGTGCGAGTTCGTGCAGCTCGGCCCGGCCGACCTGTTCCTGCTCAACCTGAAGGTCGCGCTCTGGGTCGGGTTGATCGTGGCCGCGCCGATCTGGCTATACCAGCTCTGGGCGTTCATCGCGCCCGGCCTGCACCGGCACGAGCGGCGCTACGCGTACTTCTTCACCGCTCTGGCGGCGCCGCTGTTCGCGGCCGGCGCGGTGCTGGCGTACTTCGTCACGGCCAAGGGCCTGGAGTTCCTGCTCAGCATCTCCGACAGCGAGATCAGTACGACCCTGGAGATCACCAAGTACATCTCCTTCGTCACCAACCTGATCCTGCTGTTCGGTGTGGCCTTCGAGTTCCCGCTTGTCGTGCTGATGCTCAACTTCGTGGGCATCACGAGCGCGAAGCGGTTGCTCAGCTGGTGGCGCGTGGCGATCTTCGTGTTCTTCGCGTTCTCCGCAGTCGTCACCCCCACGCCGGATCCGTTCGGCATGACGGCCCTGGCGATCTGCCTCTCCGCGCTCTACTTCGGAGCGGTGGGCATCGCCTTCCTCAACGACAAGCGGCGGGGGCGGGGCAAGGAGATCTACGCCGGCATCGACGACGACGAGGTGTCGCCGTTGGAGTTCGACGCGGACCCGGTCGTGGCCGGGCAGCGGGTCGACTCGGCCGCGCCGATCGGCGTACCCGAGCCGGTCGCCCCACCGGCGCCGATCGAGCGCCGCTACGACGACATGACCTGACGGCCCCGCGCCACCCGGTCAACCGACGCCGTCCCCGTTTCCCCGGGGGCGGCGTCGTCGCGTCACGGCGGTGGGGGCACCTGCCCCCGGTGAACGTCGGGCGCCCGACCGGTACGGTGCTGCCCGTGACCGCAGACGATCACCTGCCCGGCCCGCCCGCCGGTGACCCTGCCGACCGCCTGCCGGTCGCTGGTGGCCCGGTGGCCGTGCTCGCCAACCCGACCGCCGGTCGGGGACGCCACCGCGCCCTGCTGCCCCGGCTGCTGGAGGGGCTGGCCGGCGCCGGCCGACCGGTCCGGCTGCTGGCGGCGTCCAGTCCGGGTGAGGCGGAGGCGGCCTGCCGGGCCGCGGTCGCCGAGGGCGCCGGCGCGCTGGTCGCGATCGGCGGGGACGGCACCGTGCACCGGGCGATGCAGGCGGTCGCCGGCACCGCCGTGCCGTTCGGTCCGGTGCCGGCGGGGACCGGCAACGACTTCGCCCTGGACACCGGCTTCCCCGCCGACCCGGTGGCGGCGGTGGACGTGATCGCGTCAGCGCTGCGGGCCGACCGGACCCACGTCGTCGATCTGGCCCGGATGACCGGGGTCGACGGTGTCGAGCGCTGGTTCGGGGCGGTCCTCGCGGCGGGGTTCGACGCGATCGTCAACGAGCGGGCCAACCGGATGCGCTGGCCGCGTGGCCCCCGGCGGTACGACCTGGCGATCCTGGTCGAGCTGGCCCGGCTGCGGCCCCGCCGCTACACGCTGCGCCTCGACGGGGTTCCGCACGACCTCGACGCGGTGTTGGTGGCGGTGGGCAACTGCCCGACGTACGGCGGGGGGATGCGGATCTGCCCCGCCGCCGACCCGACCGACGGGCTGCTCGACGTGGTGGTCGCGGGTCGTGTCAACCGCCGGACCCTGATCCGGGTGAAGCCGCGCATCTACCGGGGCACCCACGTCGGCCACCCCCTGGTGACCAGCTATCGGGCCCGCACCGTCGAGTTGGCCGCCGACGGCATCGTCACCTACGCCGACGGGGAACGCTCCCTGGAGCTGCCCGTGACGATCAGTGCCGTCCCGGGCGCGTTGCGGCTGCTGCGATGACCGCACCGCCCCGATGCTGGCCGTGATGACCAGCGCGACGGCGGCGCACTCCAGCAGGGTCAGGGCCTGCCGCAGCACCAGCCACCCGGCGAGTGTGGCGATGGCCGGGCCGAGGCTCATCAGCACCGCGAACGTGGCGGTCGGCATCCGTCGCAGCGCGAGCAACTCCAGGGTGTAGGGCAGCCCGGAGGCGAGCACCGCAAGGCCGGTGCCGAGCGCCAGCACCTGCGGGTCGAACAGCACCGCCCCGCCGTCGACGATGCCCAGCGGCAGGGTGACGAGCGCGGCGACGGTCAGTGCCAGGGCCAGCCCGTCCGCGCCCGGGAACCGGCCGCCGACCCGGGCGCTCAGCACGATGTACGCGGCCCACATGGCGCCCGCGCCGAACGCGAACGCCACCCCGGCCGGGTTCAGCCGGTCGAAGCCGCCCTGCCCGAGCAGAGCCACCCCGGCCAACGCCAGTCCGGCCCAGCCCCAGCTGGCCAGTCGTCGGGCGCTGACCACCGACAGCGCCAACGGCCCGAGCACCTCCAGCGTCACAGTGGGGCCGAGCGGGATGCGTTCGATGGCCTGGTAGAACAGCGAGTTCATGCCGGCCAGCGCCAGCCCGAACGCGCCCGCCGCGAGCCAGGCCGACCGGTCGTGGCCGCGCAGTCGGGGCCGGCACACGATGAGCAGCAGCACCGCCGCGATGGTCAGCCGCAGCGTCACCGCGCCGGCCACCCCGGTACGCGGGAACAGCAGCGCGGCCATGGCGGAGCCGAACTGCACCGACAGCGCCCCGCCGAGCACCAGCCCCACGGCGACGACGCCACCCCGCCGGGCCGGTGACGTCTCGGCCGGCGATGGCGTGGGCAGCAGGGTCTCGGTCACGGGCACGACGGTAGGCGCTCGGCTCCGGCCGTCGTGCGGCGGTGTCCACCTGCCGAAATGCGTGCCCTCCCAGTCGGTTCGTGGCGAAGCCCGCGTCTGCTGCTCGTCCGTCTGGCGAGCGTCTGCGGGGATACAGGAGCCTCGATGGGCGGCTACCCTGTGCGGAACGGTATCGATCCACAGTTGGGAGCTGGGATGCGCCTCGACCTGGTCACGGTCTCCGCTTCGCCGCGAGAGCCCGCCCGGTACTGATCGGGCAGCACCGGGGATTCCCGCCGGTGCTCTGGTGCTCCTCGCCGCGGAGCGGTCTTACGACGACCGTTTCCTTCCCTGGCTCGAGGAGCTCTTTTGCGTACCCTTGTCTCCGCGCGTCTTGGCGCGGACTTCACCAGACTGTGGACCGCCGCCGCGGTGTCCAACGTCGGCGACGGCGTGACCATGGCTGCCGGCCCCTTGTTGGTCGCTTCCGTCACCGACAAACCGGCCCTCATCGCCGGCGCCGTCTTCGCGCAGCAACTGCCCTGGCTGCTGTTCGCCCTGATCAGCGGCGCCTATGTCGACCGACTCGACCGGCGCCGCATGGTCATGGTTGTCAACCTGGCGCGCGCCGGAGCCCTGGCGGGGTTGGCGGCTGCCATCGCGACCGAGACCGTCAGCGTGATCATCATCTACCTGGTGCTCTTCATCCTGGGTGTCGGAGAAACCCTCGCGGACACCGCCATGGGTGCCCTACTCCCGGCGGTGGTCGCCCCCGACGAACTGGCGAGCGCCAACGCCCGGCTCTACGCGAGTTTCACCGTCGGCAACCAGTTCGTCGCCAAGCCGCTCGGCGCGTGGTTGTTCGTCATCTCCGCCGCCGTACCCTTCGGCGTCGACGCGCTCACCTTCGCGATCTCCGTGGCGCTGATAGCGGGTATCCGACCTGGGCCGGTCTCCGCGAAACCCCGTCAGCAGACCTCACTGCGTGCCGAGGTCGCCGCAGGTTTGAAGTGGTTGTGGCGACACCGCCTGCTGCGGCTCCTCGCTGTCAGCATGGGCCTGAGCAACATCGCGTTCGGTGCCGCGTTCGCCGTGTTCGTGCTCTACTGCCGGGAGCGTCTGGGTGTGTCTGGCGTCGGCTACGGCTTCCTGCTGACCGCGTTCGCGGTCGGCGGCCTCGTCGGCACGACCGTCGCCGCGAGACTCACGCGAGCGCTCGGCAACGCCACAGTGTTGCGCGCCGGCCTCGTCGTCGAGATCGTCACACACGTGTCCCTTGCGATCACGACGACCCCCTGGCTGGCCGCCATCGCCCTGGTCGTGTTCAGCATCCATGCCATGGTGTGGGGCATCGTCGTCACCTCGGCCCGGCAGCGGGTCGTGCCGCCACCGCTACGCGGCCGCGTCGGCAGCGTGTACGCGTTGCTGGATCTCGGCGGAGCCGCGCTGGGGTCGCTCCTGGGCGGCCTGTTCGCCAGCGTCTGGGAGATCACCACACCGTTCTGGATCGCCGCCGCCGTGATGGTGACGATCACCGTCCTCGCCTGGCGTCCCCTGCGCGAAGCGGGAACCGTCTGACCACTCTGGCCCCGGTTCCGAGCGGCGGTCTCTCGCCGTTCGGGGCCGGGGTGTCCGGGGTGGCGCTCCGAGGTTCCGACCGCTCTGACCGTGCGCCGCGAGACCGCAAAGCCGACAGGGCCCGTAGATGTTCGCCACCCACGGTGCTACCGGCGTACGGTTCCTGGTATGACCAGCGCGATGCGGAAACTATCGATCTCCGTGCCACCCGACGTGGCTGAGCGCCTGGAGCGCGAGGCAAACGCAAGCGCCTACATCACCCAGGCCGTCCGCGACCGGATGCGGCTGGACGCGCTGAACGCGGAGCTGGCCCACCAGGGCATCCCGATCACCGAGCAGGGCGTGGCCGAGGCGCGCGCCCGCCGGGCCGCCGTGGAGGCCGACTGGTCGCCGGAACGCCGTAGCGCCCTTCGCGAGCGGGTCCGCCAACACGCGCTGGACGCCGCCGCCGGAACGCCCGAACAACCGGCCGCGTGAGGCCCGAGGACGACCGACCGGTCCGGCTCGTGCTGGACCGGTCGGCACTGCTGGCGTACCTGGCGGGGTCGGTGCATGTCGGGGAGCCGCTGCACGAGGTCATCCAGGGGCGCAACAGGTTCGGCGTCACCGCCGTGACCGCGGCGGAGACGCTGGCGATCGTCGACGACCCGAAGGAACGCGCGACTCTGCATCGGCTGCTGAGCCTGGACGCCTGCGAGGTGCTCTCGACCGAGGGGCACTCCTGGCACGAGCTCAGCTTCTGGCGCACGGTGACGGGCCGTGCCGACCTGGCCACCACGGCACTGGCCGTCCTCGAACACGACGCCTCGATCCTCACCGGGGAGTCCCGGTACGGCGACGAGCTACCGGTGATTCACCTTCCCGGCTGACGGCACAGCACTGCGGGTTCAGGCCGACAGGGCGAGGTCGAGCACCGCGCCCAGCCCGTTCTCCCGGCCCGGCTCGGCGGCCGGGAGCACCAGCACCGAGCAGCCGGCGGCCACCGCGCCCGCGTCGGCCGGGGTGTCACCGACCATCAGCGTCTGCTCCGGGTCGACGCCGAGCATCCCGCAGGCCCGCCAGAAGATCGCCGGGTCGGGTTTGCAGCGTCCCACCTCGTACGACAGGGCGAACGCGGAGACCAGGTCGGTCAGCCCCCAGGTGTCGAAGTGCGGTCGGAGGTCGAAGCCGATGTTGCTGACCACCGCCACCGGCACCCCGGCGTTCCGCAGCGCGGTCAGCGTGGGCATGGTGTCCGCGTACGGCAGCCAGCCCTCGGCGGTCAGCAGCCGCTCGTAGAGCGCGTCGGCGAAGCCCTCGATGCCAGCGTCGACGGTCTCGGCCAGCCCGACGTACGCGCCCCGGTGGGCGTGTTGGTAGAGATCCCGGTCGGCCCACAGTTCGGCCAGCCGGGGCGGCACCCGTGCCGGCAGTGGCCCGCCGGCGCGTCCGGCGGTCAGCAGCCGGTCGGCCAGCGAGGTGGCTTTGACGCGGTCCAGGGTGACCCCGCACGCCGCGGCGGCCTCCAGCACCCACTGCCGGGGCTCCTCCACCTGGGCCAGGGTGCCGTGGAAGTCGAAGAGCACCGCCTTGACGGGCCGTCGGGACGCCCGGGGGGCGGCGGCCTCGGCGCTGACCGGCGGACGGGTCTGGGGCGGTTCGGCATGGTCCGGCACGCCGTGCACCCTACCGATCGCCCCCGATGGCCCAACCGGACGGCCTTGTGGGGTGCCCCGTGCCGGCACGCACTAATCTTGGTGCCATGTCGAGCCCCGCCGAGCGGTACGCAGCGGCGCGCCGCCGGGCCGCACAGGCCGCAGAGTTTCCGGCGCTGGACGAGTTCGCCCTTGACCTGGGGTTCGACCTCGACGACTTCCAGCGGGAAGCGTGTCAGTCGTTGGAGCGGGGCAGCGGTGTGCTGGTCTGCGCCCCCACCGGCGCCGGCAAGACGGTGGTGGGGGAGTTCGCCGTACACCTGGCTCTGCGGGGGCGGCCCGGCGACCCGGCGGCGGCCGGCGACCCGCCGGCCCGGCGCAAGTGCTTCTACACCACGCCGATCAAGGCGTTGTCCAACCAGAAGTACCACGACCTGGTCGCCCGGTACGGCGTCGACCAGGTCGGCCTGCTGACCGGTGACAACGCGATAAACGGTGACGCGCCGGTGATCGTGATGACCACCGAGGTGCTGCGCAACATGCTCTACGCGGGCTCCAGCACCCTTGCGGGCCTCGCGTACGTGGTGATGGACGAGGTGCACTACCTGGCCGACCGGTTCCGCGGCGGGGTGTGGGAAGAGGTGATCATCCACCTGCCCGCCTCGGTCACCCTGGTCTCGTTGTCGGCGACCGTGTCCAACGCCGAGGAGTTCGCCGACTGGTTGGTCACCGTGCGCGGCGAGACCGCGGTGGTGGTCAGCGAGCACCGGCCGGTGCCGCTGTGGCAGCACATGCTCGTCGGCAAGCGGATGTTCGACCTGTTCCACGACGCCGACGCGGCGCGCAAGCACGACGTGCACCCGGAGTTGCTGCGCTACACCCGGGAGACCGCGCGGCGACTGGAGTTGGGTGAGGGTCGCAGCGCGGGGCCCGGTGCCGGCCGGCGTGGCCCGCGCTGGCGGGGCCCGACGCGCCCGGACATCGTCGACCGTCTCGACCGCGAGGGCCTGCTCCCGGCGATCCTGTTCATCTTCAGCCGCGCCGGGTGCGCCGCCGCCGTGCAGCAGTGTCTCGCCGCCGGGCTGCGGCTCACCTCGGCCGACGAGCGCGCCGAGATCCGCCGGGTCGTCGAGTCGCGGGTCACCGCCATTCCCGGCGAGGACCTGTCGGTGCTGGGTTACTGGGAGTGGCTCGACGGCCTGGAGCGTGGCCTGGCCGCCCACCACGCCGGCATGCTGCCGGTGTTCAAGGAGGTCGTCGAGGAGTTGTTCGTCCGGGGCCTGGTCAAGGCGGTCTTCGCCACCGAGACCCTGGCGTTGGGCATCAACATGCCGGCCCGGTGCGTGGTCCTGGAACGGCTTGTGAAGTACAACGGTGAGGCGCACGTCGACCTGACCCCGGGGGAGTACACCCAGCTCACCGGTCGGGCCGGCCGCCGGGGCATCGACGTGGAGGGGCACGCCGTCGTGGTGTGGTCCCCGGAGACCGACCCGCGGCACGTGGCCGGGCTCGCGTCCACCCGCACCTACCCGCTGCGTTCCAGCTTCCGACCGTCGTACAACATGGCCGTCAACCTGGTCGGCACTGTCGGCGCGGAGCCGGCGCGGGCGCTGCTGGAGTCCTCGTTCGCCCAGTTCCAGGCCGACCGGTCGGTGGTCGGCCTGGCCCGGCAGGTGCAGCGCAACACCGAGACCATCGACGCGTACGGCGCGGAGGCCGCCTGCCACCACGGCGACTTCGACGAGTACTTCGCGCTGCGGGTGGCGATCGCCGACCGGGAGAAGGCGATCGCCCGGCAGGGGCAGACCCAGCGCAGGGCCGCCGCTGTGGCGTCGCTGGAGCGGCTGCGGGTCGGCGACGTGATCCGGGTGCCGTCGGGCCGGCGGGCCGGGTTGGCCGTCGTGCTGGACCCGGCGACCGGCGGGTTCGGTGAGCCCCGGCCGATGGTGTTGACCCAGGACCGCTGGGCCGGTCGGGTCAGCCTCGGCGACTTCACCACCCCCGCCGAGGTGCTGGCCCGGATCCGGGTGCCCAAGCACTTCAACCACCGTTCGCCGGCCGCCCGCCGGGATCTCGCCGCCGAGGTCAGCGGCACCGGCCTGGACCGGCACGGTGGCCGACGCGGTGGCCGTTCCCGGCAGGCGACAGGCGAGGACCACCGGCTCACCCAGCTCCGCACGGAGCTGCGTAACCACCCCTGCCACGCCTGCCCGGAGCGGGACGACCACGCCCGCTGGGCGGAGCGGCGTCGACGGCTGGAGCGCGACACCGAGGAGCTGCGCGAGCGGGTCTCCGGGCGTACCGGGTCGCTCGCGCGGACCTTCGACCGGATCGTGGCGTTGTTGACCGACCGCGGTTACCTGGGCCGCGACGGCGCGGTCACCGACGCCGGCCGGATGCTCGGCCGGATCTGGACCGAGGCGGACCTGCTGGTCGCCGAGTGCCTGCGCCGGGGGGTGTGGAACGGGCTGTCGCCGTCGGAGTTGGCCGCCGCGGTGTCCGTGGTGGTCTTCGAGGCACGCCGCGACGTCGACGAGCGGGCGTCGTTGCCGCGTGGGCCGGTGGCCGACGCGGTGGAGGAGACGCTGAAGCTGTGGGGGGAGATCGAGGCCGACGAGGCGGCACGAGGGCTGACCGCGACCCGGGAGCCGGATCTGGGTTTCGCCTGGCCGGTCTACCGGTGGGCGCGGGGCGAGGCGCTGGCCAAGGTGCTCGGCAGCGGTCACGAGATCGACGGTGAGATGCCTGCCGGCGACTTCGTCCGGTGGGCGCGTCAGGTGGTCGACCTGCTGGGTCAGCTCGCCGACTCCGGTGGTGCCTCGCCGGAGCTGCGGTCCACCGCCCGCCAGGCGATAGCGGCCGTCAACCGGGGCGTGCTGGCCTACCACACCTCCACCTGATCATCACGCTCAGTCACGATCGTTGCGGAATCGCGCTTCGGACAGTCACCGCGACAGCACCCCCCGAATAGCTTGGGGGGCACTGTTGCGCCTGATCACGCCACCCCTGATCATTGCCGAGCGCAGTTGTTGACGCGCCGGTAACGATCGGGGAGAAGACCGCTGTGTCGGACATCAATCACTTTGAGTACGGGTGGATCACGCCCGCGTTGAGTTACGCGTTGTCCGTGCTCGGCTCGGTCCTCGGCCTGGTGTGCGCCGGGCGTATCCGCACCGCGCGCACCGGCGGCCAGCGGGCCTGGTGGGGTCTGCTGGCGGCCTGGGCGCTGGGCGGCACCGCCATCTGGGCGATGCACTTCATGGCCATGCTGGGCTTCGCCGTGCAGGGCACCCGGATCCGCTACGACGTGCCGCTGACCGCGGCGAGCACGGCCATCGCCGTGGTGGCGGTCGGCATCGGCCTGGCCATCGTGGGCACCGGCCGGCTGAATCCGGTACGCCTCGTCGCCGGTGGCATCTTCACCGGTGCCGGCGTGGCCTCCATGCACTACACCGGTATGGCGGCGATGCGCCTCAACGGCAGCCTCGGCTACGACACCACCCGGGTCGTGCTCTCGGTGGTCATCGCTGTCGTGGCGTCCACCGTCGCGCTGTGGCTCGCGATGACCGTCCGCCGAGGGTTGGCGATCTTCGCCTCCGCGCTGGTCATGGGCGTCGCCGTGAACGGGATGCACTTCACCGGCATGAGCGCGCTGTCGGTGCACCGGCACGAACGCGTGGGCGGGGTGACCGGCGCCCAGGTGAGCACACTGCTGGTGCCGATCATGGTGGCGGTGATCTTCGGCGTGGTCGGTCTGCTCTACGCCCTGCTCGCCGCCCCGACCGACGACGACCGGGCCGCCGCCGCGTACCTCGACGGGCGACGGGCCCCGGAGCCGGCGTCCGCGACGCCCGCCGTCGCCCCGGACCCGGTCGGGTTGCGTGCCCGCTCCACCCTCGGTCAGCCGGGCACCCCGTTCCCGTCCCGTCGGGACACCCCGCCGCGCTGAGCGGCGACCGGGCCGGTGCGGGGTCAGGTCGGCGGGCGGTCGGGTCGACTGTGGTCGATACGGAGGGTGGCCAGCAGCCCGGGATGGTCGGTCGCCCCACGCATCGGCACGGACCTGTGACAACAGAGCCAGATGTCGGTCGTCGCCACGACGTGTTGCCGCGCGCCGTCGTCGATCCGCTGGTGTCCCGGCGGCGTGCAGGACCGCACGTCCGGGTCGCCGCCGTCGCGGAGGTTGAGGTCGCCGCCGAGCAGGACCGGCGCGTGCCCGGTCCGCCGGCGGGTGGTCGGCAGGATCGTGTCGAGCAGGTGGCGGCACTGGGCGAGCGCGACTCCGGCACCGGTGTTCGCGAGGTGCGTGGTGCAGGCGAGCAGGACCCCGTCGACGTCGACGCAGAGCCAGGCGCGTTCCTCGGGGTCCGCGAGGTCCTGCGTCGGGTGGATCCCGCGGTACACGGCGGGCGGGGTGCCGGTTGTCCGCACCCGCGTCAGCAGTCCCAGCCCGTACGGTTGGCCGTTGCGGCACCGGGTGTCGCCCCCGCTGGGGCGGTCACCGGCGGCCTGGAACGCGGACACGACCCGCCGGCCGGTGTGGACAGTGGCGAACACCCGCTCCAGGGTGGCGACGTCGTCCCGGCAGATCTCGTTCAGGGTGACCAGGTCGGGCGCCTCGGCGCCGATCACCTCGGCGGCCCGGTGCACCGCTCGGCCGGTGAAACAGCCGGCGCGACCGCTGTTGCAGAGGTTCATCTGCAACACCCGCAGGATGGTGGGCCCGCTGCTGCCGGTCGAGTTGGTCACCGGCGGCCCGGCGGGTAGGGCGGCGGCGGCGAGCAGGCAGCCGACGGCCACGGCTCGACGCAGCAAGCGGTAGGAGCAATCGGCCACGCGGGCTCCCGGTGCGGACGGCGACGGTCTTCGCCGAGGTGCCGGTGATCGTACCGGCGGCGGGACCGTGTGCGGGCCACCGAGGGGGCACCCGCGGTGCGCGTACCCCCTCGGGTCGCTCAGCGGGCGCGGACCGCGACGACCGTGTACGGCGTGGTCGGCGTCGGGGGCGTGGTGAAGCGGCCGTTGGGCAGGTAGAGCCGGCCAAACGCCTCGGCGACGGTGGTGGGCACGTCGAAACCCGGGTCGGTGATGGTGCCGGTGACGGTGCCCCTGGTGCCGGCGTGGTTCAGCGTGGCCACCGCGATCTGGTTGAGGCTGTTCTGTACGACGTAGAGGGTGCGACCGCGCAGCAGCAGCCCGTCGCCGTTGGTGAAGGTGTAGCCGGGCACGTCCACGACGGTGGTCGCGCCGGTCGCCGGCTCGACCCGGTACAGCGTCCCGGTGTTGGACTGCACGACGACGAGCGCACTGCCGTCCGGTGTGGTGGTGATGCCGTTGAGGTTCACGCCGGTGCCGACCTGCGCGTACGCCCCGGTCAGCGCGATGGTGTCGAACCCGTCGGCGGGCGGCAACGCCGCACCGCGACCGAGCGGCAACCGGTAGAGGACCGGCCGGTTCGAGTCGGTGAAGTACGCGGCGTCGTGGGTCAGGACGACGTCGTTGACGAACGTGGGGGTGGTGGCGAACTGGTAGCTCGCCAGCACCCTGCCGGTGCGGGTGTCGAGCACGCGGGCGTCGCCGGCGGTGCCCCCGGCGACGAAGAGTCGGCCGCGTGGGTCGATCTTGAGGCCGAGCGACGGGGTGCCGGTGGCCGCGCCGATCGTCGTACCGTGGCCGGTGACCAGGTCGAGGCGCTGGATCTCGCCGGTGGCGCGGGAGCCGACGTAGGCGTACCGGCCGGCGGTGGCGATGCCCTCGGGTGGGAACCCGTCGGGCAGGGCGAGGACGGTGGGCAGCCGTCCGGCGGGGTGCGCCTGGGCGGGCGCGACGGCGACGGAGGTCAGCAGGGCGGCGGTCAGGACACCGCCGAGCGCGGCCCGGAGGGGTCGGTTCACTGTGCTCCTTCCGGACGGACCGCGGCACGAGCCGACGGATCCGCCACGATCACTGGGGCCAGGACCCTGCCCACTGTACGACCGCTGCCGACCGCACGCCCGGCGTCGCCGGCGCGGTCCTCGGGGGACCGCGCCGGCGAGCCATGTGTCGTCAGGCGTTGCGGACCAGCCGCCAGCGGTTGTCCGCGCTGCCGTTGTCGGAATCCTGCACCGCCTGGGCGCCCAGGGCGGTCGAGGCGTTCAGGATGCCGAGCAGCTTGTTGCTGTTGACGTTGCGGATCTTGTAGGTGCCGTCGCCGTTGTCGACGAGGATCCACCGGTGGTCGGCGGTGCCGTTGTCCGCCCACTGCAGGACCCGGGCGTTGTCGGCGGTGGACATGTTCTCCACACCGAGCACCTTGTTGCTGTGGGCGTTGCGGAACCGGACCGCGTTGCCGTCGGTCACGACCACCCAGTTGTGGTCGGCGGTGCCGCTGTCGCTCCACTGCACGGCCAGACCGCCGTCGGCGGTGGACATGTTCTGCACGCCGAGGACCAGGCCGGTGCCGACGTTGACCAGGCGGTAGCTGCCGGTGGGGCCGCCGCCGCTGCCGGTGGTGTTCCAGTAGACCGTGTAGTTGTAGCCGTGGGCGTCGTAGAAGGGGGCGAGGTTGACGGTGGACCCGTTGGCGGTGGCGGTGAACGCGAGCGAGCTGGTGCTGGTCCGGGTGATCGAGGAGACGGTGAGGGTGGGCAGGGTGCTCAGCGCCGTGTTGCCGTAGTTGCCGGCCAGCACCGTGGGGCCGTAGGTGACCGCGCCGACGTTGGCGTTGTCGTTGGCGGCCTTGACGGCGATCTGCATCGGCAGCCGCACGGTGATGGTGTCGCCGGCGGCCCAGGTGCGCGTGACGGTGGCGTAGCTGCCCGGCGTGGTGGTGACGTTCTCCATCGTGCCGTTGACGGAGATCGTCGCACCGCTGGTCCAGGACGGGATCCGCACCCGGATGCTCCACGAGCCGCTCATCGTGCCGCCCAGGGTCAGCGTGGTGGTGTCACTGACCGGGAAGCTGGTGGTCTGGGTGACAGTGATGCCGCGCTGCGTCCAGTCCAGCACCGACGGCGTGAACAGGTTCACGCTCAGCGTGGTGCCGTTGTAGAAGTAGATGGAGTCCATCAACCTCGTGTTGATCTCCAGGCCGGTGCCCTGGCAGCACCAGAACGAGTTGTAGTCGGTGCTCCAGGTGCCGCCACCCCAGGCCGGGCCCACGCCCCGACGGCCACCCGGCCGCAGCGGGGTGAAGTAGGTGATGTGGCCGCGGCTGTCGGCCGAGTTCTGTCCGCCGATCAGGTGGTTCATCAGCGCGCGCTCGTAGTAGTCGAAGTAGTCCGCCCGGTTCGGGTCGAGCAGCCACAGCTCCCGGGTCAGTTTGAGCATGTTGTACGTGTTGCACTGCTCGCAGGTGTCGTTGGTGAGGTAGCCGGCGATCGCGTTGGGCGGCCGGAAGTGCTCCGCCTGGCTGTTACCGCCGATGACGTAGGTGTGCGCGCCGACGGTGATGTTCCACGCGTTGCTGGCGATGGTCCGGTAACGGGTGTTCCCGGTGGCCTTGAACTCCCGGGCCGCGCCGATCCACTTGGGCACCTGCGTGTTGGCGTGCTTGCCGTTGAGCTGGTCCTGGTTGTTGGCCAGCGGGTCGAAGATGCCGGCGTGGTCGAACCGCTGCGCGGTGGCGAGCCACCGGCTGTCGCCGGTCTGCTGGTAGATGTCGGCGAGGACGTCGTTCATGCCCCCGAACTCGGTGCCCAGCATCGACTGCATCTGGCTGGAGCTCAGTCGGCTCGTCCGGTTGTCGACCCAGCCGGCGAGGGACAGCAGCACGGTGCGGGCCTGCGTGTTGCCGATGTAGCGCCAGACGTCGAGCAGGCCGGCGAGGGTCTTGTGGATGCAGTAGTAGGGCACGTTGCCGTTGGACAGCGTCCGTGCCTCGAGCGCGGTGAAGTCGGACTCCGGGAAGCCGGAGAGGTAACCCGCGCCGAAGCCGGCGGCACCGTTGTTCGCCTGGCACTTGGCCAGCTCGGCGACCATGTAGTTCGCCTTGTCCCGGCAGGTGGTGTCGCCCAGCACCGCGTACGCGTACGCCCAGGCGCTCAGGAAGTGGCCCTGCATGTGGGTCCGGAACGGGAAGCTCGGCGCGTCCCAGCCCCCGTTGGTGGCGGCGCCGTTGGTGGACAGCCGGTGGTTGGCGCGGAAGTTGTAGAGCATCCGGTCGACGTCGACGAACCGCAGGTAGTTGAGCGTCCGCGACTGGTTGTCCATCCAGCGGCCGGAGGTCAGCCGCACCTGGCCGAGATCGAACGCGTACGCCGAGACGCCGATGTCAGCCCGGGCCGGGGGAACCACGGCGGCCGAGGCGCTGCCGGAGCCGAGGGTGGCGCCGGTGGCGGCGACCACCGCGGTGGCTCCGGTGGCCTGAAGGAGGTGGCGACGGCTGAGGGGCAGGGATGACATGGGAACCTCCAGGAACTTCGGTACGGGGACGGGTGCGCTATGGGGGTGTTCTGACACGGTGGCGTGCTGGCGGTTGGCGGTGCTCGAACTGCCACGGTGCGCGTCGGCGCTGGCGGTCGTCGGCGCGGCGTGGTGGAGCACGTGCCGCCGTGGACGCGACGGGCTGCCCGGAGGCCTATCGCGGCACATCGATGTGATCGCTAACATAGTTGGTCGTTAACACGCCCGCAACCCCCGGATGCGCCGCGCTGATCACCTTGGCGCGTCGGTCGGGTGGCGGCAGCCCGTGGCCCCTGGTCGGCGGCGATCGAGAGATGGTCGGTAGTCCGGAATGGACGTCGATGGGGCTTCTGGCCACCAGAAGATAACAGCCCGTAACGGGCAGCCGTTGCCGGCGAGCTGCGGGGGTCCCGTTGACGTCGGCGGCACGGCTCAGTACGTTGCATCGTAAATCGTGGATGTCGTAGTCGCTACATCCCTGCGGCGTTGTCGTTACGACAGGCATTCCGCACCGCTCAAAAGTCCAGGTCAAGCGCCGAGGAATGCATTGACGAAGATCTGTTAGCGCTAACACGGGTGCCGCCAGTGCTCCTTCGCACGCGCACGGTGCGGTCCGTTCGACCGGCAACCCGGGTAGCGGTGATTCGTCGGCTCGACGCGGGCCTCGCGCACAGCGCACTCTCTCTGGGAGTAATCGTGAAGGTGAGAACCCGAACCACCATCCGGACCACCAGCCGACCCAGGCGTGCCATCGCCTGGCTGGCGAGCCTCGCCTGCGTCCTCGCACTTGCCCCCGCCACCGCGTCGAAGGCGGACAATCCGATAGTCCAGCACGTCTACACCGCTGATCCGGCGCCGTTGGTGCACGAGGGTCGGGTGTATCTGTACACCGGCCACGACGAGGACGGTTCGACGTACTTCACCATGCGCGACTGGCGGGTGTTCTCGTCGGCGGACATGGTGAACTGGACCGATCACGGGTCGCCGATGAGTCTGGCGACGTTCGCGTGGGCGGATGCCAACGCGTGGGCCGGTCACGTGGTTGCCCGCAACGGGAAGTTCTACTGGTACGTGCCGGTGCGGCAGCGGTCGAACGGGCAGATGGTCATCGGCGTCGGCGTGGCGGACAGCCCGACCGGGCCGTTCCGTGACGCGCTCGGCCGGCCCCTGGTGGGCAACAACGAGATCGATCCGAACGTGTTCATCGACGACGACGGGCAGGCGTACCTGTACTGGGGCAATCCCGGTCTGTGGTATGTGCGGCTGAACGCGGACATGATCTCCTACTCGGGCAGCGCGACGCGGATTCCGTTGACGACCGCCGGTTTCGGCACGCGGACGGGGAATGCCTCCCGGCCGACCCTGTACGAGGAGGGGCCGTGGGTGTTCAAGCGCAACGGGTTGTACTACAACGTCTTCGCGGCGGAGTGTTGTTCGGAGTTCATCGCGTACTCGACGGCTCCCGGTCCGACCGGGCCGTGGACGTACCGGGGGACGATCATGCCGCGGCAGGGTGCGAGTTTCACCAACCACGCCGGGGTCGTCGACTTCAACGGTGGATCGTATTTCTTCTACCACAACGGGGCGTTGCCCGGCGGTAGCGGTTACACCAGGTCGGTGGCGGTGGAGAAGTTCTCCTACAACTCCAACGGCACGTTCCCGACGATCACGATGAGCACGACCGGGGCGCCGCAGGTGGGCACCCTGAACCCGTACGTGCGCCAGGAGGCCGAGACGATCGCGTGGGGCTCCGGGATCGAGACGGAGGCTGCCAGCGAGGGCGGCATGAACGTCGGGTGGATCGAGAACGGCGACTACGTCAAGGTCAAGGGCGTCGCGTTCGGCGCGGGCGCGACGTCGTTCACCGCCCGGGTCGCCTCGGCCACCAGTGGTGGGCGCGTCGAGGTCCGCCTCGACAGCGCCACCGGTCCGGTCGTCGGCACCTGCACCGTGGGCGGCACCGGCGGCTGGCAGACCTGGACCAGCACCACCTGCGCGGTCAACGGCGCCACCGGCACCCACGACCTGTACCTGCGCTTCGCCGGCGGCGGCGGCAACCTGTTCAACATCAACTGGTGGCAGTTCGCCGGCACCGGCGGCAGCGGCACCGTGCTCACCAACGGTGACGTGGAGAACGGCACGACGGGCTGGAGTGTGCACGGCAGCGGGACGCTCTCCCGGAACACGTCAGTCGCCCACGGCGGAAGCGGGTCGCTGTCGATCACCGGCCGGACCGGGGCGTGGAACGGCCCCGGCCAGGACGTGACCTCGAAGCTCACCAACGGCAAGACCTACACCACGAACGTCTGGGTACGGGCGCAGAGCGGCACGCCGTCGGCCAAGGCGACACTGTCGCTGACCGCGAACGGCACGACGAACTACGTCCAGCTCACCCCGGCCGTGGGGGTGAACGTCAACGGCTGGACCCTGCTCACCGGCACGACGACCGTGTCGTGGAGCGGCACGCTGTCCAACGCGACCTTCTACGTCGAGACGGCGGCGGGCACCGACAGCCTCCTGGTCGACGACGCCTCGTTCCAGTGACGCCTGCTGCCGGAGCCGTCCGCGGACGGCTCCGGCAGCACCGCGTCGAGAGCGCGACGCCCGGAGCGACACGCGTTCCGGCGGCGGATCGTTACGACTTGACGAACGGCATGTTATCGCTCACAGTCGATGGTTGAGGGCGGCCGCACCTGTGGTTCACCGGGCGAGCCTGTTGGCCGCACCTCGGAGCGCGACGTCCGCCCAGGGCATGCCGGACGTCGTGTCGGGGTCTCCCACCACCGGTGCCGTGCTGGCGACTGAGCTTTCGTTGGTCGTGGAATCGCGCTCGTGAGCCGACCCCACGGCGGGCCGGCGTCGACATCGCCGGTGCCGACGACACCGACTTCGCAGGAGCAGATTCGGGCGCTGCACCTCCATCACCGAACCACCACAGACAAGGAATTCGCATGAATCACAAGAGAGTCCTGCGATTGGCGGTGACCGTCGCTGCCACCGGCGCACTCGCCGCCGGAATGACGATGACGCTGACCTCCACGGCCAGTGCCGGCACGACCCTGAAGGCGTCGGCGGCCGAGAAGGGCCGCTACTTCGGCGCGGCCGTCGCGGGGCAGAAGCTCTCCGACAACACGTATGTGACGATCCTGAACCGCGAGTTCAACAGTGTCGTGGCCGAGAACGACATGAAGTGGGACGCGACCGAGCCGCAGCAGGGTCGGTTCAACTACAC
>NZ_JBEZCZ010000068.1:0-26129 GCF_040647875.1 Micromonospora sp. NPDC049230
GTCGGTCAGCCATCCCTGCCACGCCCTCGACGCGATAACGGTCGGCCCACCGTTTCGCGGTGGTAGGGCTGACCTGGAACCGTTCCGCAGCCCGGTGCAGCGGCCAGTCGTCGTCAACGACACAGCGAGCCAGCCGCAGCCGGCCGGTCTCGGACAAGGGTGCATTACGGTGGGGCATGAGGGCCTCCGCTGGTTCGGGGTAGGACGTCGCAATCCACACCGAACCCGAAGGCCCTCACCTATTTCAAGATCTCCCCGTCACCAACGTCCGTGGTCAGTACAGCTAGCCGCCGGGTTGTCACAGGGCGGCGCTAGGGTGCCGGCCATGGCGGATTTCGTGTTGGTGGCGGGGGCGTGGCTGGGTTCGTGGGCATGGGCCGAGGTGGTCCCGCCACTGCGTGCGGCAGGGCACGACGCCTACCCGTTGACGCTCTCCGGCCTCGCCGACAAGCAGGGCGTGGCCGCCGGCCAGCAGACCCACGTGCACGACATCGTCGACGAGGTCGAGCGCCGCGACCTGCGCGACGTGGTGCTGGTCGGGCACAGTTACTCGGGCATCCCGGTGGGTCAGGCCGCCGAGCGGATCGGTGACCGGCTGACCACTGTGGTCTTCGTCGACGCGGAAGTGCCGGTCGACGGCGCGTCGTTCGTGTCCGAGTGGTGGCAGGGGCCGGCGGCACTGGAGTCGGTGATCGCCGCCAATGGCGGCTACTGGCCGCCGCTCGGCGCTGCCGACTTCGACGGTCAGGGGCTCACCGACGAGCAGGTGACCCGCCTGATCGACGGCTCCACGCCGCACCCGGGTGCCACGCTGAGCGAGCCGGCCGTGCTGACCCGACCGTTGGGCGAGCTCCCGGCGACGTACATCAAGTGCCTGCTCGACGGGCCTGAGCCCAACGACGCAGTGGCCAGGCTGCTGACCAGCGACCGCTGGCGACTTGTCACGATGGCGACTGGTCACTGGCCGATGATCTCCCAGCCCACCGAGCTGGCCGGCCTGCTGCTGGCGGAGACCAGCTGACCGGCGCGACGCAGGCCCGACCTCCACCGGAACGGCCGCTGGTGGCCGTACTTTCCCGCACACGCACCGCAGCCCGCCGCGCACACCGGCTGGACCCTGCGGCGCACGGCGGCGGTAGCCCCGCGTCGCACAGCGGCGGCCGGACCCCGTGGCGCCCACCGGCCACGGCTGGCCCGGACACCGACCGCAGCCTGCGGGTCAACCACCGATATCGGCGCGATGCCTGCGAGTCATAATGATGACTCACAGGCATCGCTCGTCCGGGTGGCGCCCTCTCCGGCACCGCCTCCGATCGCGCCGGCGGGCCGATCCCCAACCGGTCGATGCGGTGACCAGCGCCCCGGCAACGGCCGGGCGAGCCGACCCGGGTCGATCAGGCCGTCTGGTCGTCCAGGGTCCTGATGTGGCGGATCGGTGACGCGAGCAACCACAGCACGGCGAGCACGCCACCCAGGCCGGCGATGACCAGGGTGGGTCGCAGCCCGATGGTCGTACCCAACGTGCCACCGACAAGCGCGCCGAGCGGTCGGATGCCGTAGTTGACGGCGCTGTACGCGCCGGCGCGGCGTCCTCGCGCGTCGTCGGGTGTCACGGCGGTGAGCAGGGCGTTCAGGTTGACGTCCATCAGCATCACCCCGACGCTGGAGACCAGCTCGATGGCCGCCAGCGTGGCCACCTTCGTCCAGGTGGGGCCGGACAGCAGCGCGGTCAGTGCCAGCGGCGCGGGAAAGAGCACCGCGCCGATCATGGCGGTACGGCCCAGGCCGATGGCCTGCGAGATCCGTGGCGCGAGCGCCGCGCCCGCGAACCCGCCGACTGCCCCGCATCCCAGGGCGACGCCGATCGCGCCGGCCGACAGGTGAAGGTTGCGGCTGGCGTAGAGCACCAACAACGCGCCGGAGATGAAGGTGAAGAAGTTGACGGTGCTGGTGCAGCCGAGCGCGGCACGCAGCACCGGATGCCGCAGCACCAGCACGAGCCCCTCACGGACCAGGCCGAGAGTGGAGGTACGACGCGGCGGCGGAGGAACCTCGGTCACCGGGATGCGGCTGAGTAGCAGCGCGGAGCCGAGGAAGGACACCGCGTCGACGACGATCGCGACCGGGGCGCTCAGCGCCTGGACCAGTCCACCACCGACGGCCGGACCGGCGATGAACGACAGCGACCGGCTCATGCTCAGCTTGCTGTTCGCCTCCACGTACGCCGACCGGGGCACCAGGGCCACGAAGAACGCCTGACGCGCCATCGCGAACAGCACCGCGCCGAAGCCGGTGAGCAGCGCCACCAGGTAGAGCTGGCCGAGGGTGACCGCGCCGAACAGGTAGGCCACCGGCAGGCTGAGCAGCACCGCGCCCCGGACCAGGTCCGCGATGATCAGGAGACGCCGTTTGTGGGTGCGCTGGTCCACCCAGGCGCCCAGGAACAGGCCCAGCAGGTTGGGCAGCCAGATCAACGCGGTGAGAACGCTGACCTGTACGGGGGTCGCGGCGAGCAGGAAGATGGCGATCAGCGGCAGGGCCAGTTCACTGATCCGATCACCGAAGTCGGAAATCGTCTGACCGAACCAGAAGGTGCGGAACCGCCGGTCGCGAAGCAGGGCCGGCGAGGGCACGGTCTCGGGGGCGCGCACCGCCTCAGCGCCGGGGGCGCGCACCGTCTCGGCGGCGGTGGCACTCGCGGTGCCGGTGCCGGCGGTGTTCACGACGCGGCCGGTGTGTCGCCGGACTCGGCCGAGGCGTCGTCGCCGGCCTCGGGCAGGAGGTAGCGCAGCATCCGGACGATCCGCGCGCCGTGCGGGGCGGACTCCTCCTTGCGCCGCACGTACGGGGCGATCAGCTCTTCGATCGACTCCTCGAGCTGTCGCAGCTCGTCGGCGGTGGCCACGAACCGGGTGTCGGCGATGCCGGCCAGAGCCCGCCACTCGGGGTTCAGCCGGGGCTCCTCGTGCAGCAGCCACTGCTGGGGGGCGTCGGCGTTGCGGGCGAACATCTCGCCGCGCAGTTGGTGGCTGGCGGACTGACCTTCGACGCTGTCGGTAGGGGTGAAACGGAAGCCTCGGGCAACCGCCTGCCACCAGCGTTCCCGCTTGCTGGTGGCGCCATCCCAGTCGGTGACCAGACCGAACGTCGCGAGGTGCCGCAGGTGCCAACTGACCACCGACGGTGTGGCACCGACGTGCGGTGAGAGCCCGGTCGCCGTGGCGGGGCCGTGTCGCTGAAGGTGTTCGAGGATCGCCAGCCGCACCGGATGGGCCAGTGCCCGCAACGCCTGCGGCTCGGTGATCTCAAAATCCCCGTACGGATTCTTGAGAGACATGTTTCGAAAGTAGTCTCTCAGATCAGGTTCGGCAACCTGCAACGGCGCGGGGCCGAAGACGATCAGGCGATGCCCAACCGCGCCAACGGCTCGACCAGCTCACGCTCCTCGTAGCTCAGATGCGACAGCAGGGCATCGGTCAGCAGGTCCACCGCCGCCCGCAGCTGGGCGAGACCGTCCGGAGACCCGACGTACGCGACCAGTGCCTGGTCCACGCCCTCCAGCACGTCGTGGATGACGTGATGCTCCTGCTCCAGCCGGTCGACGACCGGGCCGAGTCGCGGGTCACGTGCCCGCAGCCGGGGGAAGAGCGACTGGTCCTCGATGGTGTGGTGGGTGGTGACGATGCGACAGTACGACTCGCAGTAGACGCCGAGCGTCCACCGGTTCTGCCGCATGGTCATCGTGTTGATGTGGGACCGGGCCGCACCGGCGTCGATCTCACCGGCCGCCACCTGCTCGATCAGGTCGTGGATCTGGGCCAACTCGGCACGCAGGCCGTCGTGGACCTGCACCAGGTGCGCGCCGGTGGCCTGCTCGTGCGGGGTGTACGTGCGCTCCGGGTCGGGCGTCGGCCCGGCCGGGCGGGTCGACTCGTCCCAGACCTGCTGGCCGCTGCGCCGCACGCCGTCGTCGGGGGTCGGCACCACGGCGAACGCACCGCCGGTCACCGTCGCGCGGCTCGGCCGCGCCGCCGGCTCCGGCGATCGCTCCGGCTCCGACGCACGCCCCGGCTCCGGCGTACCGAGCGGTGCCGCACCCCTCGCACGCTCGGCCGCGACCAACTCGCGAACCGCCGGGGCCACCTCGCCGGCGAACCGGCGCAGGTCGTCGGGGTCGTCGCTGGCCAGGATGAACGCGCTGACGCCCTCCCCCAGCGCCAACTCGGTCAACTCCCGCACCCACTGCTCGGCCGGCCCGTCCAGCGGGCCCCGGCCGACGGCCGAGAACTGGCCGGCGATGTTGAGCAGCCGCCGCACGGCCTGCGGTGCACGGCCAGCCTGCTGCGCGGCGTCGTCGATGACCGCGTTGCCCTTGGCCAGGTCACCGGGCTGGAGATAGCTCAGCGAGGGCAGCCAACCGTCGGCCCGGCGGCCGGTGAGCTGGAGCATCCGCGGCTTGTACGCGCCCAGCCAGATCGGCACCGCGTGGGCCGGGGCGGGCCCGCGTTTGGCGCCTCGCACCCGGTAGAACTCGCCGTCGACACGCACTCCGCCACGCGCCTCGGTGTCCCAGATCTGGCGGATGACCTCGATGGCCTCCTCCAGCGCGCGCACGCCCTGCCCAGGGGTCAGGCGTCGGCCACCCATCGCCTCGATGGCCTCCCAGAACGCACCCGCGCCGAGGCCGAGACCGACCCGGCCACCGCTGAGCAGATCCAGACTGGCCACGCTGCGGGCGAGCACCGCCGGTGGGCGCAGCGGCAGGTTCGTGACGTTCGCCGCCACGTGGACGCGGTTGGTGCGGGCCGCGACGAAGCTCAGCAACGTCCAGGTGTCGAGGAATGCCGGCTGGTACGGGTGGTCCTGGAAGGTGACCAGGTCCAGACCGACCTGCTCGGCCAGGACGGCGACGTCGACAGTGCGGCCGGGGTCGTCACCGCGCGGGGTGACGAACGATCCGAAGAGCAGGTCGTGGCCGTAGTCGCTCATCTGTGCGCCTCCCGAATGTCATCCGACGCCTCGAACGATGCGCCTGGCGTCAACCTTATGTCACGCAGAACATCTTCTGCCAACAAGGTATTTGTCACTGCGCTATTGTCGGGGGATGACGGGTGCCCCTCACCGGCCGGACCGGCCCGATCCGCTCGACGACGACCTGGGTTGGATGCTCGGGATCGTCTTCCGTGGCTACGTCCGGGCGGCCGACCACGCGCTCAGCGACTTCCCCGGCGGCCCCCGCGGCTACCAGGTGCTCACCGCGGCGAGCACCGGTCCGGCGCGAAACCAGGGTGCGATCGCGGAGGAGCTCGGCATCGACCGCACAGTCCTCACCTACCTGATCGACGATCTGGAACGGCCCGGGTTCGTCGCCCGTCGGGCGGACCCGGCCGACCGGCGCAACCGGCTGGTCGACGTCACCGACGTCGGCCGCGCCGCCTGGGAGCAACGGCGCGTGGCGCTGCGGCACGTCGAGTCGCACCTGTTGGGGGCGCTCACACCGACCGAGTCGGAGACGCTGCGGGCACTGCTCCAGCGGGTCGCCTGCTCGGCGCAGGCGATGGACCCGCTGCGTGACCTGTGCGAGGTGGTGTCGCAGGTGCAACCCGCGCCGCCCCAAACCGCGCCCAAGGCCGGCGACGGCGGGCGGGCCGCCACCGCCCGAGGCCGTCGTCGCGGCGCCGGCTGACCCGGCGGACGGCCGCCACCGGGAGGAAACGCGACGCGGGCCCGTCCGGCTCCCCCGACGTGGTACGTCGAACGGAGCCGGCCGGACCCGCGGTGCCGCCGCCCTGGAAGATCAGCGCACGTGCACGAACACCGGGTTCGAGTAGAACCACAGGTCGTCCCACGGGCTCTCCAGCCCGTCGGCGAGCGGCTCGGCCTCGTCGGTGCTGGTGCCCCGTACCCGCGCGTAGGTGTCGGCCTCGACGTTGCGCAGCGTGTGCCGAATGACGTACTCCTCGCCGTGGCGCCGCCAGTCCCGCGGGCCGAAGCGGGCCACCACCTTGGTGGTGGGGTTGGTGTCGGCGTCCAGGCTGGCGCTCGGGCCGGTGATCTGGCCGACGATCAGGTCGACCCGACGGACGTCGGGACGGTCCCCGTTCGCGTTCGCGCCGCCCAGCGGACGGAACCTGACCTCGATCTCGACATCGGTGCGGCTACGACGGCTGACCGTGATGGTCTCGCCCACCTCGGCGGTCCGGCCCTGGGACCTGGCGGTGATGTCGAGGGTGCGGATCAGGTCGCCGGTGGTGACCCAGATCCGGCCGTTGCGCAGACCGTCCATGATGTCGCCGTAGTCCTGGCGGGCGTGCACGTACGTCTTGCTGTACTCGCCCGGCCAGAAGTCGGAGCCGCCGCGGGTCCAGTGCACGTGTGAGTCCGACGTCGCGGTGATCCACCAGCGCCGACCCTCGCCGAGCAGCGAGTCCCACAGTCCGCCGACCCGGGCGGTCATCTGGTCGAAGCCGCCGTAGGTGGGGTGGTTGCCGTACCCGCCCCGCTTGCCACCGTTGAGTGGACCGGCCTGGTGGCCGGGTGCGCCCTCGAAGCCGATGTAGACGTCCGGTGCGGCGTTGTTGCCGTTGCGGAACTCACGCGGGGTGTCCTGGCCGTAGACGCCGAGCCCGGTCGCCGAGCGGGACGCGTGGTGGGCGATCACCAGCGGCTTGTGCGGCATACCACGGGCGACCTTGAGGAACTCCACCATCCTGGCCTCGGTGTCGCGGGCCGGGTCGGTGGGGAACGCGTCGTACTTGGCGAACCGGCTCTCCAACTCGAAGAGCTGCTTCGCCTCGTCGTCATGGCGCGGGATCATCAGCGTGTGGTGGTCCAACGAGGGCGCGTCGAACTCCATCCCCCAGAACTGCAACACCTCGGGGACCAGCCTGCGCGAACGCAGCAGGTCGGGGTAGGCCTGCTCGATGTTCACCTTGGAGTGCGTCGGCCCACCGTGGTCGGTGCACATGGCCCAGGTCAGGCCGAAGTTCTTCGCCATGATGGCGTTGGTGACGATCGGGTAGACCGCGTCGGCGCCCTTGTGGAAGACGATCGGGCTCTTCGTGGTGTCGAACTCGCCGCTGTACTCGGAGTGGACGTGGTGGTCACCGGCACGCCACACCCGGTTCCTGGAGTTGCCCCGACCGTCGCCCGGCCGACGGTCCTCGTCGGCCCACGCCGTGCTGGCACCGACCAGCGGGCTGGCCGCGGCCAGCGTCGCGCCGACACCCGCGTACTTGACCAGCTTGCGCCGGGACAACTGCGTGTGCTCGGTCTCTTCGGTCTGCTTGTCTCGCACCTGAGGGCCTCTCCTCGATCAAGCGAATGCTCTTTCGATCAAGGAGCCTCGGAGAACGTCGTGAACATCCGTCGTACGCAGAGCGGGTCCACGATGAACACCCAGGCCTGACCTGCCAAAAGACCTGTTGACGATAGCAGCGGGTCACCGCTCGACCGCAGTTCGTGCCCGATCCGGCCGGGCCGGTCAGGGCACCTGCCGGGTGCCGTGGGGCGTCCGGGCGGCCGACGGGTCGACCGGGGCGGTGACCACCGGCGGTGCGACATCGACGGCGGGCAGCCCGGCACGGCCGGTGACCGGGAGGGTCAGCGCACTGCGGCCGAGGTCGACGCGAACTGTGGCGTCGCGGTCGGTGGTGTCGGTGAACTGCGGGTCGCTCTGGCCGAACACCAGGCCGAGCACGTGCCCGGCGGGCACCACCGCGTCGTACGCGTTGAGCGGGATGGTCACCGTGTACCAGCGGTCCGGCCGCAGCGGTGTGGTGAACCGCAGCGAACGGTGGTGCGCGGCGTCGAGCCACCCCCGGGCCAACACGGCGTGGTCGGAAACCTCGGTGACCTCCTCGGTGTCCCGGTAACAGGCGTCGTCGATGTCCGTGGAGGCACCCCAGCAGGACTCGGTGTCCAGCGTCCGCAGGCCCCCCGCACCGGCGAGCGACACCCGCTCGGCGGTGCCGTAGTCGACGAGCCGGGCGGTCAGCTCGGTGGTCGGCCGGTCCACCCGGACCCGCAGCCGCACCGACGGGCTGCCGGAGATGCGCAGCGCGCTGGTCAGCACGCCGGACAGGAAGACCAACCGCCCGGCGGTCGCGGTGCTCGGCGCGGCGACCAGCTCGTCCTCGAACAACGACTCGTCGACGTACGCCTGCTCCTGACCCGGCTGCGCGCCGCGCCCACCGAGGGTGCCGGTCACGCCGTCGCCGACGCCGAGGGCCACCCGCACGTCCCGGGTTCCGGGGGCGGGCCAGTCGCGCTGGGTCGTCCAGGTACGCGGCGCGGTCTCCAGGTCGACCCGCGGCTCGTCCATCACCCCGTTGGGCAGCCCCTGCAACCAGTAGTCGAACCAGCGGTGCAGGGCGGCCACCCACTCGGCGCGTCGAACGTCGAACGGGTCCTGGTGGCCGGTCTGGTGCAGCCAGAGTTTGCGGGGCACACCC
Source organism: Micromonospora sp. NPDC049230 (assembly GCF_040647875.1). Taxonomy (NCBI): domain Bacteria; kingdom Bacillati; phylum Actinomycetota; class Actinomycetes; order Micromonosporales; family Micromonosporaceae; genus Micromonospora; species Micromonospora sp. NPDC049230. Next base: position 8,454 of record NZ_JBEZCZ010000068.1, read on the forward strand.
TGCTCGGCCAACTCCTGCCACCAGCGGGCGAACTGGTTGGTCGTGACGTTCAGGTCGTTGAGGCCATGCGCCACGAAGACGCTGGCCCGGACCCGGTCGGCCGAGGGCCGGTAGTCGCGCCGCGCCCAGAACCCGTTGTAGTCACCGGTCTCGTCGGCGCTGTCCGCGCGCAGCCGGGCCAACATCTGCGCGCAGGCCGCCTCGGGGCGGCCGTTGACGACGGAGTGCAGGTAGCCGGGGTAGTCGCTGGTGACACGTGCCCCCTGGTAGCGCATGTAGTCGTACCAACTGGAGATGGCCGAGATCGGCACGATGGTGGCCAGCCCCGGCACACCGGTGGCGGCGACCCCGTTGGCGACCGAGCCGTCCCACGACTTGCCGATCATGCCGACCTGCCCGGTGCTCCAGGCGGCGCTGACCGGCCGCCCGGCGGCGTCGTACGCGCGAGCCCGCCCGTTGAGCCAGTCGATCACCGCCGTGGCGCTGCCCACCTCGGCCGGGCCGCCGACGTCCTCGCAGCCGGTCGACCGGGCGGTGCCGGCCAGGTCCACGGCGGCGAAAGCGTACCCGCGCGGGACGAAGTAGTTGTCGTAGAAGAGCGGGACCTTGGCGATCACGCCGGCCGCGTCGTACGTCTTGGTCTCGCCCTCGTTGCCCCGACCACAGCAGAGGTAGTAGGGCGAGGCGTCCATGATGACCGGCACCCGCACCCCGGCGGCGGCGGCCTCCCGGGGCCGGACGAGGTCCACCGCCACCCGGTCGGGCACCCCGTCGCCGTCACTGTCGGCGCGGGTCTGCACCCAGACGCTCTCCCGGATCGCGTCGGCGTAGGAGTAGGCGGGGACGGTCTGGTCGCCCACCACGTGCGGCGGGCGGGGGCGGTGCCGGGCCGCCGCCTCGGCCGCCGTCGGGGCGGCTGCCCGGGGAGAAGCGACCACCGGGGTCACGGGCAGTGCCGTCACCAGCAGGCCGGCCAGGACGGCGGCGACCCGTGCGCGGGTGCCGACGGACAACGGCGTGAACCTCATCGATGTCCTCTCGGGGAGCGACACACGTATAGCGTTCCATCGAATCGACGCTTGTCTAGCTTAGAGCCCACGGCGGACCCGCTGCCGGACAAACAGTCCCCGGGCGACCGAGCGCCTGCTCAGATCCGGGCGCGGGGCAGCCAACCGAGAAACCGGAGCCGGACCCGGGGCAGCGGCACGGTGGGCAGATCCTGGGCGGCGGCGACGAGGCAGGAGCCCAGGTAGACCGCCAGGGCGGTGCGGGCGCCACCGAACTCGGCCAGCAGTTGGCTCTGCTTCGTGGCGCAGGGCCACTCCCGACCGCATCCGGTACAGGTCCAGCTCGGTGGGTTGGGAAGGTGCTCGGGCAGCTTCGCACGGCGGTACCGGCCGACGACGCTGTTGTCCGCGCGTACGTCGCGTCGGCGCGGCGTCGGGCCTTCGTTGCGGTGCGCGACCGGGCGGGCACCCGGCAGGTAACGCCCGACGGTGCCCAGCAGCACCCCGACGCGGATCAGGGCGTCCGGTCCCACGTGGTGGGTCAGCAACGCGGTCATCAGGTAGTGCCCCAGCAGGTCGAACGCCTCACGACTCAGGCCGAGATCACGGCAGAGGTCGACGAAGTCCGGCGTGGTCAGCGGCACCCGGTTGTCGAGCGCACGGCGTAGCACCGCACGCAGATCGACCCCGAGTCGCTCCACCGCGTCGCTCTCGCCCAACCCCAGGCTGTCCTCGGCGGCCACCCGCGCCAGCGCCTCCGCCACGGCCAGTCGAACGACGCGGTCAGGATCGGTACTGTCCAAGGCTCAACCCCTCTCGTAGGCCGGTCACCCGGCGGCTGCCCGATCGCCCGGCGGCGCCCCCGGAGAATCATGAACAAGATTTCGCTGTCGCCCACGACGGCGGCTAGGACAGCAGACGCAGAATCCGCCGACGGGTTAGTCGGAAAGCGAAGTCGGTCTGCCGACACACCTCGGCGATTCGTCAGACGACCGACGGCGGTTGTCGTATGGTGATATTCCCATCCACAGATATCCCGCCGCCACCGACCCGATCCGACGCCACCTCCACCGGTCGCTGCCGTCCCGCTCGCGACGTTCCACCTCACTGCACCGCCGGCCAGTCACACACCGGGTCACCACCGAGCACCCCGGCACGTCCCGACCTGACCCTCGGCACCAGTTCACCACCCGGCGGTACCTCCACCGGACGGAGACAGCGGATGACGTCAACACCCGTGCAGGTCCGACAGTTCGACAGCCGTGACCCGGCGGCCATTCACGATTTCCTGTCCGCCACGTACGACCCGAGACTGCGCCTGCACAGCAGGAACAACTATCGACTCACTCATCGCCGCGTCGACGCCGGCCCCTTCGCCCTGGCGACCACCCGCCAGACCGGGCAACTCGACATCGGCGCCACCACCCTCGACGGGCTGGTCCTCGGCCGCACCCGCACCGCCCGCGTCGATCGCGGCTGTGCCGGCTCGGCCAACCGGTTCGGCCCCGGCGAGGTCTTCCTCGTCACCAGGCCGGCGGAGCCGTGCACCGTACGCTGGCATCCCGGCGAGGTGGAACTCTGCGTACTGGATCTGTCGGTCCTGGAGCAGGTGGCCACCGCCGCGCCGGCCCGGCGGCCCGGTCGGATCCGATTCACCGACCTGGGTCCCGCCGACGCGGCGCTCGCCCGGCAGTGGCGCAACACCACAAGCTTCGTCAGCGATGTCGTGTTGAACAGCCCGACCGCCAGCGCGCAACCGCTGGTGATCGGCAACGCCGCGCGGATGCTCGCCGCCGCGGCGCTCGCGGTCTTTCCGAACACCGCGTTCACCGAACCGACAGCCGCCGACCGGCACGACGCCAGCACCGCCACGCTGCGGCGAGCGATCACCTTCATGGAGGAGTACGCCGACCGGGACATCAGCGCGGCCGACGTCGCCGCTGCCGCCGGCGTCTCCCTGCGGGCGGTGCAACTGGCGTTCCGTCGGCATCGCGGCACCACCCCGATGGCGTACCTGCGTCGGATCCGGCTCGCCCGGGCGCACCACGACCTGCTGCGCGCCGACCCCCGGCAGGAGACGGTGTCGGCGATCGCCAGTCGATGGGGGTTCGCCAGCCACAGCAGGTTCACCGCCCGCTACCACGCCAGCTACGGCGTGCCGCCCCGCGAGACGCTGCATGCCTGAGGCGGGAAGGGCACAGCCCCACGGGTACGGGACACCGCCGGAGAGCCCCGTCCCGGCGGCGGTGACCAGGGACGAATCGGTTGCGGGGCGCGGCTTCCTGCGGGCCGATGATGTACGCGACCTGGTGGCGGAGCAGTTCGGCAGCGCCCGGAGACTCACCGCTGTGGACCGGCTCACCGGCGGCAGCAAGAAGGGTGTCTACCGGCTTCGGCTGGACGACCGCACAACCGTGATCCTCTACGTGTGGGCAGCCGCCGAGAACTTCTGGCCCGCGTCGCCGACCGTCCCGGACGACCCGTTCACCGACGCGTCGGGCGCGGACCTCTTCGCCATCAGCCATGCGGCCCTCACCGCCGCCAACGTACGCGTCCCGCGGCTGCTGATGCTCGACCGGGACGGCCGCTATCTCCCCTCCGACATCGCGCTCGTCGAGGACGTCGGTGACCTGACACTCGAAGCGCTGCTGGCCCGCGACCCGGTCGCGGCCGCCACTCCGCTGTCCGCGCTCGGTGACTGCCTGCGCCGCATGCACACCACCCTCGGCGCGCACTACGGCAAACTCGCGACCATCACCCACGGCGCGACGTCCCAGACCCGATCCGCGGAGGATGTCGTCGCGGACCGGGCACTCGGCCATCTCGACGCGGTGGCGACCCGCGACGCGCGGCTCGCGGACGCGCACGACCGGATCGCCGCCCACGTACGTCACCTGCGCGGCGCGGTCACCGCGCGACGGGCGTACGGGCTGGTGCACGGCGAACTGGGACCCGATCACGTTTTCGTCACCCCCGACAACGAACCCGCCCTGATCGACATCGAGGGCCTGACGTACTTCGACGTCGAGTGGGAGCACGCCTGGCTCCAGATGCGCTTCGGCGACGCGTACCCGGCGCTGCGACCCGTCGAACTCGACCCGCACCGGCTCGAGCTCTACCGGTACGCGCAGGTGTTGTCCCTGATCGAGGGCCCGCTGCGTATCGCTGCCACGGACTTCCCCAACCGGCGGTGGATGCTGGACCTCGCCGAGTGGAACATCGCCAAGGCACTCGCCCCGCTCTGACGCCGTACCCCGCGCGAGGACATCGTTGACGAATTTCTGGGTACGCCCCGCCGGGTCCGATTTGTCACCCTCCGACCGGAGGTTCCCCATGCCCACCTACGCTGTCACCGGTGCCACCGGCCGGCTGGGCCGCCTGGTGATCGAGCAGTTGCTCGACTCCGGCGTACCCGCGACCGAGATCGCCGCCGTCGTCCGCAGTCCGGGGAAGGCCGCCGACCTGGCCGCGCGCGGGGTCGAGATCCGCGAGGCCAGCTACGACGACCCGTCGACGCTGCCCGGTGCCGTCGCCGGCGTACGCTGCCTGCTGCTCATCTCCGGCGACACTCCCGGTCAGCGGGTCGCCCAGCACACCGCGGTCATCGACGCGGCCACGCTCGCCGGTGTCCCGTCCAAGCCAAAGTGGCGGCGTCCAGGGCATTGTGGCGGGTGATCTGGCGGCGTCCAGATTTAGTTGGCGTGGCATGCTCGTCGATGGGTGGGCTGTCCGGCGAGATGTCCGATGTGTCCACCAAGCCCGCACGCAGCTCCCCACTGGTCGCCACAATGGCGGGATGGTTATGGACGCGCGTTACGACGGTCACGCCGACTGGTACGACACAACCTTCCGCGCCTACGGTGACGAGGAAGGTTCGGCAGGACTGGTGGGCCGTCTCCTCGGCCCGGCAGATCCCACTGGCGCCATGTGCGTGGACGTTGGATGCGGCACCGGGTTGCACTTCGACGCAGTAGAGACACAGGGCTACACGATCCTCGGAGTCGACGTGTCCGCCGACCAACTCCGCATCGCCGCAACCCGCAGTCCACGCCTGATCCGAGCTGACGCACGACGCCTGCCACTCGCGACCGCCTCGGTGCCCACCGTGGTCCTGACCTACACCCACACCGACATCGACGACTTCCCCGCCGCCATCAGTGAAGCGACGCGCATCCTCCGCCCCGGCGGTCGGCTGATCTACCTCGGCGTGCACCCGGCCTACATCGGGGCATTCTGCGACCGGCGCGCTGAGGTCACTAACCAGGAGGTACGCATCAGCGCTGGATATGGCGACGAGCAGATCCACCGTGACCCGACCGGCACATACCCGATGCGCAGCCGGGTCGGCGTCCGCTACCTGACCCTGACAACATTCCTCGGAGCGTTCCTCGCACAACCCACCCTCCGCTTGACAGCCGTCGAGGAGCTGGACACCAACCTGCGGCCATGGCAGCCACAACCAAGCGATGGTCGCACCGTCCCCTGGAATATCGCCGTCACGGCCCAGGCGACCGTCCCGCCAACCCGCTGAGCCGGCCACCTCTACAGAGGGCCGAACTTCTGCAATCCGCCAAGTAGGTCTGGACGATCAGCATGGCGACCGTCCAGACCTACTTGGCGAGCAGCACCTGAGCATGCTGGACCCCTACCTGCGGACCGGCACGATCCTCGGTGCCACCGGTGGCAGCAAGATCTCCGCCGCGACCCGGGCGGACTACGCGGGAGCCGCCGTGGCGGCGCTGACCCGCCCGGCGGACGGTGACGCCGTCTACGAACTGGGCGGCACCGCGTTCACCTTCGACGAGTTGGCCGCTGCCGTCACGGGGGTCACCGGCACCACAGTCGTCCACCGGGACCTGCCGGCCGCCGAGCTGGCCTCGACCCTGGAGAACATCGGACTCGACGCCGGCACCGCCGGGTTCGTCGCCGCGCTCGACACGTCGATCGCCCTCGGTGAGCTGGCGACCGACAGCGACGACCTCAGCCGGCTACTCGGCCGGCCGAGCACCCCGCTGCGGGACGCCATCCGAGCAGCGCGGGCCTGAACCGGCCATCGGCCACGCGGGCAGCGGGATCCACGTCCCGGCGCGCGCACCGCCGCCCGCGATCATTGATCTTGGCTAGGCTGGCGGGCATGCCCGCCAGCCCCGTACCCACCCAGCGGCGTGAGCCGGGCCCACCCGAGCGGCACCGATCCCGTTGGGCCGAGCACTGCGCCCGACTCGCCGGGTCGCGCCCCTTCGAGATCGCCATCGTGGTGGTCATCCTCGCCAACGGGGTCGTTCTCGGCCTGGAGACGTACGACGACCTGACTCCGGCGGGCACCGCACTGCACTGGCTGGAGCTGACCTTCCGCACCGTCTTCGTCGTCGAGATCGGCGTCCGGCTGGCGGCGTACGGCAGGCGTCCACAGGACTTCTTCCGGCACGGCTGGAACGTCTTCGACTTCGTGGTGATCGCGGCGATCTTCATACCGGGCCTGCACGGCGATCCCGCGCTGCTGCGCGTCGTGCGGGTCGCCCGCATGGTCCGGCTGGTGCGGTTCTCGCCGGGTCTGCGGACCATCGTCTCCGCGCTGTGGCGCAGCCTGCCGGGTGTGACCGGGTTCCTCGCCCTGGCCGTGGTGACGCTCTACGTCTACGGCATGGCCGGCTGGCTGATCTTCGGCAGCAGGTACCCGGACGAGTACGGCGACATCGGCAGGTCGCTGCTGACGTTGTTCGTGCTGCTGTCGCTGGAGACGCTGCCGGACCTCATCGAGCAGGGCATGGCCATCTCGCCGTGGACGCTGCTCTACTACGTCAGCTACGTGGTCATCACCGTCAACCTGCTGCTCAACATCCTCATCGCCGTCATCGTCAACTCGATGGAGGAGGCACGCCGGCTGGAGATGACCGAACGACTGGCCCCCGACTACGACGAGGACGGCGACGGCGTACCGGACGAGGTGGACCGCATCGCGCTCACCCAACGGCTGGACGACCTGCGGGCGGTCATCGCCGAGTTGGAGCGCGAGTTGCGGATCGACCGGGACGACGGGCACGGCCGGCCGCATCGGGACGGCACCCGCACCAGACGGTGATCCGACGCCCGCGCCGACGTCGAGGTCCACCTTCGCGACCTGGGCTTCGGCCCGCCGAGGCTGCCGCCCTCTCCGCCCCGCACAGCCGCACCCTCAGGTGATCCCGCAGTAGGGTGGAGCTGTCATGGACCGGGTTTCCCGCACGATCCGTCAGGACCTGCTGCGCCTGCGCGAGCAGACCGAAGCGCAGGCCACCGCCCTGGAGGGTGACCTGCGCAGCCTCTTCGAGGCGTCCCGGTCGTCGAACGCCGACGACGAGCACGACCCCGAGGGCGCCACTATCGCCTTCGAACGCGCGCAGCTCACCGCCGTCCTGGACGCGGCCCGCCGACGTCTGGCGGAGTTGGACGTCGCGCTGCGGCGGATCGACGAGGGCAGCTACGGCATCTGCGAACGGTGCTCCCGACCGATCCCCGCCGAACGGCTCGTCGCCCGCCCGTCGGCGCGGACGTGTGTCGCCTGCGCCAGCCGACGGTGACTCCTCGTGGTGGTGGCCGGTAGGAGTGCCGTGGGTTCGTCAGGTGATGACCGGGCTGCGGCGTTCCAGCAGGACGACGTCACGCCACCGGTCGTGGTGGCGGCCGACCCGCTCGCGTACGCCGATCACGCGGAACCCGGCCCGCTCGTGCAGCGTGAGGCTCGCGGTGTTCTCCGGGAAGATCCCGGACTGGATGGTCCAGATGCCGGCCGCCTCGGTGGAGGTGATCAGTGCGTCCAGCAGCAGGCGGGCGACGCCACGGCCCTGGGCGGCCGGGTCCACGTAGACGGAGTGTTCGACAACGCCGGCGTACACGGCGCGGGTCGAGGTCGGCGAGACGGCGATCCAGCCGACGACGCCGCCGTCGCGGTCGACGGCCACGAAGCGGTGCCCGGTCAACCGCGCCGCGTCGAAGGCCGCCCAGGTGGGGGCGGTGACCTCGAAGCTGGCGTTGCCGGCGTCGAGGCCCACCTGGTAGATCGCCAGGACCCGGTCGGCGTCGGTGTCGGCCATGGGTCGCACGGTGATGTCAGCCATCAGCAGGTTCCCTCCGGAAGAGATCAGAGACTGTGCACTCCCGAACCTAGATCCGCCCCTCCAGGCCCCCCACGCGATCTTGCAGGGCGGCGCGGCGCGGATGGGGGGCGGTGCGGCGTTCTCAGCGGCGCCCGGCGTAGACGGCTCGGCCGCCCAACTCCTCCTCGATGCGGATCAGCTGGTTGTACTTGGCCGTGCGGTCGGAGCGCGACAGCGAGCCGGTCTTGATCTGGCCGCAGCCGACGCCCACGGCCAGGTCGGCGATCGTGGTGTCCTCGGTCTCGCCGGAACGGTGTGACAGCACCACCCGGTAGCCCGCCTTGTGGGCGGCGTCCACAGTGGCGAGAGTCTCGGTGAGCGTACCGATCTGGTTGACCTTGACCAGGATCGCGTTGGCGTAACCGCCGTCGATCCCGGCGCGCAGCCGGTCGACGTCGGTGCAGAAGACGTCGTCACCGACCAACTGCACGCGCTCCCCCGCCAACGCGGTCAGCCGCTTCCACCCGGCGAAGTCGTCCTCGGCCATCGGGTCCTCGATCGAACTGATCGGGTATCGGGCGACGAGGTCCACCAGGTAGTCGGTGTGCTCCTCGACGGTGCGCTGACGCCCCTCGCCGACGTAGTCGTAGACGCCGTCCCGGAAGAACTCCGAGCTGGCCGGGTCGAGGCAGATCGTCAGGTCGGTGCCGGGCTCGTACCCGGCGTCCTCGATGGCGCGCAGCACGAACCGCAGCGCCTCGTCGGCGTCGGTGAAGGTCGGTGCGAAGCCGCCCTCGTCACCGACGTTGGTGCTGTGCCCGGCCGCCGCGAGTGACGCCCTGAGCGTGTGGAAGACCTCCGCGCCCATCCGGACCGCCTCGGCGAACGTCCGCGCCCCGACCGGAGCGATCATGAACTCCTGGAAGTCGAGCGGGTTGTCGGCGTGTGCTCCGCCGTTGATGATGTTCATCATCGGCACCGGCAGCAGGCGGGCCCCGACGCCACCGACGTAGCGGTAGAGCGGCTGCCGGTGCGCCGACGCCGCCGCCTTGGCCGTCGCCAGGGACACCGCGAGGATCGCGTTGGCGCCCAGTCGACACTTGTCCTTCGAGCCGTCGAGAGCGATCATCGTCTCGTCGATCAGCGCCTGGTCCTCCGCGTCGAGCCCGAGCACCGCGTCGGCGATCGCACCGTTCACCGCGGCGACCGCCGTCGTGACGCCCCTGCCGTGAAAGCGCGTGAGGTCTCCGTCGCGCAGCTCGACCGCCTCGTTCGCCCCCGTCGACGCCCCGGACGGCACGGCCGCGCGCCCGGTCGAGCCGTCGGTGAGCACCACGTCGGCCTCCACTGTCGGGTTGCCCCGGCTGTCGAGGATCTGCCGACCGCGTACCCGGCTGATTGCCGTCATCACACACTCCCTGCTCACGACGTCTTTTCGCAGCCAGACTGGCAGGAAACGGCGGCCGTGACACCGCGACGATGGACACGTTGACCCGTACCCCAGGGTGCGGGTTTAGGGTCGCGGGATGCGGGTGGGTGAGCTGGCACGACGGACCGGGACCACGGTCCGGGCCCTGCGGTACTACGAGTCGGCCGGGCTGGTCGTGCCCCGGAGGCTGGGTAACGGCTACCGGGAGTACGACCCGATCGCGGTGCGGCTGGTGGCCCAGATCCGCGAGTTGATGGCGCTCGGCCTCACCGTGGAGGAGACCCGCCCGTTCGTCGAGTCGATCGCCGGTGGTGCCGACGAGGCCGACGTGTGCGCGGCGGCGGTGGCCACGTACCGCAGCACCATCACCGGCCTCCAGGAGCGGATCGGTCGGTTGACCGCCCAGCGGGAGGCCCTGGACGCCCGCCTCGACGCGGTCGCGACCCAGGTCGTGCCCGGCGGTGACACCGTCGGTGCCGACCCCGCCGCGCTGGTCGGGACGCGCCTGCCACAGCTGTCCTTCTACGGCACCGACGGCCGCCCGGTCGATCTCGGCGCGCTCGGCGCCGGGCGCACCGTCGTCTTCGTGTACCCCCTGACCGGGCGGCCGGGTGTCGACCTGCCCAACGGGCTGTTGGAGGTCCACGGCGCACGGGGCAGCACCGAGCAGGCCGCCTGGTTCCGCGACCACCACGCGGAACTCCGCGTGGCCGGCGCGGCCCGGGTGTACGGCCTGTCCGCGCAGTCGACCGGCTACCAGCGGGAACTCGCGCACCGGTTGCGGTTGCCCTACCCGCTGATCCCCGACCCGCGGCTGACCCTTGCCGACGCGCTGCGGCTGCCCACCCGCACCGCCGGCGACATGACGCTCTACGAGCGGTTGACCCTGATCATCGCCGACGGCGAGGTCGAACACGTCTTCCACCCGATTCCGGACCCGGCGTCGCACCCGCTGCACGTGATGCGGTGGCTCACCAAGCGACGCCAGGCCCCCGGATCGGTCGCCGCCTAGCAATTGGTCAGGTGCCCGAGTCCAGTGAGCATCACGCGTCCGCATCACGGCGAACAGTTCGTCTGCCCGACTCACCGGTTCATCGATCGGCACCGCGGCACCCTCCCGCGTTCACGACGTTGGCCCCACCTGAGCTTGCTCCGGGCGAGAAACAGCCGTCCACCCGCGAGCTGGCCGATCAGTACGGCGTGCACAACTCCGCCATCAGCCGGGTCATGGCGATCCTCAAAGACCGGGAGTTGGTCGATGGCCATCCAGGCAAGGGCGTCACGTCGCGGAAGCCCAGACCTGAGCGCGCCGCTTCCTTGATCGTTTGACGAAAAGTAGCGCAGCACCGTCACGTCCAGACGGAGTGGCGACAAGCCAACCCCACACGGCCTCGTCGATCATGGAGTTGTGGTGGGTGACAAAGTGCCCGCACAGCACCAAATCAGGCACCACAACTCCATGATCGACGAGACCGGAACGCGTGGGGCGACGCGGGCCCTAGAAGTCGTCGTCGAAGGCTACGGTGCCGGCCACCCCTACCTGGTACGCGGACACCCGCCGCTCGAAGAAGTTGGACAGCTCCTGCACGTCCTGCAACTCCATGAAGGCGAACGGGTTGCTCGACCCGTAGTGCGGGGCGAGGCCGAGCTGGGCGAGGCGGCGGTCCGCCACGTGCTGGAGGTACTCCCGCATGTCGGCCAACGTCAGACCGGGCACCCCCTGGCCCACCAGGTCCTCGGCGAACTGCACCTCACACTCGACGGCCTCGGTGAGCATCTGCCGGACCTGGTCGGCGAGATCGTCGTCGAACAGGTCGGGTTCCTCGGCGCGGGCGGTGTCGACGACGTCGAACGCGAACGCCATGTGCATGGACTCGTCGCGGAACACCCAGTTGGTGCCGGAGGCGAGGCCGTGCAGCAGACCGCGGGAGCGCAGGAAGTAGACGTACGCGAACGCGCCGTAGAAGAACAACCCCTCGATGCAGGCGGCGAAACAGATCAGGTTGAGCAGGAACGTCCGCCGGTCGTCGCGGGTCCGCAGCTCCCGCAGGTCGTTCAGCGAGTCGATCCAGCGGAAACAGAACTCGGCCTTGCGACGGATCGAGGGAATGTTCTCGATGGCCGCGAAGGCGGCGAACCGCTCGGTCTCGTCCGGCACGTACGTGTCGAGCAGGTTGAGGTAGAACTGGACGTGCACGGCCTCCTCGAACAACTGCCGGGACAGGTAGAGGCGACCCTCCGGGCTGTTGACGTGCTGGTAGAGGTTGAGCACCAGGTTGTTCGCGACGATGGTGTCACCGGTGGCGAAGAACGCCACCAGGCGGCTGACCAGGTGCCGCTCGGCCGGCGACAGCTTGTCCAGGTCGGCGAGGTCGGCGTGCAGGTCGACCTCTTCCACCGTCCAGGTGTTGCGGATCGCGTCGCGGAACCTGTCGAAGAAGTGCGGGTAGCGCATCGGGCGGAGGGTGAGGTCCATCCCGGGGTCGAGCAGCATGTGCGTGGTCCTCGTGTCGGTGGTGCTCGTGTCGGTGGTGGTGTCGGCGCGGGTCACTGGCAGGCCTCGCACGACTCGGGGTTCTCCAGCGAGCAGGCCAGCGCCTCCGCGTCGGCCGCCACCGGGGCGACGACCGCGACGGTGGCCTGCTGGATCCGCGTGGCGGGGCGCGAGCGCAGGTAGTACGTGGACTTCAGCCCGGCCTTCCAGGCGTACAGGTACATCGAGGAGAGCTTGCCGATCGTCGGCGCGGCAAGGAACAGGTTCAGCGACTGCGACTGGTCGATGAACGGGGCGCGGGCGGCGGCCAGGTCGATCAGCGCCCGCTGCGGCAGCTCCCACGCGGTGCGGAACAACTCCCGCACGCCGGCCGGCAACTCCGCGATCTCCTGCACCGACCCCTCGGCGCGCTTGATCGCCGACCGGATGCGGTCGGTCCACAGACCGCGGGCCTTCAACTCGCGGACCAGGGCGGTGTTGACCTGGAGGAACTCCCCCGACAGGGTCTCGCGCTTGAACAGGTTGGACACCTGCGGCTCGATGCACTCGTAGCACCCGGCGATCGAGGCGATGGTCGCGGTCGGGGCGACCGCCACCAGCAGCGAGTTGCGCAACCCGTCCGCCGCGACCCGTTCCCGCAGCGCCGCCCAGCGCGCGGTCTGCGTACCCTCGACACCCCAGAGGTCGGGTTGGAGCTGGCCCCGCGCGGCCCGGGTCTGCGCGTACGCCGGGTGCGCGCCGAAGCGACGCGCCAGGTCGGCGGAGGTCTCCAGCGCGGTCAGGTACAACTCCTCGCTGATCCGGGTGGACAACTCCCGCGCGGCCGTGGAGTCGAACGGCAGCCGCAACGCGAAGAAGACGTCCTGAAGGCCCATCAGCCCCAGCCCGACCGGCCGCCAGCGGGGGTTGCTCGCCGCCGCCTGCTCGGTCGGGTAGTAGTTGATGTCGATGACCCGGTCGAGGAAGGTCACCGCGGTACGGACCGTGGCGCGCAGCCGGTCCCAGTCGATGCCGCCGTCGGTGAGGTGCGCGGCGAGGTTCACCGAGCCGAGGTTGCACACGGCCGTCTCGGCGTCGCTGGACACCTCGATGATCTCCGTGCACAGGTTGGACAGGTGCACCACGTTGCCGTCCTCGGCGGTCTGGTTGCACAGCCGGTTCGCGGCGTCCTTGAACGTCATCCACCCGTTGCCGGTCTGGGCGAGGGTGCGCATCATCTTCCCGTACAGCTCCCGCGCCGGGACCTGCCGCACGTGGCGGCCCTGCGCCTCGGCCTGCCGGTACGCGGCGTCGAACCGCTCCCCCCACAGGTCGGGCAACTCGGGCACCTCGTGCGGGTCGAACAGCGACCACATCTCGTCGGCCTCGACCCGGCGCATGAACTCGTCCGGGACCCAGTTGGCCAGGTTGAGGTTGTGGGTGCGCCGGGCGTCCTCGCCGGTGTTGTCCCGCAGTTGCAGGAACTCCTCGACGTCCGGGTGCCACGGCTCCAGGTAGACGCAGGCCGCGCCCTTGCGCCGGCCGCCCTGGTTGACGGCGGCGACGCTCGCGTCCAGCGTGCGCAGCCACGGCACGATCCCGTTGGACTGCCCGTTGGTGCCGCGGATCAGCGCGCCCCGGGACCGAACCCGGGAGTACGCGATGCCGATGCCGCCGGCGAACTTGGACAGGTTGGCGACCTGGGCGTAGCGCTGGTAGATCGAGTCCAACTCGTCACGCGGCGAGTCGACCAGGTAGCAGGAGGACATCTGGGTGTGCCGGGTGCCGGAGTTGAACAACGTCGGTGAGCTGGGCAGATAGGCCAGGCTGGACATCAGTCGGTAGAAGTCGACCGCCTCGTCCGGCGTCTGGGACAGCCCGCAGGCCACCCGCAGCAGCCAGTACTGCGGGGTCTCCAGCACGAGCCGGCTGGTGGGGTGGCGCAGCAGGTACCTGTCGTAGACGGTGCGCAGGCCGAAGTACTCGAACCTCCGGTCGCCGTCGGTGTCGATGGCGTCGTCAAGCATCGCGGCGTGTGCGGCGACGAACGCGGCGGTGTCGTTCCCGATCAGGCCCTCGGCGTGACCGACCCGGATCGCCGCGCTGAACGAGGTGACGCCCTGCCGACGCACCTCCTTGTCGACGTAGCCGGCGAGCAGCCGGGCGGCGAGACGGGAGTACTGCGGTTCCTCACCGATCATCTCGGCGGCGGTCTGGATGGACAGCCGGTCCAGCTCGGCAGTCGTCGCGCCGTCGTACAGGCCGCTGATCGTGCGGGTGGCGACGCGCATCGGGTCGACGTCGGTCAGGTCGTCGGCCCACCGCTCGACGGCCCGGACGATCTTGTTGACGTCCACGGATTCGGTGCTGCCGTTGCGTTTGCGGACCTGCATCGGCGTCCGCCGCAGGACCGCGTCGCCGCTTGCCGGGACTACCTCGGTGACTGTCACCACTCACTCCTCGCGAGTTCGAGACCTGATGGTCTTCGGGTGCGTGGAGACAGACACCATCGGACGCCGCGCGGGCAGGCGCGGTCAGGTGGCGTCGGCCGTCCCACGCGGCCTCGGACCGCCGCCCACCCGGGTGCGGGTGTACGGCGCGCTGGCAGGTCTTCGGACTCGCGGGCACGACCGGGCTCGCCGGTCTCCTACTGGCCGTCGCTTCCCAGACCGATTGGTGGCCCAGTGCTCATGACGGCTGTCGTTCCCACTCACCGCTGCGGGACAGTCCCGGATTCACACCGGGTTCCCTCTTGCCTCGACCGCTCGGTTGAGCGGCCGAACCAGCTGCGTCGACACCATATATAGGGACGCTGCGGTTGTCACACCCCACATGTCGGTCCCGGGCGTGTCGGCACCGTGGCTGGTGATGGTCGTCACGGGCTTGCGCCGCCCGTGCCGAACCCGGCCGGCGCGGGCCGCGCGGACGTGACATCGAGCTAGGTGCCGACATGCGGAAAGGTGTGATGTATTAAGTCTTCAGACGTAAGGATCCCTATTTATTTCCGGCCGTCAATGTCAGAATCTGAAGTGGACATCCAACCTTCCGGGAGCGCCATCCACTCTTCGCGGGCACTATCCCAATCCTGCCGACCGCGCATCAACAGACCGGGAACGACACAGGCCGTCGCGCGGCGGGGTTTCTACCAGCGCCCGAATGTCGCCACGGCCGGCACCGAGGCCCCGAACCGGGTGCGGCGGCCGGGAAGACGGCGCGCTGACGCATTCGTATCACGACAAAAACATTGGATGTCTTGGATTCATGGGTGATCGACGTCGTTGACGTGTCGGATTAACCCTCCGTATACTCCCAGAGATCATCTGATCTTTAGCCTAGCCGGGCGAGGAGCGCATGCCGCAGATCACTGCCGTCACCATCGAGGACGTCCGCTTCCCCACCTCCCTGACCGCTGACGGCTCCGACGCCATGAACAAGGACGGCGACTACTCGGCGGCCTACGTCGTCCTGCACACCGACGGCGTCGACAGCACTGGCGCGCCACTCGCGGGCCACGGTCTGACCTTCACCATCGGTCGCGGCAACGACATCGTCGTCGCGGCGGCGGTCCATCAGGCACAGCGCCTCGTCGGCGTGGACGTCGCGACGATGGCGGCGGACATGGGCGCGGTCTACCGCCTGCTCACCTCCGACTCCCAACTGCGGTGGCTCGGCCCGGAGAAGGGCGTCGTCCACCTGTCGCTGGCCGCCGTGCTGAACGCGTCGTGGGACCTGGTCGCCCGGGTCGCCGACAAGCCGCTGTGGCGGCTGCTCGTCGACATGTCCCCCGAGCAACTCGTCGACATCGCGGACCTGCGCTACCTGTCCGACGCGTTGACCCGCGACGAGGCACTGGCCATCCTGCGCGCCAAGGAGAGCACCAAGGCCGCCCGTCTCGCCGAACTCGACCGGACCGGCTACCCCGCCTACACCACCTCGGCCGGCTGGCTCGGCTACGGCGACGACAAGCTGCGCCGGCTGTGCCAGGAGGCGGTCGACACCGGCTACGGCTACGTCAAGCTCAAGGTGGGCGCCAACCTCGACGACGACATCCGCCGCTGCGCCATCGCCCGGGAGATCCTCGGCCCGGACCGCAACCTGATGATCGACGCCAACCAGGTGTGGGACGTCGGTCAGGCCATCGAGTGGGTCAAGGCCCTGGCCCAGTTCGAGCCCCTGTGGATCGAGGAGCCGACCAGCCCCGACGACATCCTTGGCCACGCCGCCGTCCGTCGCGCGGTCGCGCCCATCGGCGTCGCCACCGGCGAGCACTGCCACAACCGGGTGATGTTCAAGCAGCTGTTCCAGGCCGGGGCCATCGACTTCTGCCAACTCGACACCGGCAGGCTGGCCAGCATCAACGAGATCGTCGCCGTGCTGCTGCTCGCCGCGAAGTTCGACATCCCCGTGTGCCCCCACGCCGGCGGTGTCGGCCTGTGCGAGATGGTCCAGCACGTGTCGGTGCTCGACTACGTCGCGATCTCGGGCGATCTCACCAACCGGGTCACCGAGTTCGTCGACCACCTGCACGAGCACTTCACCGACCCGTGCGTCATCCGGGACACCGGCACGGGCAGCGGTTACGTCCTGCCCCACCAGCCCGGCTACTCCACCCGGATGCGCCCCGAGTCGGTCGAGCTCTACCGGTTCCCCGACGGCAACTACTGGACGGCGACAGACCCGACTACCGTGTCATCTCCGGAGTCGTACGTGATCGCGGGTGGGGCGGCCACCCCCGCCGGCCGGTAGGGGGTGTCATGTCGCGCACCGACGAGGTGGTGAACGGCATCAAGCGGATGATCCTGGAAGGGCGTTTCAAGCCCGGGGACCGTCTGCCCATCGAGAAGGATCTCGCCGAGTCACTCGGCGTCTCGCGGGGCTCACTGCGCGAGGGGATGTCGGCCCTGTCGATCCTCGGCATCGTCAACATCCGCCAGGGTGACGGCACCTACGTCACCAACCTCGACGCGCCGCAACTGCTGGCCCCGATGGGCTTCGTCGTGGATTTCCAGGGCCAGGGCGACACCCGGCACATCCACATCGTCCGACGACTGCTGGAGTGCGAGGCCGCCCGCCTGGCGGCGACAAGGATCACCGACGAGGCCCTCGCCCAGGCGGCGGAGTTGCTCGACGAGGCGGCCCGGATCGCCGGACGGTCTCCGCAGGAGCACGAACGGATCATGGAGATCGACATCGCGTTTCACCGGATCATCGCGGTGCACGCCGACAATCCGGTGCTCGTCGGGCTGATCGAGGCGTTCGCCGGGCGCACGCTGCGCGGGCGGCTCTGGCGGAGTCTGCACGAGGAGGGCGCGGACCGGCGTACCCACGACGAGCACGTCGCGATCCTCAAGGCCCTCGTCGCACGCGACCCGGAGCGCGCCCGGATCCGCATGGCCAACCACCTGATCGGGGTGGAGGAGTCGCTGCACGGGCAACCCGACGACGCCGACGCCACCGTCGAGCCGACGCGGTTCTGAGCATCCGCCGCCGGCCCGGGGCTGCGGGGCGCACCAGCGATCGACGCGCGAGTCACCACCAGGGTGCGTTTCGGAGGTGCTGGACCAGCCAGCACCTCCGAAACGCACTCCCTGATGGCCTGTTTCACAAGGGCGGTCGTGCCGAGGCGGAGTCCGGGCGGCGATCCGGCAAGGCGCGGTTTCGTCCGGATACCGGTGTTGTATCCGGACGAAA